>JAMHUH010000760.1:0-1973 GCA_035904925.1 Nannocystaceae bacterium
CGACGATCCGGACCGGGTTGGCGTTCTCGTCGAGCGAGAACACCTGGATGTCGGTGTCCGGGATGATGCAGGCCAGCGCGAGCGCGGCCGTCGTCGCGCCGACGACCACCAGACCCACGATCCAAGCCCGCGCGCGGATCATTCGACCTTCTCCTTGTCGAGCTTCTCGAGGTGGCGAAAGATCGTCCGGGGATCGACGCCGAGGTCGCGGGCGGTCTTGGTCCGGTTGCCGTTGTTGAGCGCGAGCACCTTGTTGATGTACTCGCGCTGCCACAGCTCGCGGGCCTCGGTCAGCGGCAGGATCGACTCGACCGAGTCGGCCCCGACCGGGAGATCGAGGTCGAGATCGGCGGCGCCGATCCGCGGGCCCTCGGCCAGGACCATCGCCTTCTTGAGGTGGTTCTCGAGCTGGCGGATGTTGCCCGGCCACGAGAAGGTCAGCATCGCCCGGATCCCGGTCTCGTCGAAGCAGGTCTGCGAGTCGAAGCGGTTGCCGAATTCCTTGGTGTAGCGGGCGATCAGGTAGCGGGCGATCAGGACCACGTCGTGGCCGCGCTCGCGCAGCGGCGGCAGCTCGATGCCGATCACGTTGAGCCGGAAGTAGAGGTCCTCGCGGAAGTTGCCTTGCTCGACCTCGCGGCGCAGCTCGCGGTTGGTCGCCGCGACCACGCGCACGTCGATCGGCATGGTCTTGCTCTCGCCGACCCGCTGGATCTGCCGCTCTTGCAAGACCCGCAGCAGCTTGACCTGCAAGGAGAGCGGCATCTCGCCGATCTCGTCGAGGAAGATGGTGCCGCCGTCGGCCGCCTGGAACTTGCCGATCTGGTTGGCGACCGCGCCGGTGAACGAGCCCTTCACGTGGCCGAAGAGCTCGGACTCGATCAGGTTCTCGGGGATCGCCCCGCAGTTGACGGTCACGAAGGGACCTTTGGCCCGGGGCGAGCGGTCGTGGATCTCGTGGGCGATCAGCTCTTTGCCGGTCCCGGTCTCGCCGGTGATCAGCACGGTGATGTCGGTGGTCGCGACCTTCTCGACCCGCTTGTAGACCTCGATCATCTGCGGGCAGGCGCCGATGATCGAGCCGAACTTGAAGTTCTCGAGCCGCTCGTTCAGCTCGCTCTTCTCGCTGCGCAGCTCGTTGAGCAGCTTGGCGTTCTTGACGAAGAGCGCGGCCTGGCTGGCGAAGACCGTCAGCATCTCGAGCTGATCGGTGTCGAAGAGGTCGATGACGTCGTTGTTGCCGACGTAGATCAGCCCGAGCAGCTCGCCGCGGACCAAGAGCGGCACGCACATGACGCTCGAGAGGCGCAGGTTGATGACCGAGAGGCTGGTCTGAAAGCGGGTGTCGTGGAGCGCGTCGGAGATGATCGCCGGCTTGCGGCTGGTGATGACCTCGCGAATGATGTCGTCGGAGAGCAGCGCCTCGGGGTCGTCGACCGGCTGGCGCTCGAGGTTGCGGGCGACCCGGATCACGTATTTGTGCTGCTCGGGCGGATCGCCGGCGAGGACCAAGAAGCCCTTGCTGGCCTTGGTCAGGCCGACGACTTGATCGATCAGCTCGTCGAGGAGGCCGTCGAGGTCGCCGGGATCGGTCAAGAGCCGGCTGAACTCTTGGAGTCGCCGCATCGCGCCGAGCTGCAGCTCGGTCAGGGCGTGGTCGTCGGAGCGCTCTTGCACGACCTCGAGGGTCGAGAAGCTCAGCTCGACCTCGCCGATCACGAAGATGTCGCCGTGGCGAAGATCGTGGCTGCGGGTCTTCTTGCCGCCGACGAAGAAGGGGTTGGCGCGGGCCGTCGACTCGAGCCGAAAGCGGCCGGGCTCGCGGCTGAGGGTCGCGTGCGAGGCCGCGACCTCGAAGCCTTGGATGACGACGTCGCACTCGGGCGAGGAGCCGATCGTGGTCAGTCGGCGGACGAGGGGGAGCTGGACGAGCTTGCCGTCGGGGCCCGGGTATTGGAGGTAGGGCATGGAGT
>JAMHUH010000761.1:0-11272 GCA_035904925.1 Nannocystaceae bacterium
GGCGGTGCGCTCGGCCATGGTGATCCCGAGGGCGCGCAGGTCGATCCGGTCGGGCCGCGCCAGGTCAGCAACGTCGACGACGCGCTGAGCATCGACGCGGGCGAGGGCTTCGCCTGTGCGCTGCGCAAGTCGGGCGAGGTCTGGTGCTGGGGTCGCAACGACCTGGGCCAGCTCGGCAGCGGCAACTCGGTCGATCGACCCGGACCCGCGGCGGTCGAGGGCATCGACGACGCGGTCGCGATGGCGGTCGGGCAGGCGCAGGTCTGCGTCGCGCGCAAGGCCGGCGTGGTCGTGTGCTGGGGCGCCAACGATCAAGGCCAGCTCGGCCGACCCGCGGGCTCGCCGAGCTTCAAGCCGCTCCCGGCCGCGAAGGTCGACAAGGCGATCGCGCTCACGATCGGCGAGGGCCATGCCTGCGCGATCGTGCAAGGCGGCGCCGTGCAGTGTTGGGGCAGCGACTCCGAGGGCCAGCTCGGCGACGGGGCCGGGAGTCGCGGGGGCAAGGTCGCGAACGTCGGCGACGCGATCGCGTTGACCTCCGGGCGGGCGCACACCTGTGCGCTGCGCAGCAGTGGTTCGATCGCGTGTTGGGGCAGCAACAGCCAAGGTCAGCTCGGCAACTCGGCCGGCGCCGCGCAGCTCAAGGTCCCCGCCAACGTGCCGGTCGTCGTCACCAAGGTCGACGACGCGTCGGCGATCGCCGCTGGCCCCGACCACACCTGCGCGCTCAAGCGCGACGGCAAGGCGGTCTGCTGGGGACGCAACGATCTCGGCCAGCTCGGCAGCGGGACCGCGAGCAACATCTGGACCTCGCGGGTGCCGGTCGCCGACCTCGCGAGCGTCGCCGCGCTCGACGTCGGCCTCGGCCACGCCTGCGCGGCGATGCCCAACCGCGTCGCATGCTGGGGCGACAACGCGGCCGGGCAAGGTGGCTTCGATGGCGCCAGCGCGACCACGCCTCGCGCGGGCGTGCAGGGCCTCGACGTCGCCCAGCTCGCGCTCGGCCGCGACCACTCGTGCGCCCGGCTCCGCTCGGGCGAGATCGCCTGCTGGGGCGCCAACGATCGCGGCCAGCTCGGCGACGGCGGTCGCTCGGTCTCGGCCAAGCCGAGCGAGGTCGAGGGTCTGTGAGCGAGCTGGTCTTCGATCACGTCGGCAGCTTTCACAGCGAGGGCCGGCTGCTGCTCTGCGACGTCGAGTGGCTCGACCCACGCTTCACCGGCATGCAGCGCGGCAGCCTGCGCATGGACCTCGAGCTCGCGATCAAACCTGGCGGCTGGCAAGCCTTGGTCGCCCGCGAGGCCGGCAAGGACACTGTGCACTTCGTCGTGCTCAGTCACGACGACGAGCTCGAGCAACCCGCCGAGCTCGACCAGGCCGAGTCGATCGGACTCCTGCGGATCGACTCGGGTCGGATCGCCGCGCTCACGCCCGAGCTGCGCGCCGACGAGCGCGTGCGAACGACCCTGTTGGCGACCGAGCGTGACGAGCTGCCGGCGATGATCCGCGCGCCCGAGCGCGAGCAGGACGAGCCCGGCGGGGCGCTCTTCGACGTCGACACCGCCGGGGTGTTCGCCGTGTTTGCGCCGCCCGGCGTGCCGCGGACGGCCGTATTCCTGGCGCTCGCCGACTGAGCGAAGCGGCTGCTGGGCTGGTCTCGGTCGAGTTTGTTTCGTGGTATGGACAGGCATGCGGGTTCAACGCGTTCCCAGCGAACGTTCCTCGCCGACCTCGAGCCAGCCCCGAGGCGCGCGACTCGAGGGACCCGAGGCTGATCGGGGTCGTGCACTACGCAGCCGGATTGACGCCAGCGAACGCGGCGGTCAGCAGCGGGCTCGGTTCGAAGCCCAGAGCATCGTGCAGCGCAAGGAGGCTTCGAAGCCCGCCGCCATGAAAGGCGAGTCGAGCGAGTCGAGCGAGTCGAGCGAGTCGAGCGGCGCGACGGGCCTGCCCCCACAGCTCAAGTCCAACGTCGAGGCGATGTCGGGCTTCTCGCTCGACTCGGTCCGCGTCCACTTCGGCTCGAGTCGGCCCGCGCAGATCCACGCGCTCGCCTACACCCAAGGCACGCAGATCCACCTCGGGCCTGGCCAAGATCGACACCTCGCCCACGAGGCTTGGCACGTCGTCCAGCAGGCGCAAGGACGAGTCTGCGCCCAGCGACAGATGAAGTCGGGCGTCGCCGTGAACGAAGACCGCTCGCTCGAGCACGAAGCCGACGTGATGGCCGAGCGGGCCGAGCGACCCAGCCCACGGCCCGCGAGCCTCCGGCCGATCGAGCGGGTCGCTTCGGTCGCGCAGATGGTCCGCGGTGGGCTCGAATTCACCGAGGACGATCCCGCCCGGCTGCGCTCGTATCGGGTCCCGGCGCTCGGCGCCGCGGCGGTCAATCGTTCGCAGCGGTGGGACATCGAGGGCTCGGACGTCTCGGCCTTCGTGGTCGCGAACGCGGCCGCGCTCGGAGCTCTGCGAAACGTCGACCGGACCTTGTTGGACAGCGGCCACGTCAAGCTGACCAACGACGTGCGCAGCGCCGAGTGGGTCATCGCTCGGCATGGAGCCGACGTCGCCGCGGACGTGATGCACGACAACCTCGAGAACGACATCGCCCAGATGTTCACGATGCGCAGCGCGCTGGCCGAGAACGTGACCGCGCTCGAGAACGCGAATCCGGGTCGGCTCGTGGCGATGGTCCCCGGCAACATCGCGACCTTGCACACCGCGCCCGATCCCCAGGGCGTGTTCACCTACGTGCCCGGCACGTCCAAGGGCAAGGCGCAGATCACCGCTCAATACACCAACCTCGACACGATTCGTCGAATCAACAAGCTCAACCTCTCGAAGTTCCTGCGCGGGACCAAGGTCGCGCAGGACGAGGACGTCCCCCGGGTCGCGGGGACCGAGAGCGAGCAGCTCCAGGCCGCCGATCGCCTCGGCACCACGAGCTTCTCGCAGGCCGACGCGCTGCTGCAGCTCTTGGTCGGGACCTCGGTGGCGATCACCGACGCGGTCACGGGCGCGCAGGTCCTCAGCGCCAACCAGGTCGCGCTGATCAAGCTCATGGTCATCAACGACGCGCTGACGACGACGATGGTTCGCTACGCCGCCCGACTCGGGCAGGCGCAAGAGAAGAACCTCCAGCGCTTCTTCCCGAAGTCACGACGGGACGAGTACACCAAGACGGTGGCGGGTGCCGTCGTCAACGCGGCCAACATGGTCCTGCTGCGAGCCGAGATCAATCGGACCGCGGCGGCCGACGCCGCGCTCGTGCACGCGCAGGCGGACGCCGGGGCGCTCCGAGTCGACGAAGCCTTCGCGGCCATCGGCGCCGCCGATGCTCGGATCCCGGCGATGATCGCCGCACGGCAGGCGATGAACGCCAACCCGCCGCGCTTGGCCAACGCTCAAGCCGTCGCCGACATCAAGGACGTCGTCCTCGGCGCCAATGGAGCGACCTTGTCGACGTGGATCGGCCGGGCGGCGAACGCCTATACCGACACGAGCGCCGCGGGCGACGATCAGTATCAGGGCGCGCCACCGCTGGCTGGCCCCGACAATCGTCCAGGCAACGTGATCCGCTCCACCGCCGGGTTCACGCCAGTCGCCGGCGCCAACCCGGGTGCGATCTACGAGTTCCGCGAGCGCGAGACGCCTGCGGAGCAAGACGGGTGGATCTTCGGTGGCCACGACGAACTGAGCGCGGCGCTCGACGCCTTGTTCGCGGCGAGCGTCTGAGCGGCCGGCGAAGTCAGCCCTCGGTGACCGTCGGCGGCACGACCAGCACGGGGCACGAGGCCTCGCGGATCACTCGGTCGGCGGTGCTGCCCAAGAAGAAGCGCGAGACTCGGCTGCGCCCGCTCGCGGCGACGACGATCAGCTCGGCGTCGAAGGCGATGGCCTCGGCGAGGATGGTCTCGACGGCGATGCCCGGGCGGACCGCGAAGCTGCACTGGACGTGGCTGGCGAAGCGAGCGGTGAGCTGCTCGAGCGCGTCGATCGAGGCCTTGCGCGCAGCCAGGTGGATCTCGTCGACCGTGCTGGCGCCGAGGATGCCCAGGCCGTTGTTGTAGATCCGGGCCGACTCGTAGGTCGGCGTGGCGTGGACCAGCCGCAGCTCGCCGCCCTCGTCGATGATCCCGGCCGCGAGCTCGAGCGACTTGATGCTGGCCGCGGCGACGCCGACCTTGCCGCCCTCGAGCTCGGCCTCGAAGCCCGAGTGGAGCGCGACGTCGGCCTCCTCGGTGAAGTCGATGGGGACCAGGATCCGCCGAAAGGGCGTCTTGCTCATGGCGCAGATGCTACCTCAGTCCGCACCCTCGTCGGACCGGACGATTTTGCCGAGCTCCGCGATCCGCGGTAGCTAGCCTGCGTGAGCAAATCCGTCCGCAAGCTGTCTGGCCACGTACGCGCCCGCCTGCACCGCCAGCTGGGCCAAGGTTGGCAGCGAGCCGTGTTCGCCAGCCCGCGCAGCGAGGAGGGGACCCGCGACGAGCTCGTGGTCGAGGGCCCGGGGCCGCTGAGCGACGCGGCGGCGTTCGAGGCCGCGTTCGCGGACCTGCTCGGGCACGCCGAGCAAGCCGCCGCGGCCGGCCGGGTCAAGCAGACCTTCGTGATCGACGAGCGCCGCCGGCTCGAGCTCGACGCCCGCCACGGCCAGATCAAGGCCCGCACGCTCGACGACGCGACGGTCGACAAGATCATGGGTGGCAAGCAGCGGGTGCTCCGGCCCGATCGCAGCGCCGCGCTCTTGCAGGCGATCGGGATCATGAACGCCGACGCGACGATCTCGGCCCGCAACGCGAAGAAGTACAAGCAGGTCAACCACCTCGTCGAGCTGTGTCGGCCAACTTGGGAGAAGCTGGCCGCGAACCGAACCATCGCGAACCGAACCATCGACGCCGCCCACCCGCTGCGGATCGTCGACCTCGCCTGCGGCAACAGCTACTTGGCCTTCGTCCTGCTCGAGGCGCTGCGCCTGGTCGAGCTGCCCGCGCGGCTGCTGGGCATCGACCTGCGCGACGACGTGATCGCGAGCAGCCGCGAGCGCGCCGAGGCGATCGGGTTCGGCGATCGCAGCGAGTTCCGAGCGACCCGACTCGAAGCGCTCGACGCCGAGCAACTGACACGAGCGCTCGGCGGTCCGGTCGATCTGGCCTTGGCGTTGCACGCTTGCGACACGGCGACCGACGCCGCGCTGGCGCTGGCGATCACCTCGGGCGCGAGCGCGATCCTGGCGGTGCCTTGCTGCCAGGCCGAGCTGGCCCGGCAGCTCGAGCCGCCGCTCGGCGAGCTGCTGGTCCCGGCGCTGGTCGAGCAAGGGCTGCTGCGGCGTGGGCTCGGCGAGCTGCTGACGGACGCGCTGCGGATCGAGGTGCTGGAGGCTTGCGGGTACTCCGTGACAGCGCTGGAGTTCGTGGACAGCGAGCATACGCCGAAGAATCTGTTGATTCGGGCGCATCGGCGGCATCGAGGTGCGGTGGATCGGGGCGCTTGGCGGCTCGAGGGGGTCGTCGAGCGCTGTCGTCGACTCGGGCTCGATCCGGCGCTCTTGCGGCGGCTCGCTGCTTCGTCGTGATCGCGCGAACCGGATCGTCAGAGCGTCACGCTCTCGAGCGCGCGGCGGGCCGCGAGGGCGCTTTCGAAGCGCTGCTCGGGTCGCTTGGCCAGCAGCACCTGCAAGATCGCGTCGAGATCGGCGTGGTCGAGGCTCGGGTCGATGTCGGCCAGCCGCGGCACCGGAGCGTTCAGGTGCGCCCGCCAGACCTCGCTGATCTCCTCCGACTCGAAGGGCCGACGGCCCGTGAGTAGTTCGAAGAGCAGGATGCCGACCGCATAGAGGTCCGTTCGTGGGTCGAGCGGCTGATCGAGCATCTGCTCGGGCGCCATGTACTCGGGGGTTCCGAAGATCACCCCTGTCGCGGTCAGGCGCTGCCGGCCTTCGGCACCGAGCACGTCGCCGACCATCTTGACCAAGCCAAAGTCGATGATCTTGATCTGCTCGCCCGCGGCGGTCGAGGACACGAGCACGTTCTCGGGCTTGAGATCGCGGTGGACCAGCCCGAACTGGTGGGCATGATGAAGCGCGCCCAGCAGCTGGCGCGTGAACGCGAGCGCTCGCGCGGGCGCCAGCGGGCCCTGCTCGAGCTCCGTCGCCAGGTCGTGCCCAGCCACGTACTCCATCACGAAGAACATCTCGCCCGCCTCGCTCACCCCAAAGGCGTGCAGCGCCGCGATGTTCGGGTGCGCCAGCATGGATTGGGCCTGGGCCTCGCGTTCGAAGCGGGCGCTCAGGTTCGGCGAGCTCCCGATCTCGCCGTGGAGGCGCTTGACGGCGACCGGCATGCCGCGCTCGTCCACGGCGCGATAGACCGTGCCCATTCCACCCTCGCCGATCCGCGCCTCGACCCTGTAGCGGCCCAGCAGCGTCTGGCCGATCACGGGGTCTCGCCCTCGCTCGCCAGCAGCGACTCGACCGCGTCGAGCTTGTCTTGCATGTGCTGGGTCTTGTCGGTCCGCGAGCCGAGCTTGATCATCGTCGACACCCGCGGCACCCCGCTCTCGTGCAGCTCGCGGTGAAGCGCCTCGATCAGCGCGAGCACGCGCTCGATCGGGCCCTCGACGTTGGTGCCCCACGCGTGCAGCGTGACCGGCAGGCCGCTGGCTCGGAGGATCGCGTGGGCTCGAGCGATGGGCTCGCGCAGGCTCAGCTCGCCGGTCGTGGGGATGACACAGATGTCCGCGATCACGTGCATGGCCCTGGTTTGCGCCCGAGCCGGCGGCGACGCAAGCAAATCGACCCGCGGGACCGAAGGTCACGCGGGTCGATTCGTCGCGCACGCGCGGGTCCGCTACTTGGCAGCGGGCTTGGGCGCGCCGCAGGACGAGCAGGTGGTCGCGTCGTGCTTGTTCTTGGCGTCGCAGAACTCGCAGGTCCAGTCGGCGACGGCGGCGGCCTTGTCCGCGTCGGCCTTGGCCGCCGCGGCATCGGTCGCGGCCTTGTCGGCGTCCTTGGCGTCGGCCTTCTTCTTGTCGCCCTCGAGCACCTTGTCGACGGCCTTTTGCGAGGTTGCGATGTCGGTCGTGACCTTGTCGACGATCGCGGTGGCGGAGGCCTCGTCCTTGGCCCCGTCCTTGAGCGTCTTCTCGACCCGCTCGATCGTCTTTTGTGCGTCCTCGGCCGCGAGCTTGGCCGCGAGCCGGCTCGACTCGTCGCCGGCCATCGAGGCGGCGGCGACCCTCGACTCGCGCAGCTTGGCGAGGCTCCCCTCGACGCCGTCGAGCTTGGTCACGAAGCCGCCCATCAACGCGGTGTTGGCCGCGGCCATGGCTTCGATCTTGGCCTTCTCCTCGAGGCTGGCCGCCGAATCGTAGGTGGTCTTGGCCGCCGTGAGCCGAGCGTCGAGGGCCGGCTTCATGCCGGGATACTTGGCCCCGAGCCCGTTGACCTTGGTGACGTTGGCGTCCCACTTTTGCGACTCGCCCTCGACCGTCTTCGAACAGCCGGTCACGAGCAGAATCATGGTGAAGAAAGCGAGCAGCGCAGAGTGGAGCTTGGCCATGGGGACACGATTCATATCGCACCTTGGCGGAACTGACTAGACTCGGTGTCCATGCGAATCGCCGTGATCGGATCGGGCATCTCGGGCATCGCTGCGGCCGCGGTGCTCCAACGCGAGGGCCACGAGGTGGTCGTGTTCGAGCGCGAAGCCGAGCCGGGCGGGGTCTGGGCGCGGACCTACCCCAACGTGACCCTGCAAAACACCGCTCCTCAGTACCATCTCGCCGATTTTCCCTGGCCCTTCGAGCCCGACTTTCACCCGCGGGCCGAGCAAATCCGTCGCTACCTGCTGGCCGCGATCGAACACTTTGGCCTCGACCTTCGGCTCGGGCACGCGGTCGAGCGGCTCGACGAGCTCGAGGGCCAGGCCGGTTGGCGGGTCCAAGGGCGCGGCCCGACCGGCGAGTTCACGCACGAGTTCGAGTTCGTGCTGGTCGCGGTCGGTCAGTACACGCAGCCCAAGAGCCCGGCGTGGGAGCAGCTGCCCGGCCGCGATCGCTACCGCGGGCAGATCGTGACCGAGCAGGACATCGACGATCCGCAGATCTTCGCGGGCCGCCGGGTCGCGGTGGTCGGGCTCGGCAAGACGGCGGTCGACCTGGCCACGATGGCGGCCGAGGCTGGCGCGAGCTCGGTCCAGCACGTGTTCCGAACCCCGCGTTGGCTGATCCCGCTCTACCTCTTCGGGGTCCACATGACCTTCGCCCTCTTCACCCGCTTCGGCTCGGTGATGATCCCCAGCTGGGCGCCTCCGAGCGCGCCCGAGCGCTTCTTGCATGCCAAGCTCGCGCCGCTGGTCCGCGGGTTCTGGACGATGATCGCCGAGGCGATGTGGCTTCAGCATCGGCGCGACGCCAAGCCGGCCGACGCCTCGGCCCGCGCCCGACTGGCTCGGCTGCGACCGCGCCACGGCTTGGTCGTCGACATGCGCTCGGCCGCCGCGGTCGCGCCACGCAATTACTTTCGCCTGATCGCCGAAGGCAAGATCGAGCCGATCGTCGCCGAGCTGAAGGGCTTCGACGAGACCGGCTTGCGGCTCGGACCCGCGGGCGAGAACGCGGAGCCACCACCGAGCGAGCTGCCGGCCGAGATCATCGTGCTCGCGCTCGGCTCGGGCTCGCCCGTGTTCCCCTTCTTGCCGCAGCGCTACCGCGACCTGCTCGAGCATGAGCACGACGGCGCCCAGCTCTACCGCCACCTGCTCGATCCCCGGATCCCGCGGATGGCCTTCGCCGGCTACAACCACGGCTTCTTGCACGTGCCGAGCGTCGAGGTCGCGAGCTTGTGGCTCAGCGCGATGCTGCGGGGCGAGCTCGAGCTGCCCAGCACCGAGGTCATGCTCGACGCGATCGCGAACATTCGCGAATGGAAGCGCGCCAACGTCAACTTCGAGCCCTCGCGCTCGTGTGCGGTCAGCACCCGCTATCAACAATATCTCGACGTCATGCTCGCGGATCTCGGCTTCTCGCCCTACCGCAAGTCCAACCCGCTGAGCGAGCTCTTCGCCCGCTACGGCGCGAGCGACTACGCCGGGCTGGTCGATGAATTGCAAAAGCGCCGCGCGAAGGGGCCGCTGCACCTGCGCCCGCGCCCGCTCGACACCTGAGCGAGCGAGCGGTCTAGCGACGCCCCCACGCGCTGCGCTTGCCCGCCAGGCTGGCCCGCACGATCACGCGAATCGGTCGAAAGCCCAAGACCAGCATGACCACGGCCAAACCGAGCGAAGCCCAGCCGCCGAGCCCCTCCAACCATCCGCCAAAGAAAGTCGCGAGCAAGAGCCCGAAGGCAACGCCGGTGCCGATCGAGAAGTCGAGATCGATCAGCCGCATCGACGCCTGCGGGTTGTTCTCGGCGAACACGTAGCGATGCATGCGAACGTGGGCCGAGGCCTGCTCGGCGCGCGGCGTCAGCCCCTCGAGCACGGCCTCGATGTCGTCGACCAGCGCGCGGACGCTGGTGTAGCGGCGCTCGGGCTCGCGGGCCATCGCGCACTCGAGGATCGCGACGATCGAGCTCGACAGCTCGGGCGCGAACTCGCGGGCCGGGATCACCTCGCCCTCGCTGATCTGCAAGAGGAGTCGGGTCAGGTCCTTGGCCGCGTAGGGCGAGCGCAGCGTGAGCAGCTCGTAGAGCACGACGCCGAGCGAGTAGACGTCGGAGCGCTCGTCGAGCTCGAGCCCGAGCGCCTGCTCGGGCGCCATGTACAGAGGCGTGCCCGAGGAGCGGTTGGGATCGCGCTCGCGCAGGGCCTCGGGCAGGAGCTCGCGCAGCCGCTCACCGGCCTCGCCGGGCAGCGGCAGGGCCAAGCCCCAGTCCATGATCAAGACCTCGCCGAACTCGCCGAGCATGATGTTGGCGGGCTTGAGATCGCGGTGCAGGACCCCGTGCTCGTGCGCGTAGGCGATCGCCTGGCCGAGATCGAGGAAGAGCCGGAGCCGCCGCGCGTGCGAGCGGTGCTCGGCCGCGGCCGCGACATCGTCGGGATCGGGTTCGAGCTTGGCCCGCTCGGCCGCGTCAATCCGGGCGAGCGCGGCGATCAGCTGCTCGAGCGAAGAGCCGGCCACGAACTTCATGGTGAAGTAGGGCTCGCCGCGACTGTCGAGCCCGAGGTCGTGGACCGGAACGATGTGCGGATGATCGAGGTAGGCGGTGACGCGAGCCTCCCACAAGAACTGCCGCAGCGCGTCGTCGTCGTTGGCTCGAAAGGGGAGCAAGCGCTTGAGCGCGAGCCGGCGCATGAGGTCGCGATCCCAGACTTGGTCGACCTCGCCCATGCCGCCCGCGCCGAGCTTGCGCAGGTGCTGGTAGCGGCTCGTCGCCACGCTGAGCTCGAGCGGGCCTTCGCTCGCGCCTCGTTCGGAAGGTGGGGCCGCGAGCGTCTCGCCGAGGTCGGCCTGATCGCGGGTCCGGCTCAGCGCCAACAAGGTCGACGCGACCTCGATCCGCGCGTTCGACTGGGTCTCGCGAGACGCGTCCACGCGCTCGACTCTACCTGTTCGGGTCACGCCAGGATCGTCTATCGTGGCGACCATGCGCCGCCTCGCCCCCGCGCTCGCCTGCCTGCTCGCTGCCTGCCAGGGCCCTTCGTCCGGCGCCAGCGACGACGAGCTCGGCAGCTCGACCAGCGACGACGCGAGCTCGAGCGACGCGAGCACGGGCGAGAGCGAGACCAGCAGCGAGACCGACGAGGGCTTCGAGCCTTACCCCTGGCCCGACGAAGACCTGCCCACGTTCGTCGATCCAATCATCGGCAGCGGCGGGACCGGCTACACGGTCGGGACCATGAACCCGGGCGCCTCGCTGCCCTTCGGCATGGTCAAGCCAGGGCCCGACACGGGGATCGGGCCGATCCAGCTCTCGTTTCTCAACTGCACCGGCTACCACTACGACCAGCCCCACCTGTGGGGCTTCAGCCACTCGCGGATCAACGGCATGGGCGTGCCCGACTACGGCGCGATCCTGGTCACGCCGACGCTCGGCATGGACGCGAGCAAGACCACGGTCGGCGGCGCACGCTCGAGCTTCGATCACGCGACCGAAGTCGCGAGCCCGGGCTACTACGCGGTCACCTTGGCCGATCCAGGCGTGCGCGCCGAGCTGAGCGCAACCATGTGGACGGCTCGGCATCGCTACACCTGGGACGCGCCGAGCAGCGAGGCGACGATCGTCTTCGACCTCGGCTACAACCCGGCCCAGAAGACCTCGACCGCCAGC
>JAMHUH010000762.1:0-6949 GCA_035904925.1 Nannocystaceae bacterium
GTGGCGGCTACATGCGATGCCAGGCCCCGCCGCCGCTGGTCCGCGACACGGCGCGGAAGTGGGCCACGATGGGTATGACGACGCGCCCGTGATCGAGCCGCAGGGCAATGATCTCGGGGGACGAGTTGCAGCGCGCGGCGAAGGCGTGGGATGCTCGCGCGAATGCGCCTCGACGAAGCACGCAAGCGGCTGCCGGTCGTCGGGCAGCTTCCCAAGCCCAAGACGCGCCACTACTCGACGACCGAGGTGCCTGGCTCGCGACCCGCGCTGGCGGCTTGGGAATTCACCTTGGCTTGCGACCATCGCTGCTTGCATTGCGGGCCGCGAGCCGGCGATGCGCGACCCAACGAGCTGACCACCGAGGAGGCGCTGCGTCTCGTCGATGACCTGGCCGACATCGGCGTTGGCGAGGTCGTGCTGCTCGGCGGCGAGGCCTACCTGCGCAACGACTTCCTACTCGTCATTCGCAAGATCCGCGAGCGCGGCATGAAGGCCTCGATGATCACCGGCGGCCTCGGCATGACCCAAAAGCGCGCCGAGGCGATGGTCGAGGCCGGGGTCAACAAGGTCGGCGTGTCGATCGACGGGCTCGAGGACCACCACGACTTCCTGCGCAACCGCGAGGGCAGCTGGAAGCGCGCCTTCGAGGCGCTTCGGCTGCTGCGCGAGGCCGGAGCCGTGATCTCCGCCAACTCGCAGATCAACCGCATCAACCTCGGCGATCACGAGCCGCTGCTCGAGCTGCTCGGCGCGGCGAAAGTCCGCTCGTGGCAGCTGCAGCTGACCTGCCCGCACGGCAACGCGGTCGACAACGCCGAGATCATGCTCCAGCCCTACATGCTGCTCGAGTTCTTCGAGCAGCTCGAGCGGATCTTGAATCGCGCACCGGCGCTCGGGATCACGATCTGGCCGGCCAACCCGCTCGGCTACTTCGGGCCGCTCGAGGGCCGCTTGCGCAAGATCCAAAAGCTGCACTGGAAGGGCTGCCAAGCCGGCAGCACGGTCGTGTCGATCGAGAGCGACGGGACCATCAAGAACTGCCCGAGCCTCGGCGGCTCGCTCGACGTGGCCGGGTCGTGGCGCGAGCACGGGCTGCGGGCGCTGTGGTACGGCGCGCCCGAGATCCGTCAGCTCCGCGAGCGGACGCTCGACGATCTGTGGGGCTACTGCCGCGACTGTTACTACGCCGAGACCTGCATGGCCGGGTGCACGGCGCTCGCCGAGCCGCTGCTGGGCCGACCCGGCAACAACCCCTTTTGCCATCATCGAGCGCTCGAGCGCGACCGCGAAGGCCTGCGCGAGCGGGTCGAGCCGATCGCCACGGCGCCCGGCATGCCCTTCGACAACGGGCTGTGGCGAGTGATCCTCGAGCACGCCGATGCCCAGGCTCGCGCGGCGCATGGCGGAGCGATCGAGATCACCGAGCCACGTGTGTCGCGAGCGATCGAGCCCCAAGGGCCCGGGCGTCCGATCACCGAGACCGAGCTGCCTGGCGGCGTGGCCCCCTTCGAGCCCGTCCGCCGCGACTGACTTCCA
Organism: Nannocystaceae bacterium; assembly: GCA_035904925.1. Taxonomy (GTDB): domain Bacteria; phylum Myxococcota_A; class Polyangia; order Nannocystales; family Nannocystaceae; genus Plesiocystis. The sequence continues at coordinate 1,537 of JAMHUH010000762.1, forward strand.
CGCCTGATCCCTCCAACCAAACCAAGAGAACTGCCATGTCCATGTCCATGTTCGAATGTCATAGCTGTCGACGACACATCCGCATCACCGAGGTCCGCTGTCCCTTTTGTGCGGCCAAGCCTGCATCGGTCGAGGCTCCGCTCGGCCTCGGCACCTTGATCTTCGCGCTCGGGCTGAGCCTCGCCGCTTGTGGCGGCAGCGCGACGGAGGACGAGGCCGAGTCCGAGTCGACGAGCACCGACTCGACGGGCACCGAGTCGACGAGCACCGAGTCGACGAGCACCGAGTCGACGAGCACCGAGTCGGACGAAGGCGCCTCGGCCTACACGGTGTCAGGCTCTGAGTGGGACAGCGAGAGCTCCGCCGGCACCACGGACACGGACTCGGGCTCGGAGACTGGCACGGACTCGGGCACGGATACGGGCACGGACACCGGCACGGACTCCGGCACGAGTGGCTGAGCTCACCCAAATATCCGGCGGATTGGCCGGCACAAATATTCGGCCGATTGGCCGCCATTCTCCAAAGGGCCGGCCGATTGGCCGGCCATTGCCTATCATTGCCTGTCACCAATGAGCAAACTCATTGTGTTCATGAGCGCTGGTTTCGATGGCGGCGGGCATGGCTGGGGTGATTCCACGCTGCGCTCGGTGAGCGCGGCCAATCAGGAGAACCACCATGAACCACACGATGATTCGCACTTCCTCGCTCCTGCTGGGGGCCTTCCTCTCGTTGCTCGTGACCGGCTGTGACAGCGCCGAGCCGGACGAGCTCGAATTGCTCGAGGATGAGCAGGAGTTCGAGGGGCCCGACGAGATTGGCCTCAATCTCGAGCCACGGTCGGGCAACAACTACTTCACGCCCGTCGGGACCCACGACGCGGCGTCGTGCAGCAACATCGCGGGCTGGGTCAAGGACGGCGACACGACGGCCCCGACCTACGCGCACATCTATCGCGGCGCGCCCTATCCCTACGGCGAATACATCACTTCGGTATACGCCAACCTCTATCGCGGCGATCTGCCCTTCTCGGACAAGAACCACGGGTTCTCGATCTCGACGCCCGCGGATTTCAAGACCGGCTGGACCGAGCAAATCTACATCCATGGCATCAACGTCGACGCCAGCGGCAATCCCGTCAACGGCGCCAACAATCCGCTGCTCAGCCAGACCGGCAAGACGATCTGCTGCAACCCTAACGGCACGATTTGCCACGGTCCCTTCGATCCCGAGTATCCGGCGCCCTGACCCGCGCGGCGGCAAGCACCGAGTCCGCTCACGAGTGGACTCGGTGACCCCGGGGTTCTCCCTGCACTTGGCGATCACGGCGACTCGCTTGGGTGGGACAGGCAATGCGTGGCCGTCGGCGAGCTCCAAGGCCATCTTGCGCGAATCGCGGGGTGCACGTGGAGGACCGTGCTCTTCCCAGGCAATACAGCGTCTGGTCGGTGGGCTCGATCTCGCCCCGCGGCGTCGAGTCTGGGCGCGAGGCGGGGTTCTGCGCGGATCCGCCAGCCCATCATGATGATGAGGACCGAGTCCGCGAGGGGGCGCTGCGCGAGACGGGTACTCCGAAACGATTCGTCGACAAGGCGCCCGATCGGCGAGTACATTTCGAGCCTGCCATGCGCGTCGACGACCTGAACTTGAGGGCGATGTTGGATTTCCAGCCCGAGAGTGGCAGGCTGCTGTTGGGCAATGAGCGGATGGTCATCTTCCGGACGCTGGCCTTTGCGAACCTGCGCCGCTTGCTCTTCGACCAACTGGGTAGCGCGACCAGCCGCGCCATGCTGCTCCAATTCGGCAAGCGCTGCGGTGAAGGTGATTTTTATGCGATCGGCGGGGATTTCGTGTGGGACACACCGGCCGACCGGGCGATGGCGGGTCCGGTGTTGCATGCGTGGGAAGGGATCGTCGCGGTCGTGCCGGACTCGCCAATCGTCCCGGGCATGAAGATCATGACCGGAGAGTGGCGGAATTCCTATGAGGCCGATATGCACCTCGCGGAGTTCGGCCGGGCGTCGGAGCCGAGTTGCTACACTTTGCAAGGATACGCGCATGGCCACGCCTCCAAGGCGCATGGCACCAAGATCCTCTGCGTAGAGACGGCTTGTCGCGCAATGGGCGACGCGACATGCCGGTGGGAGATGCGACCGGACGAGGAGTGGCCTGACTCGGGCCCGGCCTCCGTGCTCCGCCACGACTTCACCGTCACGCCACAATCGTTCGAACTGCGGCTCGCGGAGCAGATCGAACTCACTCGAAAGCAGAGCGTGGCGTTGGAGGCGACAGCCGCTCCGATCATCGAGGTGTGGGAGGGCGTGTTGGTGATGCCGGTGATCGGCACCGTGGACAGCGCTCGCTCGAAGATGATGATGGACGCCCTGCTCGCGGGGATCACGAGTAAAGTGGCGCACTGCGCAATCCTCGATCTCACGGGTGTCTCCACCATGAACGCCGAGACGACCCGGAACCTGATGCGAATGGTTCAGGCAGCGGGCCTGCTCGGCAGCGAATGTCTGATCTCCGGGATCTCGTCGACGATCGCACAAACGATGAGCGAACTCGGGATCACGCTGAACGTCAGCGCGTTCCCCACGCTGAAGAGCGCGCTTCAGTACGCGATCCGTCGGACGAATGCTTGAATCGACGACTCCATGGTTCGATGCCAGCCTCGGGATCAGTCGACGATCGAGCGCAGCCGACCTCGGAGGTACTCGCGGGCCGAGCACGAACGCCCGGTGCGGTGATCCGTCACCTGATCGCGCTGCAGCGCGATGGTCCGGACCTTGTCACCACGCTGCCCTGACCCGGCCTGCTCGCGCCGGAGTCGGTGGCGCTCCGCCGCCTCGCTCTGCTGCTTGGCCGCGGCCAGCCGCGCTCGAAGCAAGCGCAGGGCGGTCTCGCGGTTGGTCGCCTGGCTGCGTCCATTCTCGACCCGGACCGCCATGCCGCTCGGTTTGTGCCGCAGCTGCACGGCGCTGTCGGTCTTGTTGCGGTGTTGCCCGCCTTTGCCCGAGCCACGCGTGAACTTCTCTTCGAGGTCCCGGGGATCGAGCTCGAGCTCACCGGCGCTCGGCTCCGCCATGACCACGACGGTGACCGTGCTCGTGTGCACGCGACCGCGCTTCTCGTTGGGAGGGACGCGCTGCCAACGGTGGCCGCCCGACTCGTGGGCGAACGCTCGCTCGGCGCCGCGACCCGACACGCTGGCGATCAGCAGGCCCGGCCGGAGCTCGAGGATCTCGGCGTCAAAGCCCCTCCAGCTCGATCATGCGCTGGTAGACCTTCCACTGTTCGATGACCAGGAGCTTGGCGTCGTCGCCACCTTCGGCTGCTCGGATTTCGAGGATCATGGCCAGCAAGGTAGCTCGCGCGCGCCGAGGCGCCACTCGATTTTGCTCTCGGGCTCGCGTCGACCGATATTCTTCGGGATGGATCCCCCGACCCGCGGCCACCGGATCGATCGAGCGGCACAAACCGCCCACGAACCATCACCAGGGACCAAAATGTCGATTCAATTTCAGAGCCTCCATGTTTCCTTTCTCGCCCTGATCGTCCTCGCTCCGCTCGCTGGCTGCGATCTCGGTCAGAAGAACCTCGGCGACGAGAACGCCGACGCCGCGACCGAGTCGGGCTCGGACACGAGCAGCGTGTTGGTCTGTGGGGACATCAGCGATCCAGGCGACTGCAATTCGGCGAGCAACGACGAGATCTATTGCGCGTGGAAAATGATCGATCGCGCCGTCCGAACCGGTGACGCCTGCGAGATCACGCAGGTCGGCTACTGCTTCCAAGAGGAGCTGGTGGGCGAGACCGCCGCGGGCTGTGAAGTCGGGCTGGTCGAGGGCTGCCCGGACTCCAACCCGACCTACAAGGTCACCAGCGAGGGCGTGCTCTTGGGGGCGATGTGCGGAGGGACGGCCGAGCCCGGGTTCAGCGGCTGCACGTCGGGCACGGCGGCCAGCGCCGATCCGCCCGAGTGCGCTTGTGCGTGCGAGCTGGCGCCCTGATCCAGCGCCAACTCAGCGCAGATCGGCCAAGGGATAGCGCCCCTCGGGCAGGGGCAAGGACACGTCCCACACCGAATCGCGCGGCCCGAATTCGACCGCGCCCGAGCTGACGACCTTGCTGACGACCACGACGTCACCTTCGAGATCGACCTTGGCCTCGTACTTCCAGTCGTCGCCGGCGGTCGAACGCTCCGCGAGGCGAGGGATGGGCGCGGTGCAGAAGTTCGGCGTCCCGCGCTTGCAGATGATCATGCCCTCGGAGTCGGACGCGTCGCCCTCGGGGATCTCCTCGTCCTCCTCCAGCTCGCCCCAGCCCCAGTCGCGCTCGTAGGCGTGGTCGCTGTAGTCGATGATCAAGAAGGTGCCAGCGTCGTTGGTGATCACGCGGGTCGAGACGGCGTCGACACCCTGGCTGATCTCCGAGCCCCATTGTTCAGCGAGCGCCACCGCGAACAAGCTCCAGCCCTCGTCGACCTTCACGACCGGATGCCAGCAGCCCATCATGCCGCTGTCGTCGACGTGGATGGTGCCCCAGGTGTCGTCGGTGCCTTTCTCGAAGGTGCAAAGGGCGTCGTCACCAACCCCACACTCGAGCGAGGCGACCTTGCAGGCCGCTTCGGTGGTGGGCAGACCCGAGCCGAGGATCGCCAAGGCCGTCGGGGCAGGTTTGGCGTCGGCGCCGAACTTGGCCCGGTAAGCCTCGACCGCGGGATGCTCGAAGGCCGTGCCGGCCGCGTCCACGACATGACTGATCATCGCGAGGCGATCGGCGACGACGTCGTTGGGCCGGAACGAGAGCGAGAGCGCGTAGGCTTCGATCGCTGCTTCGGTCTGATCGCGGGCCTCCGCGATCCGGCCGAGGTTGTAGTAGAACATGCCGCGACGCTTGTCGTCGGGCGCCTGCGCCAAGGCTTGCAGCGTATGGGCTTGCGCGGCCTCGTAGCGCTCCGCCTTGAACTCGGCCCAGCCGAGCTCGCCGAGCGCCGGGCCGTAGTGGGGATCGATGGCTAGCAAGGTCTCGTACTTGCGGATCGCATCGTCGAGCTTGTCTTGCTTGACGAGCTTGCGGCCCTCGTCGAGGGCCGTGCGCATGTTGGCCCGGTTGGCCTTGATCGCGCTCGAGTCCTGACTCTCGAACTTAGCCTTCGCGGCCTTCTTGCTCGCCGCCGCTTGGTCGAGCTTGGCTTCGGCGACCGGCGCGTCGGTGTTGGGCGTCGCGTCGGTGTTGGTCGCGTCGATCTTGGTTGGGTTGGCTGGCGTGGGCAGGCTGGCCTTGGCGGCTTCGGGCTTGCCGGCGGCGGGATCCGGGCTCGTGCTCGGGCAGGCGAGCAGAGCGAGGGTGGCGAGGGCGAGGAGCGTGGACGTCGGCTTGGCGGTCATGGGGGAGGGGGCGCAGGAGG
>JAMHUH010000763.1:0-4661 GCA_035904925.1 Nannocystaceae bacterium
GGTCGCGCAACACCGGCCTGGTGGGCCCTGGTTCACGGGCTACGAGACGGACGCCCGCTGGATGCGCCTCGAAGTGAGCGGCGCGGAGATGCAGTGCGTCCAGGATGGGCTCCAGCTACGCGCCCCAGCTACCGAGACCCACGCAGACGCGTTCTCGCGCGTCTGCGTGGCCCACGGGGTGGGCCCCGATCTTCGCTTGAAGGTTCCCCAGGTGCCGGTGGGCGAGCGTCGGCTGGATACGGAGGACCGGGTGCAGCTCGCAGCCGCGCTCCTTCGCGATCTGGTCGACACCGGGCTCTAACGAGAAGCCCTTCGTGAGCAGTCACGAGCAACCCGTTTTCACCAGCCAAGCAAGTTTCTGCCGCCCGACCGATGAGTTTCGGCGCGCGCCAGGGTCCATGCCCGCGATGCCCAAGCACCAGCTCTTCGTCAACCTCTCCGTCCGCGACCTCGACGCTTCGAAGGCGTTCTTCAGCAAGCTCGGCTTCGAGTTCAACCCGCAGTTCACCGACGCCAACGCGGCGTGCATGCTCATCGGCGAGGACGCCTTCGCCATGCTGCTGGTCGAGCCCTTCTTTCGGGGCTTCACCAAGCTCGAGATCTGCGACACGCGTACGCACACCGAGATGCTCTCGTGCCTCATGTGCGAGACCCGAGCCGAGGTCGACGAGATGGTCCACAAGGCGATCGCGGCGGGTGGCCGCCATGCCATGGACCCGCAGGATCACGGCTTCATGTACGGCTGGAGCTTCTACGACCTCGATGGTCACCATTGGGAGGTGGGGTGGATGGACCCCGCGCACGAGCAATAGCGGAGGCGTAGGATGGCCCGATGATGCCGACAGGACGATGGCCGCTCGCGCTCGTGATCTCGCTCGCTGGCTGCACGACGCAAGCCGGAGCCGACGACGAGATCGGCACGAGCGACACCTCCGACACCGGGATGTCGTCGAGCACCGATGCTAGCGACGAGAGCAGCACGTCGAGCTCGAGCGGGACCACGAGCGACTCGAGCTCGACCGACTCGAGCTCGACCGACACCAGCTCGAGCGAGTCCACGACCGGCGAGCCGATCGGCAGCGCGGGCTGTGGCATGGCGGCGCCGGCCAGCGGCGAGCTCGTGATCGACATCCAGGGCATGCAGGCCAGCTACGTGCTCTCGCTCCCGCCCGACTACGATCCGCAGACGCCCTACCCGCTCGGCTTCGCCTTCCACGGCGCCAACCGGACCGGGCCGCAGTGCCAGCAGGGCGACTGCGCGGGGTTCCAAGCCGCGATGGAGAACGACGCGGTGCTGGTCTACATGACCTCGCTCGGCGGACCTGGCTGGACCGACGACATCGATCTCAACGTCGCGTTCTTCGAGGCCCTGCTCGATCAGCTCGTAGCCACGACCTGCATCGACGAGAGCCTGATCTTCACGGCCGGGACCAGCTCCGGGGCCCACTTCGTCAACATCCTCGGCTGCCGACTCGGCGATCGCCTCGCTGCGATCTCGCCGGTCGCGGGCGTGTTGTTCGGGACCGAGTGTGTCGGCCAGGTCGCAGCGCTGGTCATCCACGGGGTCGACGACGGCTCCTTCGCGGCCGGCATGGAGGCGCGCGACTTTTGGCGCGACCGCAACCACTGCACGGACGTGACCGTGCCGCCGATCGCCGAGATCCACGACGCGGTGGTCGCCGAGCCCGAGAGCCACGGCTGCGCCGAGTACCAAGGCTGCGACGCGGGCGTGCCGGTGGTCTGGTGCGAGCACAGCGAGGGCGGCTACGACGGCACGACTCATGGTTGGCCGCTCTTTGGCGGGGACCAGATCTGGGCCTTCGTGAGTGGTTTGTAGGCGGGTTCACCCGTATTTGGAATCTCGGCTGCAAAGCAGTGAGGCAAATCGCAGGTCGTGCGTCGTTGCTCCGATCCCGCGCTCGTCCCTGGCCGCTCGGTCGAAAATCAACGAGGGTTCTTCGTAGTAAATGACAGTCCACTCCCTTCGGATGAAATCCTCGTTTTCACCGATCCAGGACACGACAAAGCCTTCGCCCAACGCCACGGCCTCGTCCCGTATGACAGCCATTAGCCAGGTCATGAAGTCTTGGGGGTGTTCGGTCACCTCGGCCTCAAATTGCTGGAGTTGATGTGTCGTCACCCAAAACTCCACGAGTTTTGGACGAAGAAGAGCTTCAAAGGATCCGGCGTCGCGGTATTCTTGCCCGAGCTGTTCCACCACTCGCCGCGCATGCGCCGATGGATTGAAAGCAACATAGACTGGCGCTGGCATACCCATGATCTACCTGTACGAGGAGCCCAAGCCAGGGCAGCTCGAGCGTAGCCGGCTGCGGCCGTTGAGAATCTGCGAGGCCGGCAGGCCGAACATCCCGCGGAAGCTGTGGCTGAGGTGCGAGGAGTCGGCGAAGCCGGACGCGAGCGCTGCCATGGTGAGGGTGTCGCCGCTGGCGACGTGGGCCGTCAGCAAGCGCATCTGCTCCCACAATCGAGCGCGCCGCACCGGCACGCCGACGCGGGCCTTGAAGTGATGCATCAGCCGGGACTCGGACAGGCCGACGGCCGCGGCAAGCTCTCCGATCCCGAGCTTGTCGCCAGCTTGTTCGCGCAGCATGGCCATCGCTCGCTGCACCCGCGGGTCGACTTGGGTCGGCGCCGGTCGGCCGATCCAGCGGTCGAGCCAGGCCCGGGTCGCGCCCTGGCTGTGGTCGCCGCCGTGGAGCGCGAGCAAGGTCTCGACGGCGGTCGTCGGCAGCGGGACATCGAAGGCGGCCCGATTCGGATCCAGGCACAGCGTCTGAGCAAGGGCCTCGGGCTCGCCGGTCAGCGGGAACAGGTAGAGCGTGGTCATCAAGGTCCGCCCGCACTCGAGCTCGTGGGCCAAGCCCGCGGGGATCCAGGCCCTGCGGCAGCGCTGCCACTCGCCGGTGGGACCCATGCGGACGGCGAACGAGCCGTCGAGACCGACGAGCAGGGCGGTGGCGGCGTGGGCATGACGACCGACGCGGCCCAGCGGGGCGACGACCAGGGCCCGATCCGACCACAGATCGACATGAGCAGGCGCCGACGCGGGCATGCCTGGGTGTAGCAGACTGCCGAGGCCCGCCAAACGCCCTCGCAGTCGGTTTCGACAAGTCACCCGCGGGTCGTCGTGGCATGCATGTCGGCGATGGAGCTCTCGCAGAAGCTGACGGTGATCGCGGCGCTGGCCTTCTTCCTCTTCGGTCTGCTGGGCGGCCTGTGGAAGTACGCGAAGATCCGGGCGAGCGCCGACGGCCAGGCGCCGACCTACGTCGACGTGTTTCACCGCAGCTGCCTGCTCTACGCCTTCGCCTGCGTGCTGCTCGAGCGCGCGGTGGTGATCAGCGAGTTGCCGGCGCCCCTCGAGCTGGGCGCGCTCGCGGGCCTGCTCGGCTTCTTCGCGTTCGCCGTGGTCGGCTACGCCCTGCACGGCTGGCTCGAGGACACGGACAACCAGCTGCGCCGACCCTACCGTCTCGGCCGTGGCCTGCTGCCGCCGGGGATCGTGCACGCGAGCATGGCCGCGCTGGTCATCGCAGAGATCGGGGGCTTCATCGTGCTCGCGGTCGGCGTGCTCATGGCTCTGTAGCTTGGCTCGTCCGCGAGCGACTCAGCGCAGCTCGGCGGGCAGCCCAAAGCGTGGAAACAAGGTCGCCGTGTCGAGGAAGTAGGTCATCGACGCGAAGCGATCGCCCGCGGGCTCGAGCACGATCAACGCCCAGGGCGTGTGAAGCTCGGGGCTCGTGCGTCGGTACTGGCCAAACGCTCGGCTACCGCAGGCCTCGGTCGGGACCAAGCGCGAGCCTCGGCAGCCTGCGCCCGGGCCGAGCAGCCAGGCTCGGATCGACGAGTGACCTTGCAACCACAGCTCGTAGGGCGGCATCGACATGTTGGCGTCCTCGTGCAGCAGCTCGGTCAGGGCGTCGACGTCGTAGCGTTCGAAGGCGTCGACGTAGCGCTCGAGCAGGTCCGAGGGCTGCTCGACGATCACTTGGGTGGGATCGAAGCCGCGGGCCTCGAGCGTCGCGCGGGCCCGCTGCAGCGCGCTGTTGACCGCGGCGACCGAGCTCCCGAGGCCCTCGGCGACCTCGGCCGCGCGCCAGCCGAGCACGTCGGTCAAGAGCAGCACGGCGCGCTGCCGGGCTGGCAAATGTTGAAGCGCGACCACGAAGGCCAAGCGGATGCTCTGGCGCAAGATCGCGAGCTCGGCCGGATCGGCGTCGCTCGGCAAGGCCAGCGCGTCGGGGATCGGCTCGACCCAGCGCGAGCTCGGCAGCGAGGTCAGAGGCGTGTCGATCGTGCAGACCGGGCGCAGATCGATCGGCGACGCGCGAGCGCTGCGATCGGCGAGCGCGTCGAGGCAGACTCGGGTCGCGATCCGGTAGAGCCAGGTCCGCAGCGAAGCCCGGGCCTCGAAGCGATCGAGGCTCCGCCAGGCGCGGATCATCGTGTCTTGCACGGCGTCCTCGGCCTCGCTGATCGAGCCCAACATCCGATAGCAATGACCGCGCAGCGCGGCGCGGTGCAGCTCGAGCTCGGGCAGGGTCGCGGCGGCCATGCCTGCCCAATACCCAGCCTTCCGCGAGTTTTCCAGGGGCTCGCCGATGACGCCAGCGCTGCACGTTGGCATCATCGGCGAGCCG
>JAMHUH010000764.1:0-4042 GCA_035904925.1 Nannocystaceae bacterium
ACGAAGCTCTCGAGCCACATGCCGAAGGGCGAGGTCTTCGCTCCGTCCGCAGCACCGTTGGGATCGATCAGGATCTCGCGCTTCGAGAACACCTGCTGGACCGCGACGCCGATCACCAAGCCTTGACCGTTGGAGATCGGCAAGCCGAGGCTGAGCCCGCCGCGAAGCAGGCCGTCGAACTCGCTGATCTGATCGTCCTCGCTGGTGTCGGCCGAGCGGGCGCGAACCAGGGTCGAGACCGCGAAGCCACCCGTCACGCCGAACTGCACGAACACCGGACCGAGCGGGATCTCGAACGAGGGCCCGGCCGAGACGTCGGTGTGGGTCAAGAGGCTGGTCCGAGTCAGCTGGGCGGCTTCGCCCGCGACGACTTCGAAATCGTCGCGCTGCTGCCAGCGGGTGTGGCCAGCGTGGATCTCGATGCCGAAGCGCGACTTGACCACGCGCAGGAAGTGCAAGCGGATCTGCGCGGCCACGCCCCAGGCGATCGGCTGGATGATGTCGCGCCCGCCCCCGAGCTGGACGCCGAGCCGAGCCGCCGCCGCGACCGAGTAGACCGGCTTGCGGAAGGGCCGGATCAACACCTCGTTGCCACGCCGAACCGCAGACTTGCGCGCGGCCGTGGCCGCGTAGGGCATCTCGTCGAGCCTCCGCTCCTCGATGGTCCAGTCCAAGGGCGCATCGTCCTCGTCGGGGTCTTCGTTGACGCGCTCGTCGTCGTCGTCACCCACGACCGGCATCGTCACGCCCTCGTCGTCCTCGCCGGGCGGCGTCGTGCCGGGCGGGCGACCATCACCTGGATCGACCCGCTTGCCCTCGAGCTCCTCGGTGGTCAGGTTCTCGTTCGGCCGCTCGTCGGGCGGCGGGAACTCGATCGAGGGCGGGGGCGGCTGCGGATGCGGTGCGGGCTCGATCTCGATCGGCGCCGCGGCGTCCGGGGGCGCTGCGAGGGCGAAGAGCAAGGGGAGGACGAGGGCCGGCACCGCGGGGACCATAGCAGGCCAAGCCGTTCCTCACGACCCGACGCGCCAGAGCGCCGACCCGATGCTCTACCATCCCGGCCGATGGCGGTCCGCATCGAATTGCGCCGAGACGCGGGCAAGGTCGACCCGGCCGGCGGACCTTGGGTTCGCCGCGAGCAGGTCGGCCGTGTGCTCGGTCCGCCCGATCCCAACGCGATCGCGGAGCTCGTCGATCACCGCGGCAAGACGCTCGGCTTCGGGCTCTACTCGCCCGAGTCGACGATCGTGCTGCGCCTGCTCGGCTTCGGGGACCAGCGCCCGAGCGAGGACTGGCTGACGCAGCGGATCGAGCGAGCCTTGGCCAGCCGCGCCGCGCTCGGACTCGGGCCCCAGACCACGGGCTATCGCGAGATCAACAGCGAGGGCGACGGCCTGCCCGGGTTGGTCGTCGATCGCTTCGGCGAAGTTCGGGTCGCGCAGATCACCACGGCGCCGATGGCAGCGCGGCGCGAGACGATCCTCGCGGCGCTGCGCGAGGTGCCGGGGTTGATCGTCGTCGCGCCCGAGTCGGCCGCGGCCCGCGAGGGCTTCGGCGCTGGGGTCGAGCGCTTCGGCGAGGCCGCCGACGCGCCGCAGCTGCGCTGGCGCGAGCATGGCCTCGAGCTCTCGGCGCCCTCGCCGGCCGGCCAAGGTTCGTTTCAAAAGACCGGCGGCTACCACGATCAGCGCGACAACCGGGCCCGCTTCGCGGCGCTGGTCGGCGGCGCGTCGCTGCCCGGCCAGGTCCTCGACCTCGGCACGCATGTCGGCGGCTTCGCGCTCGCGGCCGCGCGAGCGGGTCGCGAGGTCGTGGCTCTCGATCAGAGCCGCGAGCTGCTCGGCTACGTCGAGCGCAACGCCGAGGCCAACGCGCTGCGGGTCACCACGCTCGCCGCCGACATGTTCGGTGAGCTCGACGCTCGCGAGCTGAGCGGGCCCTTCGCCGCGCTGGTCTTCGATCCACCCAAGGTCGCCAACAACCGGCGCGAGCTGCCGCGCGCGCTCGCGGCGATGGGCCGGAGCTTGACCCGGCTCTTGCCGCGGGTCGTCGAGGGCGGGTTCGTGGTCGTCTGCTCGTGCAGCCACCACCTCGACGGCGAGCAGCTCGATCGCCTCATGCTCGAGCTCGCCGGTCGCTGCGGAGCATGGACGCGCGTCGCGAGCTGGGGCCCCGGAATGGACCACCCGGTCTGGCCCGGGCATCGCGAGGGCGAGTATCTGCGCGTCCGTGTCTACCAGCGTCGTTGACTCGTGATATGTGTCGCGGGATGTTCCGCTTGTCTGCACCCTGCCTGTGCGTGTTGGCTGTCTCGGCGACCCTCGCTTGCCACCCCGAGCCCGACACCACGCCGCCGCTGCCGACCAAAGAACCCCAGGCCGAGGCCCCGAGCGCCGCGCAGATCCTCGCCGCTTCGAACCTTCCGCCCTTGGTCGAGAGCCCGCTCGCGGGCGACGAGATGGGCGTGACCGTGCATCGGCTGCAGAACGGCCTGACCGTCTACATCAGCACCGAGCGACAAGAGCCGCGCTTCTCGGCCTGGTTCGCCGTGCGCACGGGCAGCCGCAACGATCCGCCCGACTCGACCGGGCTCGCGCACTACCTCGAGCACATGTTGTTCAAGGGCACCGACGACTACGGCACGCTCGACTTCGCGGCCGAGCGCGTCCACCTCGATCGGATCGCGGGCCTCTACGACGAGCTGCGCGAGGCCAGCCCGGCGAGGCGCGAGGCGATCTTCGCCGAGATCGATCAGCAGACCCAAGCCGCAGCCCAGTATGCGATCCCCAACGAGCTCGACCGGCTCTACTCGACGCTCGGCATCGAGGGCGTCAACGCCTTCACCAGCAACGAGGTCACGGCCTACATCGGTGACGTGCCCTCCAATCGACTCGAGGCGTGGGCGACGATCGAGGCCGAGCGCTTCGCCGATCCGGTCTTTCGCCTCTTTTTCCCCGAGCTCGAGGCCGTCTACGAAGAGAAGAACCTCTCGCTCGATCGGCCCCGGAGTCGCATGTGGGAGGCGCTGAACCTGGCGCTCTTCCCCGAGCATCCTTACGGCACTCAGCCGACCATCGGCGTGACCGAGCACCTCAAGAACCCGGCCTATGGCGACATGGTCCAGTACTTCGAAGACTGGTACGCGCCCAACAACATGGCCTTGATGCTGGCTGGGGACATCGACGCGGCCACGGTTCTGCCGGTGCTCGAGCGGACCTTGGGCCAGCTGCCGCCGCGGCCGATCGCCAGCCCGACCGCCGCCGCGCTGCCGCCCGTCCGCGGCCGAGTCGTTCGCGACGTCGTCGCGCCCGGCGAGCAAGAGATCATGCTGGCCTGGCGCACCGTCGACGCCAAGCACGAGGACGAGCCCGCGCTGGTCGTGCTCGACTGGCTGATGGACAACTCGAGCAGCGGCCTGCTCAACCTCGAGCTCGAGATGACCCAGCAGGTTCAAGCGGCCGGCTCGTGGGTCAACCACCTCAACGAGGCCGGCTACTTCGGCGTGCGCGCGACCCTGCGCCCGGACCAGGACCACGTGCAGGTCGAGGCGATGCTGCGCGGCGTGGTCGCCAAGCTCAAGGCCGGCGAGTTCAGCCAAGCCGACGTCGACGCGGTCAAGCTGCACGCCGACATCGAAGACAAGCGCGCGCTCGAGAGCAACGAGGCCCGAGTCCAGCGCATGATGGACTCGTTCATCGAGCGTCGGGCCTGGCCCGAGGTCCTCGCCCGCCGAAACGCCCAGCGCGAGGTCACCCGCGAAGACGTGATCCGCGTCGCCAACCTCTACCTCGGCGACGACTACGTGGTCATCAACCGCAAGACCGGCAAGCCGACCTTGCCCAAGGTCAGCAAGCCGAGCATCACCCCGATCGACATCGACGCGACCCGGCAGAGCCCCTTCGCCGCCACGATCGAGGCCATGCCCGCGGCGCTGCTCGAGCCCGAGTGGCTGCGCGAGGGCGAGCACTACCAGCACCTCACGCTGCCCGCGGGGCCCTTGGTCGTCGCCCACAACCCGCGCAACGACCTGTTCAGCCTCTCG
>JAMHUH010000765.1:0-18395 GCA_035904925.1 Nannocystaceae bacterium
GTCTTCGTGCACGCGCGACCCAGCCGTCCACGTGCGAGCTCGACGATGAATCCGTCATCCAGGCCACGCGCGCAGCGAGTCCCAGAGGTCGAGGGTCGGGCTGATCGGATTCGAACCAATGTCCTCCGGGTTATGAGCCCAGGCGCGTCGACCTCTGCGCTACAGCCCCCTCGATCTTAGCAGCGCCGCTCGATTGACGATAGGCTGCTGGAGCCGTGGCCAGCGCTCGCTCCGATCTCGAGTTGCTCGCGACCTGGCGAGCCGGCGACGTCGAGGCCGGCAGCGAGCTGTTCAAGCGCCACTTCACCGTGCTTCGACGCTTTTGCGCGGCGCTGGTCGAGGCGAGCGTGGTCGAGGCCTTCGTCCACGACATCTTCGTCGCCTGCCAGCGAGATTCCGTCGCCTGCCAGCGAGATGCTGGAGATTCGGCCGATCGAGCCGGCTTCAGGCCCTACTTGTTCGGCGTCGCGATCGAGCAGATCCAGGCCCACTACCAGAGTCGATCGCAGGACCCGATCGACTTCGGCGAGCGCTCGGTCGCGGAGCTGTGCCCGGCCCCGAACACGAGCGTCGCTCGCAAGCGCGAGCAAGCGATCCTGCTCGCGGCCTTGCAGCGGATCCCCTTCGAGGACCACGTGATCTTGCAGCTGCGCTTTTGGGATCAGCTCTCGACCACCGAGCTCGCCCGGCTCGTGGGCATGCCGAAGACCGCGATGGGGGCTCGACTCCGCCGCGCGCGCGAGCGCTTCGAGGCCGCGATTCGCCAGCTCGACGCCGCGCCCGAGCTCTTGCTCGACGCGCTGCGCGAGGTCGACGAGTGGACCAACACCCTGCGCGACCGGGCCCTGCTCGATCCGCTCCAGGCCTTGATCGAGCTGCTGCCAGACTCGCTCGGCGGCCAGCCCCTGCTCGACCACTCGAGCGATGAGCGAGGGCATCGCTTCCACTATCGCGGCGAGGGCTCGAGCATCGAGCTCTGGCTCTGCGCCAGCCTGGCCGACGAGGCCGGACGACTCGACTCGGACGAGCACGAGCCGCTGCTCGTGCAGGGGTTTCGCGGCCGCTGGAGCTGGGACCCCGACACGCTCGAGGCCAGGGCCTGGGTTCGGCTCGGCGCGATGCTGCTCGAGCTCCACGCCGAGTCGGCGGCGACGCGCGAGACCGTGCTCGTGCTGCTCGCCGAGCTCGACCTCGGCACGCTCGCGGCGTTCTGATCAGCGGCTCGCTCGGTTCGCCGCGGGTCGCTCGGCCAGCGAAGGGAGCTGCTGCCACCGCGCCAGCAGCTCGGACGTGACCGGATCTTCGCCACGCGAGAAGCGATCGAGATCGCCGATCGAGTCGCTACCCCAGAACGACTCGGTCCGCGCCTCGCCGGTCCGCTCGTCACGATGCTCGGCGATGAAGGTCGGGACCCCGAACACGCCCTTCGAGATCGCCTCGCGCGTGGCCGCGAGCAGCCGCTGCTTGGTCTCGGGGTTGCTCGCCGCAGCGAGCAGCGGCTCGGCCTCGAAGCCGGCCTCGCGCAGGACCCCCGCGACGACGCCAGCCTCGTGGATCCCCGGCCCGCCGGCCCAGGTCGCGTCGAAGAGCGCGTCGATCAGCCGGACGCGATCTTCGTGGCCGAGCTCGACGCTGGCCAAGCGCAGGCCGAGCAGCGAGTTGAAGGGGTGGCCGGGTGGCGGCACGATCGGGACGCCGAGATCGTGAGCGCGACGAACAACATGCTTGAAGGTGTAGTCGCGCTTGGCCGGGATCTCGGCGGGGCCGAGTTGCCCGTGATGATCGAGTAGCGCAGCAAACAGAACCGGCCGCAGATCGAGCTCGCGCGTGCGCACCTGCTTCCACGCGAGATAGGCGTAGGGCGAGATGAAGTCGAACCAGAACTCGGATCGGCGGGCTTGCATGGCCCGATCACGATACATGCGAGCGCGAGCCGAGCGACGAAGTTGGGCCGAAGTTGGATAGAGTGTTTGCATGCGTTCGCTCCGAAGTCTCTGCTTCATCGGCTCGGTCCTGCTCCCGCTCGCGGCTTGCGACAAGGCCGAGCTCGCCGACCTCCAAGCGCAGCTCGAGCAGGCCAAGGCCGACGCGGCGACCGCCACCAAGGCCAGCGAGACCTCGACCAAGGCGAGCGAGGACTCGACCAAGGCGCTCGACGAGGCCAACCAGAAGATCAGCGAGCTCGAGGACGAGGTCGAGACCCAGGCCGAGACCATCACCGCGCTCGAAGGCACCAAGGGCTCGCTCGAGGGCGAGCTCGAGCAGAAGCAGGCGGCGATCGAGCAGATCAAGACCTTGCAGGACGCGCTGACCAAGTCGATGGTCGAGGAGATCGAGACCGGCGACATCCGGGTCTCGCAGCGCGGCGGGCTCTTGGTCGTCGACGTCTCGGACACCGTGCTCTTCGCCACCGGCGAGGCCGAGCTGAGCGAGCGCGGCACGAAGGTGCTCCAGCGATTGGCCGAGAGCCTGGTCGCGCTGCCCGACGAAGCCGTGTTCCAAGTCGGCGGCCACACCGACAACCAGCCGATCAAGTCCGACGAGGTCAAGGCCAAGTTTCCGACCAACTGGGAGCTCTCGGCCGCACGAGCGACCAACGTCGTCCGCTTCCTCGAGGAGACCTGCGGGATCCCGGGCAAGCGCCTGGTCGCGGCCGGCTTCTCGGAGTTCCGGCCGGTGACCAGCAACAAGAAGCCCAAGGGCCGGGCGAAGAACCGCCGAATCGAGATTGCCCTGCTGCCCTCGCACAACTGAGGCAAGGGTGATTCGATCGCTTCAGCGATCGCCGCAGCGCACCCGCTCGGCTGAGCTCAGCTCGGCTCAGCTCAGCTGTTGGGGATGCAGATGTTGCCCAGGCAGGTCTCGCTGCTGCCACAGTCGGTGTCGAGCATGCAGCTGGCCAGGCACACGCCCTGAACGCAGACGTCGTCGCCGCCGCAGGGGTACTCGTCGTCGCACACGACCGTGCAGATGCCCGAGGTCGGCGGCGTGGTCGAGTTCGGATCTTCGTAGACGAAGCAGGTCTGCGGGTCCGGGCAGACGTCGACGTCGACCGGGCAGATGCTCGAACAAAACCCGCTCAAGCAGACCGGCGCACCCGAAGGGCAGTCGAGGTCCTCGGCGCCGCCGCAAGGCTGTTGACACAGGCCGGCCGAGCAGACCTGGCCCTCGTAGCAGTCCTCGGCGACCTCGCAGGTGAAGCGGAAGGTCGAGGGCAGCGGCGAGTCGATGAAGCAGGCACCGAGCCCGAGCGCGGCCGCGAAGCCGAAGGCGATGACGATCGAGAGGCGATGCAAGGACACGGTGAACCTCTTGGAAGGGCGAGTCGCAGACGAGAGAGCGCGCAGCCGCGAGCTCATTCGTTCATGATCTCGGCTTCCTTCTTGGCGATCGTCTGGTCGATCAGCTTGACGTACTCGTCGGTCAGGACCTGGATCCGATCGAGGCCCTTCTTGAGATCGTCCTCGGAGATCTCCTTGTCCTTCTCGGCCTCCTTGAGCAGGTCGTTGGCGTCACGGCGACCGTTGCGGACCACGATCTTGGCGTCCTCGCCGTGGTCCTTGATCTGCTTGACCAAGCTCTTGCGGCGCTCGCCGGTCAGCGGCGGAATCGGCACGCGGACGATCACCCCGTCGGAGCTGGGGTTGAGCCCGAGCCCGCCGTTGAGGATCCCACGCTCGATCGCGGACAAGGTGCTGGCGTCGTAAGGCTTGATGATCAACAGCCGGGCGTCGGGCGCCGACACGGTCGCGAGCTGGTTGAGCGGCATCTGCGAGCCGTAGGCTTCGACCCGGACGTCGTCGAGCAGCGCCGGACTGGCTCGACCCGTGCGCACGCGCGCGAGCTCGCGGGCGAGCCGGTCTTTGCCCTTGTCCATCGCTTCCTTCGCCATCTTGAGTGCGTCGTCGATCATGACTCTCCGAACTTGAAGTTGGTTGGCGCGACCAGAGTGCCGAGCTGCTCGCCGCAGACGACCCGTCGCACGTTGCCCCGCCGCAGCATATCAAACACGACGATCGGGAGGCCGTTGTCCTTGCACAGCGAGATCGCGGTGCTGTCCATCACGTCGATGTCGCGCCGCTGGACCTCGTTGTAGTCGAGCCGCGTGAAGCGAACCGCGTCGGGGTACTTGAGCGGGTCGCGATCGTAGACCCCATCCACGCGGGTGGCCTTGAGCAGGACCTGAGCGTCGACCTCCATCGCCCGCAACGCGGCCGCGGTGTCGGTCGTGAAGTAGGGGTTGCCGGTCCCGGCCGCGAAGATGACCACGCGGCCCTTCTCGAGGTGGCGGGTGGCTCGCCGCCGAATGTAGGGCTCGGCGACCTCCTTCATCTCGATCGCCGAGAGCACGCGCGTGTACACGCCGCGACGCTCGAGCGCGTCCTGCAGCGCGATCGCGTTCATGACGGTCGCTAGCATGCCCATGTAGTCGGCGCTGGCTCGGTCCATGCCGGCGGCCGAGGCCTTGAGCCCACGAAAGATGTTGCCGCCGCCGATCACGACCGCGGTCTCGACCCCGAGCTCGATCAGCTCTTGGACCTCGCTGGCCACGACCTGCAAGACCTCGGGATCGATGCCATAGCCTTGGCCCCCTTGCAGGGCCTCACCAGACAGCTTGAGCAGGATTCGCTGGAAGATCGGGGACGACATGCCGGGCGCCTCGCTCATCGGATAGCGAAAGAGCGGGGTTTTGGCCCCGCTCTCTCGTTCGGGGTCAGGACCCCTGGACTGCCGCCGCGACTTCGGCGGCGAAGTTGTCTTGCTTCTTCTCGAGCCCTTCGCCGAGCTCATAGCGGACGAAGCGACGGATCTTGACGTTCTCGCCGATCGTCGAGATCAGCTCGCGCGTCAGCTCGTCGATCGTCTTCTTGTCGTCCTTGACGAACTTCTGCTCGAGCAGCACGTGCTCGGAGAAGAACTTGTTGATCTGACCCTCGACGATCTTGTCGACGATCGCGGCCGGCTTGCCCTCGGCCAGCGCCTTCTCGCGCAGGACCACGCGCTCGCGCTCGACGAAGTCGGCCGGCATCTCCTCGCGGCTGAGCGCCTGCGGGTTCATGGCTGCGATCTGCAGGGCCACGTCCTTGCAGAAGTCCTTGAAGCCGTCGGTCGCCGCGACGAAGTCGGTCTCGCAGTTGACCTCGAGCAGCACGCCCACGCGGTTGCCGTGGATGTAGCTGGTCACGACGCCTTCGGTGGCGATGCGCCCGGCCTTCTTGGCGGCCTTCGACAGGCCCTTCTTGCGCAGATACTCGACGGCCTTCTCGGAATCGCCGTCGCACTCGACCAAAGCGGTCTTGCAGTCGAGCAGACCCGCTTGGGTGCGCTCGCGCAGTTCCTTGATCATTGCTGCGGATACTTGTGCCATGGGGATCTCTCTCTCAGTTGTTGTCGAGCTCGGACTTGTTGTCCTCGCCCTCGGGGGAAGCGGCAGCTTCGGGGTTGGGCAGCCGGGTCCGGCGCGAGACGAGCTCGACCTTGGGACCATCGCCACCGGTGGTGACGCGGATCGGGGTCGGTGCGGTCTCGACGTCGGCGTCGGCGACGGCGCGCTGCTTGCCCAGACGTCCGCCCTCGACGGCCGCCTCGGCGATCTTGCTGGTGATCAGCTTGATCGATCGGATCGCGTCGTCGTTGCCGGGGATGATGTACTGGATCAGGCTCGGGTCCGCGTTGGTGTCGGCCAGCGCGATGACGGGGATCTTGAGCCGGTTGGCCTCGGCGACCGCGATGTGCTCCTTGGCCGGATCGATCACGAACACGGCGCCCGGAAGCTTGGGCATGTCCTTGATGCCGCCGAGGTTGCGCTCGAGCTTGGCCCGATGCCGCTCGAGCTGCAGGACCTCGCGCTTGGTCAGCTTGTTGTAGGTGCCGTCCTCGGACATCTTCTCGATGCCGCGCAGGGTGTCGACGCTCTGCCGGATGGTCTTCCAGTTGGTCAGCGTGCCGCCGAGCCAACGGGTCACGACCCAGTACTGGCCGCAGCGCTGGGCCTCGCTGACCAGCACGTCGGAGGCCTGCCGCTTGGTCCCCACGAAGAGGATCGGCTGGCCCTCGGCGGCGACCGAGCGGATGTACGAGTAGGCGCGGCGCATCAGCTTGGCCGTCTGCTGCAGATCGATGATGTGCACGCCAGAGCGGGCCCCGAAGATGTAGGGCTTCATCCGCGGGTTCCAGCGCTCGGTCCGGTGGCCAAAGTGCACACCGCACTCGAGCAGCTGTCGGACCGTGATGATCCGCTGGGCTTCGTCCATGGTCGGTTGACCGAGATCAGTCGTGGTGTCGTTGTCGCTCATCGGGTTCCTCTTGCGTTGGGCCTCTGCCTCGATCTCGGGACTCGCCGACCGGCTCTGCCGGCACGCGGGCTCGTCCTCCCGAGGCATGGGGATTTGGTTGGACCTCGCGGACCAGGGTCGTGATGACCGGAGGTTCGAAAGGCGGCGGTTGGTACCACGCAGGCCAAGCCTCGTCCAGGCGACTAGCAGTCCGCTAGGCCCGTGAGTCCGACCACGCCGCCAGCTCCCGTGACCGACTCGGTTTCCCGCGCCGCTCGCGACCGCCGAGCTCGCGCGGGGCTGTTCGATTCACCGGACTTTGTTAGGGTTCCGCCGCCACCATGCCCGATCTGACCAGGCGCTCCTCAGCTCTTCGCGCCACCTTCGCGCTCGTGACCGCGACCGTGTTGCTCGGCACCGGCTGTGCCAGCTTGGTCGCGCAGCCGCGAATGGTCGCGGTCGACCTCGATCGGCCCGAGATGCAGCGCTTCGACGTCGTGCGCAGCATGACCACGATGGAGCGCGACGCTCGGATCGAGACCGGCAGCGACAAGCGCTCGCGCGAGGTCACGCCGACCGTGTTCTGGTCGGGCATCGGCATCGGCACGCTCGGCGCGATCGGGACGGTCGGCTTCGCGGTCGGCGGCTACGTCCAGAGCCAGCGCCTCAACGATCTCCACGCCGCCGACTCGGGCTCGATCGACGAGCGCGAGCAGATCCGCAGCCGCGGCAAGCTCTTCGACAACTTGTTGATCACCTCGGGCTTCGTGATGGCGATCGGCTACACGATCGCGCTGGTCACCTACGCGGTCGACTGGAACCGCTGCGGCGCGATGGTCGAGCACAAGCAGAAGCGTCGCTGCAAGGAAGCCGCCGCCGCGAAGTGAGCCGGGTGTCCGACGCACCCGAGAGCACGCTCGCCCGCCTCGGCCCTTGGGGCCTGCTCGGCCTGATCGCCGCCGTCCATCTGCCGCTGCTCGGCTTTGGCTTGATCTACGACGACGGCTGGACGCTGCGCAGCAACGGGTTCTTGCGGCCGGGCGTGTTCGACCTCGCGCTGCTCGGCTCGCCCGAATCGATCGCGCGCCACGTACCCGACGCCTCGCGCCCGACCTTGGTCGTGTTCGACATGCTCGCGTATCGGCTGGTCGGTCTGAGCGCGTGGGCCCACCACCTGATCTCGATCGCGCTGCACTTGGGCGTGTGTGCGCTGCTCGGTCGTCTGTTGGCCCGACTCGACGCGACGCTCGAGCTGCGCCTGGCCAGCGTCGCGCTCTTCGGGCTGCTGGCCATCCACGCCGAGGCGGTCGCGGTCGTGTCCTTCCACGAGGATCTGCTGGCCGCGCTGCTCGGCCTCGCGGGCTTGCTCGCGGCCTTGCGGGGAGTCGGCAGCGATCGCGTCGCGCCACGGATCGCCTGGCTGCTCGCCGCGACCTCGCTCAGCGCCCTCGCCTGTGGGGCCAAGCTCAGCGCCGCCGCGCTGCCAGCCCTCTTGCCGCTGCTGGCGTGGTTGCGACCCTTGCCCGGCGCGGCGAGGCTCGCCGAACGTCCCGCGCGGCTCGGCCTCGCGACCTTCGCCCTCGCGCTCGGGGTCGGCCTCGCGCTCGCCCAGAACTTCGCGATCCAAGCCTCGATCAGCCCCTACGCACCCGAACTCAACGCTCGCGTGTTCGCCTCGCGGGTCGGGCTCGGCCCGGTGCTCGCGGCCTCGATGCAGATCCACGTCGCCTACCTCGGCCAGATCTTGCTGCCGATCGGGCTCTCGCCCGAGTACGTCGACTTCGCCGCCCGCTGGACCGATCTCGCGACCTTGCTCGCGCTGCTCGGCTTGGTCGCCGCGACCATCACCGCGCTCGCGCTGCGCCGACGTGCGCCCTTGCTGACCTTCGCGTGGCTGGCGTGGCTGGCCTTGGCGCTGCCGACCAGCAACCTGATCGGGATGCCGAACATGCGAGCGGATCGCTTCATGTATCTGCCCAGCGTGCCCTTGGTGATCGTGCTGGCCGCAGGGCTCTTGCGGCTCGGTCGTGACGCGCGCGAGCCCTCGCTGCGCTGGGCTCCGCTGGCGATCGTGTTGGTGATCCAAGGGTCGTTCGGGCTCGCCGAGGCGCGGGTCTACGTGAGCAACGCCACGCTCTGGCGGGCCGCGGTCCGACGAGCCCCCGACTCGGCCCGAGCCCACGCGATGTTGGGCCTCGATCGCCTCGCGGCGGGTCGCCGGCCCGATCGCGTGGAGAGCGAGGTCGCCCAGCGCGTCCGCGACCAATGCGAGCACGCCCGCGCGCTCGACCCCCTCGACGAGCTGCCGGTCCTGTGCCTCGCCGAGCTCGCGGTCGCCGAGCGAGACTGGGTCGCGGCCGACCGAGAATTCGCGCTCGCGGTCGAGCTGGGCTTCGATCGCCAAGATCGCCCGATCGCCGCCCTCGCCCAGCTCGCCCTCGATCAGCCCGGCGAGGACCAGCGCGAGCGAGCCGAAGCGCTGCTCGCTCGCGGATTGAGCGCGTATCCTTACTCGCCGGATCTGCACGCCGCCGCCGGCCGGATCCATCACCGGCTCGGCGATCCCGACCGCGCGATGGCGCTGTATCGACGTGCAAGGACCCTCCGACCCGAACGTTGGGAACCTGTGGCATGGGGGGTGGAACTCGCCCTCGATCTCGGCGAGACTGCCGCAGCCCACCGAACGTGGTGGGCAGAGCACGACCTGCTCGCCGGGGCCGACCCGGTCACGCGTGACCTCTTGCAACGGCGTCTGGCCGAAGCCCGACGCGACCCCGCCTTCTCGCCCTTGCAGTCCTTCTTCAGCCCCGGAGTCTTCCCCGATGAGCCCTAACAAGTTTTACGCCCTGCTCGTCATCGCAGCCATCTCCATCGTGATCGGTGGCATGGCCTGCGGCGATACCCAAGAAGAGCTGGACAAGATCGACGAGACCTACGGCGCGACCTGAGTCGCGCGCGATGGTTGGAGAAGCGGGCCTCGTGCTCGCTTCGCCTATTTAACCCGACCTCCCACCCAACGTCTTGTTGAGCCAGCCCAACGTCTTGGCCCACGTCTTGGGCGGCGAGGCCGGATGCCGCCGTGGTACCCTGCGGCGACGATGTCCGAGCAGGTCGAAGCGACAGCGAAGCTCGCTCCCTGCCCCCACTGCGGCGAGCTCCACGGCGAAGATCAGCTCCGCTGCCCCAAGACCGACCTGCCCTTGCCCTTCGAGGGCCGGCGCCTCGACGGAAAATTTCGCTTCCTCAGCTCGCTCGGCAGCGGCGGCATGGCCTCGGTCTGGCTGGCCCGCAACGAGCGGGTCGACCGCGACGTCGCGATCAAATTCTTGCGGCCCGAGGTCGGCCGCGACCCCGAGGCCGTCGCCCGCTTCCGCAGCGAGGCCCGGGCGGCCGGGCGGATCGGCAACAAGCACATCTGCGAGATCCTCGATCTCGGCGACTCGCCGATCGGCCCCTACATGGTGCTCGAGCGGCTGCGTGGGCTCGACCTCGCCGCGCTGATCCATCGCCAGGGCCGGCTCGAGCCGGGCTACGCGGTGCGGATCGTCCGGCACGCGCTCGAGGGGCTCGCGGCCGCGCACGCGGCCGGCATCGTTCACCGCGACCTCAAGCCCGGCAACGTGTTCTTGCATCGCACCGACGACGGCGACACCCAGGTCAAGCTGATGGACTTCGGCGTGTCGAAGTTCCTCGACGGCACCGGCGACGCGCTGACGGCCAGCGGGATCCTGCTCGGCACGCCCGAGTACATGGCGCCCGAGCAGCTCGAGGGCGCCAACAAGCTCGGACCCGCGGCCGACATCTTCGCGATGGGCGCGATCCTCTATCGCTCGATCACCGGCCAGCTCGTGTTCTCGGGCCCCAACTTGGCCGCCGTGATCCGAGCGATGGCGATCGAGACCCCGACGCGGGTCGATCAGCTGGTCGAGGGGCTGCCGGCCGAGCTGGTCGCGATCATCCACCGCTGCCTCGAGCGCGACCCCGCGGCTCGCTTCCCCAGCGCCGGCGCGCTCTCGGACGCGCTCGCGCCCTTCGAAGAGTTCGAGGGCGAGGTTCGAATGCTCGAGCCGCCGACCCGCGGCGCCATCATCCCGCTCAGCAAGAGCGAGCCCGAGCCCGAGCTCCTGCCCAGCGCGATCGTGGATCTCGAGCCCGACCCGCACCCCGCAGAGTCGCTCGAGCCCGCGACCAAGCTGTGGAAGCAAGACTCCAGCGGACCCTTGCGGACCCGCTCGCCGGAGATGCCGAGCTCGTCCGCGACCGCGTCCGCGACCGCGTCCGCGACCGCATCCGCGACCGAAGCGGACTCCGTGGCCGAAGCCGAGTCCACGCCTGCGCCCACACGGGCTCCGCCAACCCCGGTGCCCGAGCAAGGCGCCGCCCAACCTCGTCGTGCATGGCCCTCGTTGCTGGTGGGTGCTGGAGTCGTGGCGCTCGCGCTCGTCCTCGTCAATCAGTTTGGGCCCTGGGGTCGAACCCCGACCGACACGAGCCCGATCGCGCTCGCGCCCGAGTCGGACACCGGCGCAGCGGAGACCGGCCAAGCCGAGAGCGAGACCGGCCAAGCCGCGAGCGAGTCCGGGTCGAGCGAGACCGGCCTCGCCGCGAGCGAGTCCGGCCTGGCCGAGAGCGAGACCGGCGAAGCCGAGAGCGAGTCCGGCCTCGCCGAGCGCGAGACCGACGAGACCGACGACGGCGGCGCGGGCCCGGCCTTCGTCGCCAGCGATCGCCCAGCTCCCGCGGGGACCTTTCGCGTCGACGGCTACATCACCCCCAACGAGCCCGGCCCCAGCGACGATCACTCGGCCGCTCGCAAGTACTGCGAGGGCCTGGCCGCCCGCCGCTTCGCCGAGGTCAGCAAGTGGCGGCTGGCCAACCCGGCCGAGGCCGGCCACTTCATCGGCAGCAAGCTCAAGAGCTCGCGCTACTGGACTTCGGCCGTCTGGCAGGGCCAAGCCCGCGTGTACTCGCTACCGAGGGGCAAGAAGACCTCCGAGAAGATCGACCGCAAGATCGCGCGGCCCCTCTGCGTCGCCCGTTGGTAGCTCGCCGAGCCCTGCTCGTGCGCGTCAGCAGGCGCTCGCCATCTGTCCGTCCAAACAAGCCCGCGCGTCGAAGGCGAAGCGCGACCACGCCGGCTGGATGACCTCGCTGATGATCGCCTCGTCGAAGTGCGCGCGCTCGCGATAGACGCTCAGCTCGCCCCCGAGCGCCAGGTTGGCCGCCGCCGCCGTCATGGTCAGCAAAGGCGAGCGAATCAACACATGAAATTCGTCGATGTTGCGGCGAAGTCGAGCGAGCGCCGGGACAATCTGCGCAGGCACCCGCGCCCCATGACTCGCCAAATCCCCGCCATCCCAGAACACGCTCATCCCCGGCCGATCGATCAGCGCGGGCAAATTCTCGACCAAATACCCCGCCGCGCCCCCATCGAGGTGTCCGCCCAACACCACCAACACGACGTCCTCGCGCAGCCGGCAAAATTCGACGTACCCACGCCCCCCACGCCAGAGCTGCCGCACCCCGACCACAAAGCCCTCACTGTCCGTGTTCACGTCGCCACCCATCGCCACGGTAGCGAATCGAGAGCACACGCCACAAGCTGCTGAAATCACTAGTCTAATTCCGAAATACCAACACTTTTGCGTCGAGCCTGGACAATTCGGTAGGACATGGTCGGCAAACCCACCCAGTCGACGCACCCACGATCGAAGGGTGTACGACTCCCACCACCACTGAAACCCGTACTTCCCACCCAACCCCGCCCCCAAGTAGCGGCGCCTGGCTGGGAATGTCGGGAGCAGACGACGATAACAACAACACCGCCGGCGACGGCTGCTCGCCCAACTGCCAGTACGAGCCGGTCGGGGCCAGCTGCGGCGACGCGATGATCGACGCCGACGAGGTCTGCGACGACGACAATCTCGTCAACGGCGACGCCTGCAACCCGACCTGCAACCTCGATAACCAAAGCACGCTCCTCGTCGGCGCACCCCCCAGCCCGCTGATCCGCGTATTTTGGCCGCTGCCGTAGAGCTGCCCGGCGATGCCGGGCGATGACCGAGCAGTCAGCAGTCAGAGAGCTGCTCGGCCAGGTTGAGCTGTTCGCAGGCATCCGGGTCTGGAGCGGCAATGGCGGGACAGTCGACATCCGCGAGGCACAGTCCGCGCTGGTCGAGAACCGTGAGCCGGCGCAAACATGCCTGCTTCAGCGTCGCCACCGTCAAGCCGAACTCGGCGAGGGTCGTCTCGTCGACGCTGTCGGCGAACGCCTGACACCCAAGCCCTCCGGGATCCTGGTGGGTGGCGAGAGCGTCCAGCGCCCAATCGGTGGCCTCGAGTCCACCGAGTCCGACGATGTCGGCCCCAGTCGCCGGGCGCCAGCATCCATCATTTCCGAGGGCTGGATCGAATACACAGTCCTCGGGCTCGATCGTTCCTGTCGGGCAGCATACGTCTTCTTCACCGCAGACCGCGAGAATGTCGACGTCGGACCAGGTTGGATTGCAGGGCACAGGACACGCCTCGTCTTCGGAGGAGATGCGGAGCCACGTCGAGGGATAGTAGCTGGAGCCGATGCACAGCCCCGAGCGACCGCGTGAATTGTTCCTCGCCGAAAAGATCGATATCTCCGAGTCCCCTTCGTCAAAGGTCGGAACCCCGAACGCCTCGATATCCGCGAGTTCGATCGTCATCGGGTCGTCGGAGCAGCACGTGTAGGCCCGGTAGTTCGGGGCGCAGGGATCTACGGCAGACGGATCGCATCGCGGACCGGTGGTGGGCTCGGGTCGCTTGCATGCGAAGGGAGCGCAAAACGCCGTCACGAGTCCCAGGGCGAGCGCGAGGGGCAGCGAGGCGGTCTTTTGCGGCCATCGCAAAAATAGCGTGCGTGTGTGTGCATTCATCGATTCGTCGCTCCGATGGTCTACGGCGGCAACCCTTGGTCATCTGGCGGAAACAGGATACACATACCATCTAGGCTATCTGGACTACAGTCGAGGTCGCCTCCTCCTCCCGGGCTTTGCGGGAATTCTAGGGTGCAGTTGGTCGGCCAAATCGTACCAAAGTCGACCGCTTTGCCAAGGTGATTGATCCATTGAGCGTAGCTATCACAATTGCGCAAGGCTTGCTCAGGGCAACCCTGAAGGAGTTCTGCGGGCGCGTTCCACTTGTCGTCGTAGTCGAGTTCGAATAGCAGCCCAGTCAGACCTTTGGAATAGGCGACGGAGTCGCCTTTCCAGGGGGCAGGGACCTCCCAGCAAATATGATGATCGAGGAGTCCGGGGGTGATATGGTGGAACGCTTCGTGGAGCATGTATACAGTCTCTTTTGCAATGTTAGAATCACAGACGCAGATATGGCGTGCTACACCATGATACCAGCCACCACCCAGGTCGCAGCTTGCACAAACCCCGCCCTGTAGGCTGCTGTTGCTGCAGTACAGCGTCAGCGGCGCGTCGCCTTGGTAGCGATTGCGATAGCATCGGCCCACTCGACTGCGTAGAGCGTTGAACCTGGATTGGTTGAAGGAACCAAACCATTTTTCGATCTGCGTATTCTCGCTGCCTTGGCACTGATCTTTCCACAAGCAGGCCTGATTTGTCCAATTCTGGCTGTTCATCAGATCGAGAATGACCGTGGCCCAGTACATGAATCGGGATGCCCGAATGAACGTCTCCAGGATTGTCTCGGCCCAAGCATCGTCGCTGCACACGATGTCAGGGATCTCGATGCCGCTGGGTTCGGGGATCAAGGCCAATACAATGGGCGCTAGACCAATATCGAGTAATTGCCCCCCTGGGGATGGACCGAGACTTCGCTTGCCTACGTCGAACCGCGTGGCCATCCCGAGCGGCGTCGATGAAGCCTTGCCTCGGACGACGAGAGGCTTGGCCGTCGCCAACACTTTGTCGAGTGCGTTCACGAAGAGGGCGTCAACCTTCTCGCGCGGCATTGCGCCAGGCACCGCGGGGGCCGATGACCGTCGAGTTGCTCGCGGCCGGCCCACAGTCTGTGCGCGAGCGGTGCTCGCTATCACACCATGCGTGGGGCTGTTTTGACGCTCGTCGGGTCGGTCTTCCGAACTCGCGGTCGACCCACAGCCGCAGTCGCCCTTTTGCCCGGACTCCTCGGCGAGTCGGAAATTCGAGACGAGACTGGGGGAAAAATCGCTCAGACATCCTCCCTGACCCAAATTTCGAGATGCTCCCCACATTGGCAGCATCTCCGGTCGCACCTCGACTGGCTGCCTCGCACCCGAAAGCACCAAGCGCAGGAGGTCGGCTTGGGAGCGCCGCATTTCAGGTGCTCTCCCGAAGATGAAGGTCGGCGCTCAGGACGGCGTAGAGGGCCGCCCCTCCGGTCCCGCTCTGTTGCGCGGTCAGCACCAGCTTTAGAAACGGGTAGAGGTCGGTGTCCGTGTCACTCACCAGATTTCCGGCGCTGTGGGTCGACAACACCTCCGCCGACAGCGACGTCGTACTCAGCACGAATTCACGGGAGTCTTCCGAGCTCGGATCGGTCCCGTACGCCGCTATCGTGATTTTCTGGCCGCTGGACATCGTGAGTTCGTGGACCCGGATGATGAGCCTCGCGGTGGAGAACATCGCAACGTTCAACGCGGGATGCAAGACGATTGTCTTCGTTAAGCCGTTTCCGAGAAATGTGTAGTCGAACTCGCGCATGGAGAGGATGGGTACGATAACTCCGGACATGGTGACTCCTGGGAAGAGTTGGCGCTGCGAGCGGCAGAGACTGCGGCTTCCCCCATGGCTATCAGAGTTGGGGGGGGGGGGCGCAAGGGTGTAGCATCAATCATGGCCAACCAAATTCAGCGCTTGTCATGCAGCCTCGTCTGCGCGTTCGGGCTCGCTTGCGGCGACTCGGGGACGCCGAGCGGCGACGAAGTCGGAGCGACCGAGAGCACCACCGAGAGCGAGAGCAGCGAGAGCAGCGAGTGCCCAGATGGGGCCGAGGGGTGTCCGTGCTACGGGAACGGGACCTGCGATGCCGGGCTCGAGTGCGGCGGCGCAAATCTCTGCGAGCCTGCGGCGGGCAGCGAGAGCGTCGGCGACGGAGATGGCGACACGACCACCAACACGGCACAATTACCGAAACCGGCACGGCTACGGACACGAGTACGGACACAAGCAGCGACACGGACACGACAACAACGGGAGATGGCGACGCGTGTGCCGATGTGCCGATCGGGATGGTCTGCGTGCCGGCGGGGAACTTCGAGATGGGCGCTGCGTTCGCCATGGTGTACGGCGTCCCCGTCGATCCCCCCGAGGTGCCGGCCCATCCAGTCACGATCTCGGTCACGTTTTGGCTCGACGAGACCGCAGTGACCGCGGCCGCCTATGGCGATTGCGTCGATGCGGGGGAATGTATGGTCCCTGTGGCCGCGCAGCATCCAACCTTGACCTACGAGGTGCCAGGAAAGGAAAACCACCCGATCAATGGCATGAATTGGTACCAGGCCAAGCAATATTGCGAATGGCTCGGGAAACGACTGCCGACCGAAGCCGAGTGGGAGTTTGCGGCTCGCGGAGACGACGGTCGATATTTTCCATGGGGCAACGACGTCACCACTTGCTCGCACGTGGTTGCGGAGGGATGCGGCGAGCCAGCGGGGACGGGAGCCGTGGGCAGCAAGCCACTCGGTGCGTCGCCCTTCGGAGCCCTGAACATGGCCGACAACGTGATGGAGTGGTGCTCCGATTACTACGAAGCCGGCTACTGCCCCCTCGCTCTCTCGCTCTCCTCTCTCCCGATCTCCATCTCGATTCCAGCGTCCAGTCCCCCTGTCCAGGGCGGCCCCAGCATCCACGAACCCGGGCGGCGTGGAATATTTGCGTCCCGTCCGAGGCGGACATTGGCGCCCCAATTCCAAGTGGGGGAGCCGAGCGTCGGGGCGCAAATATTCCGCGTGAAGCCCCCCACATCGTGAACCCAAGCATCCGCGAAGGATCCCAAACCCAAGCATCCGCGAAGGATCCCAAAACCCAAGCATCCGCGAAGGATCTCCACGCAAACAATCAAAGATTCGCCCGCACACTAGCCAATCGCATCTTCCACAAAAACCCATCAAAATAAAAATGCACCATCGACTGATACACCCCCCAAAATCCAAGCCAATAAGCCGTCCGATACCCCAACACCTTCGGCCGCGCCCAATCGACGAAAATCCACTTCCCCCAAAACTTCAACAGCATGATCCCGACCCCGAAGAGCAGAATCAACCCCACGTAGAAGACCAGCGGATGCCGAAGCAAGCGACCGAGCAGCGGCTGGTGCTCGAGCGGCGCCTGGTAGCGGCGCCGCTGAAACGCCCACACGAACACGCAGTACTCGATCGCATGGCTGAACGCGAAGGCCATGTAGACCTTGACCGGATCGAAGGCGAAGAAGCACAGCGCCAGCGCCGAGGTCCCGCCCGCCATCCACAGCCGCGGCGCCGTCGCCCGCACGCCCGGCTTGCCATAGGCGCTCCACTGGGCGCGAAGCCACAAGACGTGCGCGACCACGACCAGCCCGATCGTGATCGGCATCGTGACCGGCATGGCTTGCTCGAGCAGGTCGATGAACCCGGGTAGAACCGCGGCGGCGTCGTCGAAGTAATCGACCGCGATCTCGCGGTAGAGCGGGCCGAGCCAGGCGAAGTAGAGCGGCAGCCAGCACAAGAGCAGCAGCTTGTCGGTCCAGCCCGGGACCTCGCGCGCGCCCGGGCCGGCGGCGGCCAGGGCCTTGGCGTTGTACATCCGCATGATCCCGTACTTCTGCATGTAGACGTGCCAGAAGTTCCACAGGGCCGCGAACACGCCGACGATCTCGAGCAGGGTCTCGATCGGGATCGAGAGCGCCAACGCATCGATCCAGCGGCTCGCGATCGCCACGCCCATCGACGCCACGATCGCGAGCGAGCTGAAGAACGCGATCGCGGGCGAGTCCGACGAGTCCGCGGGCGCTTCGGTGCGCGGCCGAGTCTTGGCCCGGGTCCAGTCGAAGTAGGTCGCGGCGAAGAGTGCCGCGGCCGACCACCACCAGGCCGTCTCGATGCTCGGCCACGCGCGGCCGAGCAGCTCGAGCGCCAGCGCCAGCGTCAGGCTGCCGCCGAGCACCAGCACCAGCTCGCGGCCAGGCACGGCCCGGGGGCCGCCGTCGCGCCGCAACACCTGCAAGAGCACGATCAACCACGAGGTCCCGGCGCAGAGCTGGGCCGCGTCGAGCTGCCAGTGGGCGTGGGCCAGCCAGGGGCTGGCGGCGAAGGCCAGCAGCATCAGGGCCGGGAAGAGCCAAAAGCGGGCCGGGTAGCGCTCGCGGACCTGGCGGTCGAAGTAGACGTAAGGCAGGCCGAAGTGGCGGTGGAGATCGGTCGCGGCGATGACCAGCAGGTAGAGGACGATGTAGTCGGCGCGGGTCGGGCCGAGCAGCAAGAGCGGCACCAAGACCCACAACCAGCCCAAGCTGTATGCGGACAGGTCGATCAGCGGCGAGACGTGCCAACGGTCGACCTTCTCGTCAGGGGCGGGGATCCGCAGCGCGGCGCCGAGGGGCATGGCGCGAACCTAACAGCACGTGGCGCTGCTCGGCCACGACCTGAAATTCACATTGGCTCGCCCACGAACTCGGTTCACTCGGGCATTGCGGCAAATTCGCCGTTTTCGGGCGCGCGAGACTGATATAGTGGCTGCGGTTTCGTGTGCCTGGCCGGCGAGGCAACCCCCTTCCGCATCCGTCGCGTCGGCCAGGCACCGGCCACTTCCACCTCGGGCCCTTTCCTGGGGGCGATCAGGTCGACCGCGCTGTCTGTGCGCGGGTCCGCGATCAGCTCACGTCGGCGGAGTGGCTTCGAGGCGGCCGACCACTTTTCGGACGGTCGCGGATGCGTATCATCGCGGCCGATGAGCGCCAACAAGATCCGCATCGGCATCAATGGGTTCGGACGCATCGGTCGGTCGGTGCTTCGCATCGCTGAAGGTCGCGACGACATCGAGGTCGTCGGCATCAACGACCTCGCCGACTCGGACGACCTCGGCTACCTGCTCTCCTACGACTCGGTCCACGGTCGCTTCGGTCGCAAGGTCAGCGCCGAGCCCGACGCGCTGATCGTCGAGG
>JAMHUH010000766.1:0-4369 GCA_035904925.1 Nannocystaceae bacterium
CGCAGTGTCGAGAGCAGCAGCGTAGCGCGACATCTTCGTGTCAAATATACACCAAGCAAACCCGCTTGACCACCCCTACTTTCGCCCCTCCCCCTCCCCCTCTCTCCTCTCCCTCTCTCCTCTCCCTCTCTCCTCTCCCCGATCCCAAGCCGGCGTTCCCACCATCGTCCAGTCACTCCACGCGGCGGCGCAGCCCCTCGAACACCCGGGCGGCGGGGAATGTCGGCGTCCCTCCGAGGCGGACATTGGCGCCCCAATTTCAAGTGGGGGAGCCGAGCGTGGGGCGGCGATATTCCCCGCGAAGCCCCCCACTTCGGGATCACGATCACCCGCGATGGATCCCCCGAGCAATCGTCCATTTAATCCGAAAACAAAGGAAATCCGCGGACCCCAAAAGACCCGCGGACCCAGAAAATCAGAAAATCAGAAAATCAAAGATCGACAATCACCGAAACCCCAACCTCCGCAAACAACCCCTTCCGCCCCCCACCCGGCGCAGTCACGACCACATACCCCGGCCCCTCGAGCACGAGCTCCGCCCGCCCATTCTCCGGCACATCGACCTCATGCGCCTTGATCGGCCCCTGCACGGCGACCTTGACCGCCGAGCTGTCCGTGCGCGTCAGGATCAGCGCCGCCTTGCCATCGCTGCGCGCCTCGACGGCGAAGGGATAAAAGCCGGTGATCCGCTGCTCGAGCGCGGCGATCCGCTTGCCCACGCTCGGCCCCCGCAAGAAGTCGCGCTGGGCGTTCTCGTCGAACATCGCCTGGACCGCGCGCAGCTCGGCCAGCGCTTGGCCGTAGAAGTTGATCCGCCCGCCCGGGTACGAGTAGGTCGCGATCTCGCGGAAGTTCTCGGCCCAGGTCTTGCGCAGATCGGTCAAGCGGGTCTCGGCCAGGATCTCGGCCCGCGAGAGCCGGGTCTCGAGCAAGTTCGGGTCGATCTTGGCCGCCTTCTCGACCGCGCCCGCGGCCGCGGTGAACTGGCCGATGCCCATCATCTTTTGCGCGTAGACGGTCTCGACCAGCGCACGCATGCGCGTGTAGGCCTCGTCGTCCTTCCACGCCTCGAGCATCTTGCGGGCGTTGCCGGTGTTGCGCATCGCGGTGACGATGATGTCCTGCAGCGCGAGCACGCGGTCGTCGGCGTCGATCGCCCGACCCATGCCGATCACCTCGCGGGCTTGCGCCTCCTCGCCGTTGGCGAGGTGCACGGCCACGCGCTGGGCGAAGAGCGCGAGCAAGGTGACGCGCAGCGACTCGAGCGGCGCGCCCGAGAGGTTGGCGGCCTGGGCCTGCTGCCAGGTCGCGAGCCCGCGCTGCGTGCCGACGTCGAACTGCTGCTGGTAGATCTGCAGCGAGGCCGCGTACATCTGCAAGTTGAGCTGGTCGATCAGCTTTTGCTGCGCGGGCACGCTGGTCCGCGGATCGTCGAGCATCAGCGCCTTGCCGATCGCCTCGTGCTCGCCTCGCATCGACGCCCAGTAGATCACCTCGGTCCGCTTCTCGAACCAGAGCGCTTGCTGCCCGGTCTGCTCGACCGGCAGAAGCCGCTGGGCTTGATCGAGCCAGGCGACCGCTTCGTCGGCCTTGCCGTAGGCGCCCTTGGTGTAGATGTCGACCTTGGCCAGCACGACCAGGGGATCGTGGCTGAGCGCGGCGGCGTGATCGTAGTCGACGATCGCGTCGGCGAACTCGCCCTCCTTCACGGCATGGTCGGCGCGGGCGATGTAGATGACCGAGATCATCGTCTTGCAGCCGCGGCACTTGGGCGCCTCCATGAGCACGTCGATCGCCTCGGTGAAGCGCTCGGCGTTCATCAGGGCCCGGCCGTACGCGATCCGGGCCTCGTCGGACTCGGGCACCAGCGTGAGCACGTCGCGATGGATCCGCATCGCCTCGTCTTGATCGCTGGCGGCCACGCGCGTGGCCTTCTGCAGCAGCAGCGAGACCAAGCCGCGCTTGGCGTCCTCGCGATCGCGACCCTTCTCGTGCATCGACTCGCGGTAGAGCTGCTCGGCCTTGGCTTCGTCGCCCGCGGCCTGGGCCTCTTGCGCCAGCTCGAAGGTGCTGTGCGAGACCTTGAAGTAGGCGCAGCCGCCTACCAGCAGCGCGACCAAGCCGAGCTGACTCAAGCGGGTCGAAGCGCGGGCGAACTCGGAGGTCGGACGAGGCATGCCCGGCTTATATCCCTTGCATTTGCGTGGTTCAAATCACTCAAAACACACCTGCCAAGCGGCCGGGTCGCTCGCGCTCGATTGCGCGACGTAGGTGTCCCGCGCACGCTGCAAACCGAGCGGTCGGAGGGACAGTCTTGCGGCCGCGCGTTCGCGTACCGTAGTCGACATGCTGGCCTCGCTCGCGCTCTTGCTCGCAATCGAACCCCACCTCGAGGCGCCCTGGTCGTGCGGAGCGACCTACCCGTGCACGCAGGGCAACGGCGGCGCGACCAGCCACACCGGCTTCGCCCAGTACGCGTGGGACTTTGGCTTGCCGCTCGGCACCGACATCAAGGCGGCCAAGGGCGGAACGGTCGCGTTGATCAAGATGAACTCGCAGGTCGGTGGTTGCAGCCAGACCTATGCGAACGACGCCAACTACATCGTCATCGATCACGGCGACGGCACGGCCGGGCTCTACATGCATGTCGAGGCCAACTCCTCGCCCTTCGGCCTCGGCGACGCGGTCGAGGCCGGAGACACCGTCGCGCGGGTCGGGCTGACCGGCTGGACCTGCGGCGCCCACCTTCACTTCCAGGTCCAGTCGCTGTGCGGATCGTGGTGGTGCCAGTCGCAGCCCTCGGAGTTCTTCGCCGCCGGCGTGGTCGCGGACGGCCAGAACATGACCAGCGAGAACTGTGGCCCCTGCGGCGCCACCCTGGCCGGCGGCGAGACGGTGATCAGCGAGTCCGACGTGACCTGCTTCGATCGCCTGACCAAGTGGTGGTGGGACGCGGGCGAGGGCCTCGACGGCCACCACTGGTACACGATCGCGACCAACGCGGGCCAAGCCGACACGATCGGTCGCTGGCGCTTCGGCGTGTCGGTCCCGGGCGACTACGAGGTCGCCGTCCACGTGCCCAGCGGCACTGCGCAGGCCAGCGGCGCCACCTACCACGTCCACCACGCCGGCCAGGTCAGCCAAGTCGGCGTCGATCAGTCCGCGCAAAAGAGCTGGCAGTCGCTCGGCGTCCACGCCTTCGACGGCTCGGGCGATCAGTACATCGAGCTGCCTGACAACACCGGCGAGGCCGAGGCGCTCATGCACCCGCTCGCCTTCGACAGCGTCCGCTTCACCTACGTCGCGCCCGGCGACGGCGACGGCGATCCGAGCACCTCGTCCTCGTCGTCGACCACCGATGGCTGGACCAGCGACGGCACCACCGCCGACACCAGCACCGATGGCGAGTGCCCGATCGGCGGCGAGGCCTGCCCCTGCACGCCCGGAGGCGGCTGCGACCCTGGGCTCGCGTGCATCGCCGGGACCTGCGAGCCCGAAGACACCAGCGGCGCGACCGGGAGCGCGAGCGAGGGCGGACTCGACGAGTTCGGCGACACCGACTGCACCTACCCTTGCGGCCAGGGTGCCGATCGCGACGCCGAGGGCTGTGGGTGCTCGAGCGACGCCGAGCCGAGCGGCTTGCCGGCGGCGGCGATCGGGCTGCTCGTGTTCGTCGGCCTGCGTCGCCGCCGAGACTGAGTCGACGAGTCGATTCGACGGTCCGGTATCGACGTCGGCTTCTGCCAGGCGTTGTCGGCCCTTGGCCCTGCTGGTAGGGTCACGGCAAGTGCTCTTTCTGCGCCAGCGACGCCTCCTGACCTTGCTCGATGTGCTCGGCGGATCTGCCGCGAACCTCGACTTCCAGAAGCTACTCTTTCTCTACTGCCAGGAGCCAGACTCCGGCAACCCTTACGAGTTCGTGCCCTACAAATCCGGCGCGTTCTCCTTCACCTCCGCAGCCGACCGGCGAAAGCTCATCGAGCGGGGGCTGCTCGTCGATGATCCGGAGATTTGGCAACTGACCGCCGCGGGCCGCAAAGCGATTGGCCGGAAGCCGGACGTCCAGATGATGAGCTTCGTCCGACGATTTCGCGGTACTCGCGGCGACGCGCTGGTCGCCGCCTCGTATCGTCGCTTCCCCTACTACGCCACGCGCAGCGAGATCGCTGCGCGTGTCCTGCGTGATGACGATGGCGCACTCCGACGGATCGAGGATGCGCGCCCCAACTCGAAAACGACCGCAGTCTCGACGATCGGCTACGAAGGACGAACGCTCGAGAGCTATCTCAACGCGCTCCTGCGCTCTGGAGTCACGCTTCTGTGCGACGTGAGGCGAAATCCCATCAGCCGCAAGTATGGATTCTCGAAG
>JAMHUH010000767.1:0-1541 GCA_035904925.1 Nannocystaceae bacterium
GCCAGGTCGACGATGGCGGACCGGTCGGCGCCGTGTATGTCTTTCAGGGGGCCGGCGTGAACTGGGCGCAGCGCGCCTATGTCAAGGCATCCAACGCCGGGGGCCAAGACGAGTTCGGACATGTCGTCGCGCTCTCGAACAATGCCGAGACCTTGGTGGTCGGCGCGCCTGGCGAGGATGGCGACAGGTGCCCGTGCGCAACCCGGCCTTCGACGTCACGCCGGCCGAGCTGATCACGGCGATCATCACCGAGCGGGATATGTTCGGGCCGAGCGAGCTGCGGGGCTGAGATGCCGCTCGCCGAAGACCAGGCTCGCGCGCTGCCGATCGCGGCGGTGCTGCCGGGGCTTCGGGCCGCGCTGGCGGCCGGGCGCAACGTGGTCATCGAGGCGCCACCGGGCGCGGGCAAGACCTCGATCGTGCCGTTGGTCCTGCTCGACGCGCTGCCCGAGGGCGAGATCGTGGTCTTGCAGCCGCGTCGACTCGCGGCCCGGCTCTCGGCCGAGCGGGTCGCGTCGCTGCTCGGCGAGCCGGTCGGCGAGCGCGTGGGCTATCGCGTGCGCTTCGAACAGGCTCGCTCGGCCCGGACGCGGGTGATGTTCATGACCGAGGGCGTGCTGCTTCGGCGGCTGCGCGACGACCCGGAGCTGCGCGGCGTCGCGGCGGTCGTGCTCGACGAGTTTCACGAGCGCCACCTCGACGGCGACATCGCGCTGGCGCTGCTGCGAAGGATGCAGCTCGAGCGTCGGCCCGAGCTGCGCTTGCTCGCGATGTCGGCGACGCTCGACGGCGAGCCGATCGCGAATTTCCTCGCGGCCGAGCGGCTGAGCTCCGCGGGTCGCAGCTTTCCGGTCGAGATCGAGTACATGCCCGGGCGCTCGCGCGTGGCCGAGCTGCCGCTCGAGCGCCAGGTCGCGCAGGCGCTGCACGAGCTGGTCGAACGCGGGGCGCTCGGCGATGGCCACGTGCTGGTGTTCTTGCCTGGCGCCCGCGAGATCCGGCTCTGCACGGAGGCCTGCGCGGCGGTCGCGAGCCGGGCCAAGCTCGAGCTGCTGCCGCTGCACGGCGAGCTCTCGCGCGAGCAACAAGATCGCGCGGTCGGGCCGAGCGCGAGCGCCAAGCTGATCTTGAGCACCAACGTGGCGGAGACCTCGATCACGATCGATGGCGTGGTCGCGGTGATCGACAGCGGACTCGCGCGGATCGCCGGCTTCGAACCGACCACTGGGTTGCCGCGCTTGAGCCTGGGGCCGATCAGTCGGGCCTCGGCGGCTCAGCGAGCGGGTCGAGCGGGCCGGACCCGCGCGGGCATGTGCGTGCGGCTCTACGGCCAGCACGATCACGATCATCGGCCCGAGTTCGATCTGCCCGAGGTTCGCCGCTTGGACCTCGCGGGTCCGCTGCTCGAGCTGGCCGCCGCGGGCGTGAAGGATCCGGCGAGCTTCGCTTGGTTCGAAGCGCCCGCGAGCGCCGCGATGGCGTTGGCGCGCGAGCTCTTGCTGCGCTTGGCCGCGCTGCACGACGACGGCTCGCTGACCTCG
>JAMHUH010000768.1:0-8451 GCA_035904925.1 Nannocystaceae bacterium
GGGCTCGCCATCTGGTCGGACGCCGGCCTGACCGAGATCTACGCGCAGATGCACGCCAAGCGGCGCCGGTGCGACGCGCCGCGGATCATCGCCGACCCGCTCGCC
This sequence comes from Nannocystaceae bacterium, assembly GCA_035904925.1. Classification (GTDB taxonomy): domain Bacteria; phylum Myxococcota_A; class Polyangia; order Nannocystales; family Nannocystaceae; genus Plesiocystis. The sequence goes on from JAMHUH010000768.1 coordinate 106, forward strand.
CCGGAGGCGGGCGAGATCGTCGACGCGAGCGACTCGGCCGAGGGGATCGAGCCATGAGTTCTCGAGCCATGAATTCTCGACCCCGGCAGCTCGCCACGCTCGCCCTCGCCACGCTCACCCTCGTCATGCTCGGCCTCGTCGCATGCGAGCCGGAGTCCGAGCCCTCGGCCCCGAACGAGCCCATCGCCAACCAACCCGAGCCTGCGCCCGAACCCGAGCCGCCCGAGCCCAAGCCCGACCTCGCCGCGCAGACCGACGCGCTCGTGCAGACCCTCGAGGCGCTCGGCCGCGTCCACGACGAGCACGCCGACGACTGCCCTGCGCTGGCGCTCGCGCTCACCGACTTCCACGCCGAGCAGGGCGCGAGCTTGGCCCAAGCCGGCCCCGAGCTGATGGCCCGGATCGACGCCGACCCGGCGCTTCGTCAGCGTGTGCAGACGGCGATGGAGGCGGTGATGAGCGCGTCGATGGCCTGCAAGGACGACCCGAGCTTCGCGTCTTCCCACGCGCTGCGCTTCCCCACGCCCAGCGCTTCCCCGAAGCCGGGTAGCATGCCCGGGTGACCACTCTCCCCGCGATCCGCAGCGGCGCCGACTACATCGCCAGCCTTCGCAACCGAGACCTGCGCGTGTTCGTGCTCGGCGAGCGCGTGGCCGAGCCGGTCGATCACCCGATCATCCGGCCCTCGATCCACGCGGTCGCCGAGACCTACGACCTCGCCCTGCGCGAGCCCGAGCTGGCCACCGCGATCTCGCCCTTCACCGGCGAGCGGGTCAATCGCTTCTTGCACGTCGCCCAGAGCGCCCGCGATCTGGTCTTGCAAAACAAGATGCAGCGCAAGCTCGGGCAATTGACGGGCACCTGCTTTCAGCGCTGCGTCGGCATGGACGCGCTCAACTCGCTGCATTCGGTCACCTTCGAAATCGACGCCAAGCACGGGACCGGCTACCACGCCCGATTGCGCGAATTCATCACCATGGTCCAATCGCGCAACGCGGTGATCGGCGGGGCCATGACCGATCCCAAGGGCGATCGCAGCAAGGCCCCCCACCAGCAGCACGACCCCGACCTCTTCGTCCACGTGGTCGCGCGAACCGACGAAGGTCTGATCATTCGCGGCGCCAAGGCCCACCAGACCGGCTGCATCAATTCGCATTGGCTGATCGTGATGCCGACGATGCGCCTGGGCCCCGAAGATCGCGACTATGCGGTGATCGGCGCGATGCCGGTCGACACGCCCGGAATCACCTATGTTTATGGCCGGCAATCTTGCGACACCCGCAGCCTCGAGCCCGGCGGGCTCGACACCGGCAACCCCGGCTATTCGGGCCAAGAAGCGCTGGTCGTGTTCGACGACGTGCTGATCCCCTGGGATCGCGTGTTCATGGACGGCGAGACCGAATTCGCCGCGATGCTGGTCGAGCGCTTCACCTGCTATCACCGGCGCAGCTACGTGTGCAAGTCCGGCGTCGGCGACGTGCTGATCGGCGCGGCCGCGACCATCGCCGAGCAAAACGGCGTGGCCAAGGCCTCGCACATCCGCGACAAGCTGGTCGAGATGACCCACCTCAACGAGACGATCTACGCGACCGGCATCGCCTCGTCGCACCAGGCCCACGCGACCGCCTCGGGCACCTTCATCAACGACGACATGCTCGCCAACGTCTGCAAGCACCACGTCACCAAGCTGCCCTACGAGCTCGCCCGCCTCGCCCAGGACCTCGCCGGCGGGCTGGTTGCGACGCTGCCCTCGGGCCAGGACCTCGCTTCGGAGGAGGTCGGGCCGATCCTGCGCAAGTACCTGGCCACCCGCCCCGACGTGGCCGTCGAGGATCGCTGGAAGATCCTGCGCTTGATCGAGAACATGACCCTCGGCCGCAACGCGGTCGGCTACTTGACCGAGTCGATGCACGGCGCCGGTTCGCCGCAGGCGCAGCGGATCCAGATCGGTCGGCAGATGCAGCTGGGCTACAAGATGGACCTGGCCAAGCGCATCGCGGGGGTCGGGGGCGAAGCGAGCGGGGCCGCGGAGGACGATGGCTATTTTGCGCGGGTCTTCGACGTGAACGAGCCCTGACGCGCGAACCCATTGCGCGAAGCCGCGCAACTGCTCGGGATCGCGCGATTGGGTTCCTCGATAATTCCGCGTACTGCATGCTTTTCCAGCGATCGAGTATCGACATTGCAGCGATGCCCGCGCCCGCCCAAATCGCTCCCCACGCGTCAACTCTCAAATTAAATCGTAAGCCAGCCCATGCTTTGAACAGCCATCCCTGATATGACTGATCCCGATGGAGGACACGCAAACCAAGGGTTCCGCGAGCTCCGAGCGCGCCGTCTCGAGCGAGCGCGCCAAGCAGTTGATCACGGGCGAGCTGGCTTCGCTGCTCGAGTCGGGCGGCGCCCGGGCGGAGCTGGTCTCGCTGGCGCAGGCGATCCTGCCGAGCGACGCCGACGCGGCGATGAACCTCTCGATGCTGGCCGACGCCGCCTGGCTGGCGGCGGCCGACGAGCGGGCCCAGCCCGAGCTCGATGGAGCGCTCCGCATCGAATTGCTCGGTCGCGCGGCCTCGCTGGCGACCCTGCTGCGCATCCATGTCGAGCTGCAGGGCTGCGAGCGCGTCGGCGCCGAGCGAGCGCTGAACCTGGCCGAAGAGCTCGCCCACAATGATCTGGCCGGCCGCGATCCCGACGCCCCGCTCCCGCCCGGTCCGCGGACGGGCTCGTCACGGCAATCGTCGGGCTGGCGAACGCATGTCCGCTCGCTCAGCTCGTGGCTGCAGAGCGGTTGAGCGTCTCCATCACCAGGTTGCGGCCGGTGATCGCCGAGACCGTCAAATAGCCCGAGAAGAGCGCGGCCCCGATCCCGCAAGTCACGATGTCCTGACCGGTCAGCCAGAGCCCATCGACGGGCGAGCGCGGGCGCAAGAACTTGCCTTCGAAGCGGCCGGGATCGTGGTTGAGCCCATAGATCTCACCGTGCTGGTAGGCGGTGAAGTGCTTGGTGCTCAGCGGGGTCGAGAGCTCGTGATAGGCGACCGCCTCGCGGGTCTGCGGCTCGACCCGATAGAGCTCGGCCAGCAATCGCTCGCTGAGCTTGGCCTTGTAGTCGTCGTATTCGCTGCCGCGCTTGTGCCAGGGCTTGCCCTCCCACTTGGCGAAGCGCTCCCAGGGCGCGATCGTGATGATCTCGATCGTGCTGTGGCCGGGATGCCGGCGCTCGAAGTCGGGATCCTTGGCGCCCGGGAACGAGATGTAGGCGACCGGCAGCGGCGCGCTCTCGTCGGCCAAGTGACGCTCGAGGTTGAGGTCGTGATCGTATTCGTCGGGGTAGAGCCAGTAGTTGGCCTTGGGCAGCGAGAGCGCGGCGGCCGTCTGGTCGAGGCCGATGTAGAGGCTCAGGTGGGCAGCCGAAGGCTCGATCCGACCGAGCGCGGCCCGAAACCCGACCCGCTCGCGCTCGGCCGCCGGCAAGAGCCGCTCGTAGGTGTTGAGCGCGCCCGCGTTGCTGATGATCGTGTCCGAGCGCAGCACTCGGCCATCCTCCATCTTCACACCGACCGCCCGACCCTGCTCGATCACGATCTCGTCGACGCCCGCGTTGGTCAGCAAGAGCCCGCCGCCCGCCTGAATCATCGGCGCGATGGTCTCGGCGAAGCGAACCGAGCCGCCGACCGGATAGTTGCCGCCAAAGAAGTAGTGCTTGGCGACCGAGGCGTGCATCGCAAACGAGCTGCGCTTGGGCGGCAGCCCGTAGTCGCCATATTGCCCGGTCAACACGCCGATCAGCTTGGTGTTGTCGGTGATCCCACGCAGGACCTCGTAGGTGGTCTTGCGGGTGAAGGCCAAGTGGGCGCGGCGCATGAAGGGCGCCGCGATCCAGCCGGCCACGCCCGACATCGCCTTCTCGGCGTAGAAGCCCCGGGCCGAGCCCGAGGCCGCGAACACGGCGTCGACGTACTCGTCGATCGCCCGACCATCGGCCGCGTCCGGGAAGTGCTCGCGCAGCCCGGCCTTGAAGTTGTCGACCCCCTTGCGCAGCGGGTACTCGACCTCGCCGAACATGATCCGATCATAGACCTCGCCCATGTCGGCCCACTCGAGCGCGCCCCCGCTGATGTGGCGAAAGAGCTGGCCGAGCACGCTGCGCTCGCGGTGGACCTCGCCGATGTAGTGGACCCCGACGTCCCACTCGTAGCCCTTGCGCTTGAAGGTGTGGGTGAACCCGCCGATCGCGTAGTGGCGCTCGAGCACCAACACCCGCTTGCCTTGCTCGGAGAGCAGCGCCGCGCTGGCCAGGCCGCCGAGGCCCGAGCCGATCACGATCGCGTCCCAGCGCTCGTCGACGTCGCTTTGCTTGTAGGAGCGGGCGATCTTGGTCATCTGGGAGCCCCTGGTCGGCGTTCACGCGTCATCGTCGATCCATCGCGCCAGGTCGTGGTTCGCCACGAGGTCGCAGACGTCGTCGCCGAGCACGCTGCGACCGCCTGGCTTGTCGGTCACGGAGAGCAGCCAGACCAGCACGCTCGAGAAGGGTGAGCGCAGCAGCGTCTCACGTGTCTGGCTCGCGCCCGCGCTGTCGTTGTTTCGCACTAATTGATCGTACCTCAGCAAGAGCGCGACGAAGGACCGCAGCGCGTCCACGCGGCCCATCGGCAGCTGGCGCCGGTCGGTTTCATTGAGCCCAAACACTGCGATGCTGGGCTCGCCCTTGGGACCAATCGCCTCGAACTCGCCTGTGGTCGGCAGGAATTGCAGATGCATGAGCGGATCCTCGGCTGAAGGATCGATCAAGAGCGGGTTCCCCTCTGCGTCCATGGGGAATTGATTCCGCTTTTGGTTGCTGTTGCAGTGGCCACATGCGAGCAGATAGTTGTTCCACTCGAACGCGCGATGCGGATAGTCCGCCTTGGGCCAAATACATGCACCGAGCCCGCCCCTGCGCCATCTCGGCGAGGACCCGACGAATCTCGGCAAACTCCCGCTTGGGCTTGGCGTCCCACGCGGCCATCGCCATCGCCTTGGGAGACTCGGCTTCGGCGACGCGCTGGCCGAGCTCGTCGAGCTTGCCCGAAGTCGCTTCACTCAGCGATTTGCGGATGATTCGGCGCATCGCTACTACTTCTGCACCATCGCCTGCAAGCGCTGTCGGGCGAGCGCGCCCAAGTCACTCGGCAGCTTGGCCCGGAGCTGCTCGTACTGTGCCCGCTCTTCCTCAGTCGCTTGACCGCGCAGCACTGGGCCTTCGAGCTGCGCGACTTGCCGCCGCAGCCGCTCGGCCTCGGGCGAGTGCGCGTGGTCGAGGCCGAACAACTCGGTCATCACGGCCTCGTCCGCGCCGCCGTTGACGATCGCATTGAACAACGAATCGTCGACGTGCGCGATGGTTCGGTCCTCACCCGGCGCGGGTAGCCGAATGATCCCGCGGGTGCTGGCAGCTTGGCAGATGAAGGGGCTGTGGGTCGTGACCAGGAATTGGATGTTGGGGAAGCGGCTGGTCAGCCAAAAGCCGATCTTTTGCTGCCAAGAGACATGCATGTGCGCGTCGACCTCGTCGATCAGCACGACACCGGGCAACTTGCAGACGACGTGGCCTTCGGCCGAGCGCTCGAGCGAGAGGCCACCAAAGGCCTGCTGAAGTCGTCGCGCGAGATCGACGACGAGGGCGGTCACCGTCCGATAGCCATCGCTGACCCGCTGAAGCGGCAACGAGATACCGTCACGTTGGATCCACAGCCCTTCGGAGTCCACCTTCTCGACCACGCTCGCGTCGGGGAGCAGCCCATCCGCCAACAAAACCAGCACGTCGTCGCGCAGAGGCGCCATGCCGGGCTTCCCTTCGAGCGCGCGGGCGTGGACGTCTTTGAGCCATTCGATTCCATCGGACAGCGTCGCAGCCTCGTGAAACAAGTTGACGAGCCGCGAGAGGACGGGATCTTGACTGAGCCGCATGACCTCGACCGTCGTCGGACCGAGGTGGCGATAGGGGCCATAGCCCGCAACGAACCATCCGCTTGGGCTATCGGCCCAAGGACCGCGCTTGGCCGCAAGGGCGCGATTCGGCTCCATGTCCAGCCATTCGCTGAGCGTGTCGGGTGCCTGAAGCTGCGATCGCCACTCGAGGCCTGTCCAGAATCGAGCGGTCGGCGTCGCGCCGCTACCGAGAAATCGGTCATGTTCTTCGAAGTCGAGCTGAGCTGAGATCCGGCCGAACTCGCTGCTCTGTCGAACCCAGCCCGAGAACACGCCGACGAGCGAGCGTGCCGCCAAGGGTCCTACACACGCGAGCGCGAGCGCCTTGAGCAAGGTGCTCTTTCCCGACCCGTTGCGGCCGGCAAACACGGTCCAGCCAGCGTAGGTCTCGTTGCCGCGGTCGAGCGAGATCCTCTGCGTGCCACGAAAGCAGCTGAGATCGGAAATCTGAAACTCCGTGATGTACATGGTCCGCCCGGCGCCTTCCAGTATCGGCGCTGACCTGCGCTCACGCAAGCGTTCTACTCGTGCACACCGGCGAGATCGAGCACGAAGGCGTACTCGAACGCGTCCTGCTCGAGGCTCTCGAGCCGCCCCGCTTGGCCGCCATGGCCCGCGCTCATGTCGGTCCGCAGCAGCAGCGGTCGATCGTCGGTCTTGTGCGCGCGCAGCTTGGCGACCCACTTGGCCGGCTCCCAATATTGGACCTGCGAGTCGTGGAGGCCGGCGGTGACCAAGAGCGCCGGATAGTCCTGGGCGACGACGTTGTCGTAGGGCGAGTACGAGAGCATGTAGTCGTAGAAGGTCGGGTCGCTCGGGTTGCCCCACTCGTCGAATTCGAAGGTCGTGAGCGGGATCGACTCGTCGAGCATGGTCGTGACCACGTCGACGAAAGGCACGGCCGCGATCGCGCCCTCGAAGAGATCGGGTCGCATGTTGACGACGGCGCCGATCAGCAGGCCGCCCGCGCTGCCGCCGGTCGCGAAGAGCCGCTCGCGATCGACGTAGCCGATCGACACGAGGTGCTCGGCGCAGTCGATGAAGTCGGTGAAGGTGTTGCGCTTGTCGAGCAGCTTGCCGGCCTCGTACCAGGCGCGGCCGAGCTCCTCGCCGCCGCGCACGTGGGCGATCGCGTAGACGAAGCCGCGGTCGAGCAGGCTGATCACCTCGGCGTCGAATTCGGCGTCGTAGCTGCTGCCGTAGGCGCCGTAGCCCTCGAGCAAGAGCGGCGCGCTGCGATCGAGCGCCGTGTCGCGCCGGCGGACCAGCGAGATCGGGACTTCGGTCCCGTCCTTGGCCCGGGCAACGAGCCGCTCGGTCACGTAGTTGGCCGAGTCGAAGCCGCCGAGCACCTCGGTCTGATCGAGCAGAGTCTTGGCCCGGGTGTCGAGCGCGTAGTCGAACACCGAGTCGGGCGTGGTCAGCGAGGCGTAGCCAAAGCGCAAGGTCGCGCTCTCGAGCTCGGCGTTGTTCGAGATCCACGCGACATAGGTGGGCTCGCCGAAGTCGATGGTATGCGCCTCGCCGCCTTCGAGCGGGTGCACGTCGAATTCGATCAGGCCGCGGCGACGCACGCTCAGCACGAGGTGGTGGGCGAAGAGCTCGAAGCCCTCGAAGAACGCGTTGGAGTCGTGGCCGACGGCCTCGCGCCAATTGGCCTTGCCCGTCGCGTCGAGCGGGGTCTGCATCAGGCGAAAGTTGGGCGCGTCGAGGTTGGTCCGAACGTAGAAGTGATCGCCGAGGTGATCGATGTCGTACTCGAGCCCGCGCTCGCGCGGCTGAAACAGCTTCGGCGCCGCGCTCGGATCGGCGGCGTCGAGCAGGCGAACCTCGCTCGCCAGCGTGGTCGAGGCCTCGATCAGCACGAAGCGGCGCGACTTGGTCTTCCACAGATCGAGCTCGTAGGTCGGGTCGGGCTCCTCGTAGACCAGCGCGTCGCGGGCCGGATCCTGGCCGAGCGTATGCCGATAGATCTGATGGTTGCGCAGCGTCTCGGGGTCCTGGCGGACGTAGTAGAGCGTGCGATCGTCGTTGGCCCAGACCAGCTCGCCCGAGACGTCCGTGATCTTGTCGGGCAGCAGCTCGCCCGTGCGCAGATCTTTGAATTCGATCGTGAAGATGCGCCGGCCGAGGGTGTCGCTCGCATAGGCCAGCAGCTGCTGGTTCTCGCTCAGATCCATGCCGCCGGTGTCGAAGTAGTCGTGGCCCGCGGCCAGGGCCTCGACGTCGAGCATGATCTGCTCGGCGCCCGATCCGCCCACGGGCGTGCGGACCATCAGCGGGTAGTCGGCGCCCTCTTCCCAGCGCGTGGAGTAGAGATAGTCGCGCTCGCGGTAGGGCACCGACGTATCGTCTTGCTCGATCCGCCCGACC
>JAMHUH010000769.1:0-14683 GCA_035904925.1 Nannocystaceae bacterium
CTGCAAGAGCAGTTCGAGGGCCGGCGCAAGGGCGTCCGCTCCCAGTGCCTGATGTGCAGCGGCAACCTGCTGCCGGTCGCGATCGTCGCCGGCCACGACCCCCGCAACCCGCTGCCCTTGAAGATGAGCACCCTGCGTTTTGGTGATCCGACCGGCGGGTTCACGGCCTCGGCTCCGGTCCACTCCTATGCTTGCTCGAGCTGCGGGTACATCCACAACTTCGTCGACATGGGCGACGAGGCCATGCAGCTGCACCGGGGTTGAGCGCGACTCCATCGAGTCGGCATTTCGAGCGGACCGTGGAGGTGCTCGACATGTGATACCCTGGTTGCCAGGTGCCCCAAGTTCCACGCTCAGTGACCATCATCTGGAATCGACCCGATCTGAACGGAGAGGGGCCCTTTGTCGGAGAAATCACTGCCGACGGCGACGTCGTGGGACGGCTGTCGATGGGAGTTCATGAACGAAGCCGGATCCGGCGAGGCGTCATTAACCAAGTTCACCGAGAAAACTCGACGGGCCGAGGCGCCATATCCATCGCATACAGCATGACTGTCAGCATGCTGGGCCTCGACATCCTGTGTTCAGATTTCAAGCGAACGGAAGCGGGAAGCCGGCTCTGGACAAAACTTCGCCCGAAACAAGACCTCAAAAAACTCGAGATCCACCATGGTCGGTATGATGAGATGTTCTCCGATGCAGAGCTGAATGAGGCCGAGCCAGAGATCGTTCGCCGCGAGGTCTATGTTCTGTGCAAAGATGTTATCACATGCTGCAGGGCAGCCGCCATCTGGTACGCAGGGACAGGCGACGTCATCATACTCAAAGAGGGCGAACCGATCGACTGCGACCAAGTCGCCAGCGATGAGTATCAACGCGAGGAAGATGAGCGGATTGAAGAAATGCTACGCAAACAAGAATCAGAGACATGAGAAAAGTGCGCATTGGAACCCAGCATTCGCGCACGGAACGAGACAACAGGAATACAGAATCCGTGAATGCGAATCAGTGATTCCGTCCGCGATGTGCCTCGCTCGTTCAACGAGCACGATCGCAGGGTGGCGCGATGCTCACTCCATCTCTCATGGCGTCCGCGCGAGCGATGGCCAGATCTCGACCTTGGCGACCCCTCGCGTATGGCCGAGGATGCCCACGCCAATGTCGTGCCTGCCGGCCTCGAAGTAGAGGTCGTGCACCTTCGCGCCGACGTAGTGCCGGTACGCGGGGCTTGGATACCCTGCGTGGCTGGAAGGAACGTCTTCGGCCCATGCATCAGGGCCCGGGGCACTCTCGAAGCGAGTCCCGCACCGATAGATGTCGAACCACTCGCCATCCGTCCACACCGAGTAGTTGCCAGGTTCAAAGATGGTCAAGGTCCGGTGGACGAGGATCCCCTCACCCGCGCTGCGGGTATCGTCGCCCAATTCGCAGTCGAGCTCGATTGGATCGACCCAGCCATCGAAGTCCGCGGGCGGCAGGTCGGGAGCATCACAGTCATCGAACGCGGCGTAGGCATAGGGAGCCTCGGCAAAGTAGAGCTGTTCGGCCTCGTCGATGGACATGCCGTAGATCGCCTCGAACTCGTCGAACCCGTCCTTGGTCCGCGCGAGACGTGCAAGACCGTGGGGCCCCCAGCGCTCTCGCAGCCAGCGAATGAAGTGTGCCGCGGTCCCGATGTCGGCGGTCGCCCGGTCGGTGTTCGAGTTGGCCGAAGGCGCCGAGCTTCCAAAGCGGGTTTGGCGACCACCGTAGACCTCGGCGAGCCCCTCTTCAAAAAAGGGATGAAGCCTCGATTGACCGAGGACGGCGTGCACGAGCTCGTGTTCGAGCGCGAACCTGGTCGTCCAAATCGTCGCGCGATTCTTTCGCGTGCAACCAAGTGCGTCGTCAGCATCGCAGTTTCTCACCGCTCCTTCCCACCACGATTCATCGCTCCAAACGTAGACGGTGTAGGTCTCGTCGAGCGTGATCTCCAATTCGTCTTCGATCCTCGAGATCCGCCGCTCGAGCTCGAGCAGGTCACCTCGGCAAAATGCAGCGTCGTCGAACTCGGTCCCGATCTGAAGGTGCTCGGTCTCGTATCGGATCGGCAGATCGGTCGGGTAGTTGCACCCGAGCATGCCGCCGGTGCTCAGGAGGAGGGCGCTAACAAGCCGCGGCGGAGACACGCGGTGATTGTACGGTCATTTCGTCGTGCGAGACGAGCGCGGCGAAGTGCTCGGCCATCGCGGCCGCGAGCGTCGAGCCACTGCGCGAGCTCGACGAAGGCTTGGATCGACGCCGACTCGAGGTGAGCCATGTCGGCGAACCAGGCCCCGCGCGAGTCGATCGCTCGGCTCCGCTCGTGATGGCCCAAGGGTCGCCGACCGGTGCAGAAGCCCGGCTCGCTGTACTCGACCGTGCACATGACGGTGACCGAGACCTGCGCGGGATCCCAAGCCGCCAGCGCTGCGTCCTCGCCGACCGCCGTGCACGACACAACCCGATCGTAGTCGCCTCCGGACGAGCCGCCCGTCGTCGAGCCCTCACCATCCTCGACCAGCTGCGCGCAGGCAGCCTCGCAGCGGGCCACGTCGTCGGCCTCGGCCTGGGCCGACATCAGCGAGGCCCCCATCAAGACGCCCTCGGCATCCGAGGTCCAGACGTAGTCGGGGACGTTGGTGCAGCATGCGCTGGCGGTCAGGGCGAGCACGAGCGCGGCGACGTGGGCGAGCTGGACCTGGGCGAGCCTCATGCACGCAGAGTCTCTCGAGCGGGCGGATGGTTCAATCCGAGGTTTTGATCCGCTCGGCAGCAATCCGATGTGGTCAATGACGAACCACTGCTAACAAGCCGCCAAGGGGTCCTCTCCCCATTCCGCGCCAGGTCCCGTGCCAACGTACCCCTGCGGTGACCACAGCTCCCAGTTCTGCGCGATGGATGCATTCGGCTCGACATGATCGCAAAAGACCGCGAGCTCGAGTCCGTTCGAGAACTCGACCAAGAGATCCCACGCTGGTGGCGAGCAAAGCACCGCGGTCACGCTCGCGCCCACGATGGCTCGAAGCGCAGACAAACCGCTCGCGCCCTGGTCGCTGCTCGCCAGGACGAGCGCGGGCCCTTGGAGTCGCCACGCGCACCAGACCAAGAGTTCGACCGAGCCTTCGTTCGCTCGAAACTCTGCGGACTGAGCAGGATTCGTCAAGGGCCGCTCCCTCGCCACCTTGTCGCCGAGGGCGAGCATGAACGAGGGCGCCGTCTTGCCGCCGGCGCTGACATACCAACATTCGTGCCCGACGAGGGCTGAAGGGACGTCGCTCGGTTTCATGGCTTCCGTGTAGCCGCCCAACTACACCCCCGCCAGCTTCCGTGCCATGCTCCGCGGCGTGAGTGCGTCCGGCACCGAAGACCCGCGCGGCCCGGTGGTGATCCTCGGCGCGGGGCTGACCGGGCTCTCGGCGGCGCACCACCTTCGCGGCTCGCCCTTCTTGCTGGTCGAGCAGCACGATCGCGTCGGCGGGCATGCTCGGAGCGAGCGCGAGCAGGGCCACACCTTCGATGTCACGGGCCACTGGCTGCACCTGCGAGACGATCGCTGCAAGGCGCTGCTGGCCGAGCTCTTCGAGCCGGGGGCGTGGCTCGAGGTCGCGCGCAAGACCAAGATCGTCAGCCATGGGGTCGAGCTCGAGTATCCCTTTCAGGCCAACTTGCATGGGCTGCCGCTCGAGGTCGTGCACGAGTGCTTGGTCGGGCTGCTCGAGGCGCGCGAGGCTGCGGCGCGGGGCGAGGCTTGGGCTCGATCGCCGCGGACCTTCGAAGAGTTCGCGCGGGCTCGCTTTGGCTCGGGCATCGCTCGCCACTTCTTCGTGCCTTACAACACCAAGCTCTGGGGCATGCACCCGGATCGCCTGGCGCCCGAGTGGGTGTCTCGCTTCATCCCGGTGCCCGAGCCGAGCCAGATCTTGGCGGGCGCGATCGGGCTGACCCAGCGCGGGCTCGGCTACAACGTCGAGTTCCTCTACCCGCGCGCGGGCGGGATCGATGCCTTGCCCGAGGCGCTGCGTCGCCGCTTGGCCGCCCGCGAGGCGCGAGGCGAGGGCGAGCTGCGGACCTCGTGCGCCGTGGACGAGGTCGATCCGATCGGCAAGCGGGTCAAGCTCGCGGGCGAGCGCGACTGGACCGGCTATCGCGCGCTGATCTCGACCATCCCGCTGCCCGAGCTGATCGCCCGGATCCCGTCCGCGCCAGCCGAGATTCGGGCGGCCGCGGCCTTGCTCCGCTGGGTCCGCTGGCACTGGCTCGACGTCGCAACCAAGGCCCCAGTGCCCCGCGATTGGCACTGGGCCTATGTGCCCGAGCCCCGCTTTCCCTTCTTCCGCGTGGGCGTGTACTCCAACGCCATGCCCAGCATGGCCCCGCCCGACGCGGGCTCGCTCTACGTCGAGCTCGACGAGCGCGACGCCGAGCCCGAGCTCCCGGCGATCGCCGCGGGCCTGGTCGAGGTCGGGGCGCTGGCCCGCGTCGAGGACATTCGCTTCACCCGCCAGCGCAAGGTCGAGTACGCCTACGTGATGTTCGACGAGCACCACGCGAGCGCGACCGCGAGCTTGCTCGGCTGGCTCGAGAGCGTCGGCGTCCGCTCGTGCGGTCGCTACGGCGCGTGGATCTACAACTCGATGGAAGACAGCCTGCTCTCGGGCCTCGCCGCGGCGCAGTGGGCCGAGGGGCAGCTCGACGAGGCCGCGGCGACCGAGTCGATCGCCCGGCGCGAGGCCGTCCGCAAGTGATGCAGCCATGAGCGCGAAGCCAGAACCAGCAGACACAGCCCCGAGCGGACCCGGACCCGAGCTCTCGATCGTCATCCCGATCTACAACGAAGAGCAGATCCTCGAGGCCAGCTTGACCGAGCTCTTCGCCCAGCTCGACGCGGCCGGGCTCGACTTCGAGGTCCTGCTGGCCGAGAACGGCAGCCGCGATCGCACGATCGAGATCGCCGAGCAGCTGGCCGCTCGTTGGCCGCGGCTGCGTTGGTTCTCGTACCCCGAGCCGAACTACGGCGGGGCGCTGCGCGAGGCGATCTTTCGGGCCCGCGGGCGCTTCGTGGTCTGCGAGGAGATCGACCTGTGCAACGTCGACTTTCACCTGCGCGCGCTCGAGCAGCTGCGCAGCGGCGACGTCGATCTCGTGATCGGCTCGAAGGCGATGCGCGGCGCGCATGATCGTCGGCCGGCGCACCGTCGGGCCGCGACTCGGGTCTACAACGGGATGCTTCGGGTCACGCTCGGCTTCTCGGGCACCGACACGCACGGGCTCAAGGTCCTGCGCCGTGCGACCGTCGCCCCGGTCGCGGCCCGCTGCATCGTCGACTACGACGTGTTCGCGTCCGAGCTGGTCATTCGAGCCGAGCGCGAGGGCCTGCGGGTCGTCGAGCTGCCGGTCGAGATCGCCGAGAAGCGAGCGCCCTCGATCCACCTGTGGAAGCGCGTCCCTCGAGTGCTCGGCAACCTCGGCCGGCTGATGGTCTCGATCCACCTCGGCAAAGACTTGTCCGAGCTGCGCGGCCGCGACCTGCTCGAGCTGCGGCGGCGTCGTTAGCCCCTTGGAGACCACCCTCGTGTCGACCCTCGTCACCCTCGATCTCGACGATCTCGCCTGCTACCACGCGATCCACGGCCTGCCCGAGCCGGCGGCCGACGTGGCTGGGCTGGCCCTGGAGCGCTGGCTGCCGCGCTTCCTCGATGTCTTCGCCAAGCTCAAGGTCCGCGCGACGATCTTCGTGATCGGCCGTGACCTCGAGCGCGACCTTCAGGCGGGGGGTCGGGGCGCGAAGGTGTTGCTGCGAGCGCTCGACGAGGGCCACGAGCTGGCCAACCACTCGTACTCGCACGCCTACGATCTGCACACCTGGCCGGCGGCCAAGATCGCCGCCGACCTCGGTCGCTGCGACGCGCTGCTGCGTCAGCTCGGCGCGCGGCCGCGTGGGTTTCGAGCGCCCGGCTACACCCACGATCGCGACCTGCTCTTTCAAGTCGCGGCGCTCGGCTACGACTACGACAGCTCGCTCTTGCCCTCGCCGACCTACTTCTTGGCCAAGCTCGGGGTGATCGGTCTGGGCCGGCTGCGCGGGCGCAAGTCGGCCTCGCAGACTCGCGGCCTGCGAAGCTTCGTCGGCCCGAGCGCGGTCCACTACATCCCGGAGATCGGGCTGTGGGAGCTGCCGATCAGCGTCAGCTTGGGCATGCGGATCCCGATGACCGGGACCTTCTTGCTGCCCGACGCGCTGCCGCTGCTCGGCAAGACCGTCGCCGAGGGCCACCGCGCCGAGGCCTCGCTGACCCGCCACCTCGTGCTCGAGCTGCACGCGATCGATCTCGCCGACGCCGAGGCCGACGGGCTCGACCCGATCTTGCTCGCCCGCCAACGCGAGCTGCAGACGCCGCTCGATCGTCGGCTCGGCCGGCTGGTCAAGCTGCTCGAGACCCGCGGCGGCGGGACCTCGATCGCTCGGGCGATGAGCCGACACCTGCGCTGAGCTGCGGCGTCACTTGGCCGGCAGCCAGCGCACGACGTACTTTTGCAGCCAGCCCTCGATCAGCCAGGCCAAGACCAGGACGGTCGGCAGCACCCACAAGAAGGGCAGCCAGGGCGTGCCCGGCCCGCTGTACTTCGAGGCGATGTGGACGATCGGGTAGTGGACGATGTAGAGCCCGTAGGAGATCGGGGCGACCCGCTCGAACACGCCGAGGAGCGGATAAAAGCCGAACCACTTCAGGCGATGCCAACCGATGCCCGCGAGCAGGATGACCAGCGCGGTGACGAAGTGGCGAAACTCGATGACCGGGTGCTTCCACATCACCAGCGCCGTGCCGCTGCGCAGGGCCAGGACGACCGGGATCGCCCAGAGCCCGGCCATCAGCGCGATGTTGGCGATCGGGACCCACTGCTTGCGCAGCGTGACTTGGTTGCTCGCGACCAGCTCGCGGGCGATCTCCACGCCCGACCACCAGATCGGGTAGTACATCAAGAAGAGCGAGATCTGGTTGGCGTAGATCCAGTAGCTGGCGAAGCCGATCACGCTGAGCCCGGCGACCGCCCACTTTTGCTGCGCGACCCGATCTTTCAGGGCCAGGTGGGTGGCGAAGAAGAGCAGGTAGAAGGACCACTCGTAGCTCAAGGACCACAGCGCGGCGTTGCGCAGGTAGGGCTCGACCCAGCTGGCGACGTTGGTGTCTTGCAGCATCAAGACGTTGCCGAGCAGCTCGAGCCAGTGGGGATCCGCGAGCGCGCCCTCGTAGATGCACTCGGCGACCCAGGTGATCAGCAGCGCGAGCAAGAAGGGCGGGTAGATCCGGCGGAAGCGGCGGATGAAGTAGGGGCGAAAGCGCAGCTCGGGTTCGCGGGCGATCGTCGAGTAGTAGATCACGAAGCCCGAGACGACGAAGAAGAGCAGGACCGCGAACTGGCCGAACTTGAACAATTTGCCGACCCACGCGACGTGCGGGGTCACGACCACGTGCACGTAGTGGTGGAGGAACACGTAGAAGGCCGCGGCTCCGCGCAGGCACTCGAGCCGGCGCAGGCGAGGCTGGGTCGCGGCTGGTTCGACGCCCACGGAGCTACTTAGCACGGCCTCCCGACCGCTTGCATGGCCGCGAGGGTGGGAGCCTTCACGCGCGAGCCGATCCCGCGCTTGCTCGAAACGCCTCGCATCCGCGAAAATGCCGGCTCATGCCGCGGCTGATCGTCAACCCCGGGCTGCCCGAAGAGCGCAGCCTGCCGGTCACGCCGGGGATCGTCACGCTCGGGCGCGGGCGCGAGAACACGATCCAGATCCACAACAAGAGCCTCTCGCGTCAGCACGCGCGGCTCGAGATCGCCGAGAGCGGCGACGCCAAGCTGATCGACGTCGGCAGCAAGAACGGGACCTTCGTCGACGGCATGCGGATCGAGCGGTCGCACGCGCTGCTCGACGGCGACCAATTCTTCTGCGGCGACGTCGGCTTCTGCTATCGGCTCAGCGATTGGTCGGTCAGCTACCCGCACACGATCGTGCAGGAGATCCCGGCCGAGCCGACTCGGGTCGGCGGCGACCTGCTCACGCAGATCCGCGACAAGACCGATCTGCGCCAGCGTCGAGCGCTGCGGCGCAGCGCCGAGGGCCGCCTCCAGGTCTTGCTCGAGGTCGCCCGGCTCCTGTCCTCGCCCGAGTCGATCGACAAGCAGCTGGCCAAGATCCTCGACCTGACCTTCTCGATCCTCGACATCGATCGCGCCGCGATCTTGATGATCAACCCCGAGACCAACGAGTTCGACAAGCCGGTGGTCGAGTCGCGGCGCACGGGCGCGCACGCGGGCGAGGAGGCCTACTCGACCCACATCCTCAACCACGTCCGCGATCGCAGCGTCGCCGCGCTCTTCGCCGACACGGCCTCGGACCCGCGCCTCGCCGGCTCGGACTCGATCCACTGGCAGTCGGTCCGCTCGTCGATGTGCGCCCCGCTCAAGCCCCAAGATCGCGTGATCGGGGCGCTCTACGTCGACAACCTGACCGTGCCCGAGGCGTTCAGCAGCGACGACCTCGAGATGCTCTCGGCCTTCGCGGCCCAGGCCGCGGTCGCGCTCGAGAACTCGCGCCTCTACGCGGCGCTGCAGCGCGAGGCCGTCACCCGCAGCAACCTCCTGCGCTTCTTCCCGCCGACGACGATCGCCGAGCTGATGAAGAGCCCGAACATCACGGTCGACGCGATCGAGACCGACGTCACCGCGCTCTTTTGCGACATCAGCGGGTTCACGGCCATGTCCGCGCGGATGGCCCCGCGCGACGTGGTCGCGCTGCTCAACCACTACTTCCCGGTCATGACCGAGATCGTGTTCCGCCGCGACGGCACGCTCGAGAAGTACATCGGCGACGCGGTCCTGGCCGTCTGGGGCGCGCCCTTTCGACGCGACGACGATGCCCTGCGCGCGCTCGAGAGCGCGGTCGCGATGCAGCGGGCGATGGACGATCTCAACGTGATGCTGGCCGGCGAGTTCGGGCCCGAGTTCAAGCCGCTGCGCATCCACATCGGGCTCAACAGCGGGCCGGTCGCGGCCGGCAACATCGGCTCCGCCCAGCTCTTGCAGTACGCGACCATCGGCGACGCGACCAACATCGCCAGCCGGATCTGCTCGCTCGCGGGACCCAACGAGATCGCGATCGGCGTGCCGACCATGCAGCGACTCGGCGAGCCGCTGCCCTATCGGCTCGACGGGCCGAGCCGCCACTACGTGCGCGGACGCGAAGAGGCGCTGCCGGTCTACAAGGTCCGCTGGCGCTGAGCGAGCGCGAGCATGAGAACGAGAAGACCCGGCGCCGAAGCTCGGTGCCGGGTCCTTGGCGAGCCACTCGGGCTCACTCGCTCTCACTCACTCTCACTCACCATAGAGCGGGCCGTCTTCGACGAACTGGAAGCCCCACAAGATCCGCTGCCAGTCGCTGTCGATGCCGCTGCGGTCCTCGCCGAAGGGGTAGTCGACGTGGGCGATGAACACGACGTCGTCCTTGGGGAACATGAAGCGCCGGATCTCGCGGTCGGGGTAGCCGGTCTCGCTGTCGATGGTCTGGACGATGACCTCGATGCCGCGGCGGCCCGGCTTGGCCAGGTACTCGTCGTGGTAGCCGATGTCGACGACCTTGAAGCCGGCGTTCTGGTACTGGAGCTTGTAGCTCTCGACCGAACGCTCGTTGATGATCATGTCGGACTTGTCGGTGATGAAGATGGTCATGTCGACCGCACCACCGCCGCCGCCCTCGTCGTCGGACTCTTCGCTGTCCCAGTCGCTCTCGGGCTCGTCACCCTCCTTGCCGCGCGAGGTGTCGACCGAGCAGCGGATGACCGGGATCCACTTCTTGTCGGGACCCTCGGCCGCGTGGGCCGGCTCTTCGCACTTGCGGTAGACGTAGAGCACGTCGGGCACGTAGAACTCGACGCCGACGCCGGGCAGCTTGAGCAGCTTGCCGCCGTCTTCGGCCGTGCCGTTGGTCGGCTTGTCGATCCAGCGCAGCCGCTCGGACTTGCCCTTGCGGGCGCCGCTGTCCTTCTTGCACGCGGTGAGGCTGACGCTGGCGGTGGTGGCCAGGACAAGGGACAGAGCGATCCGGGAGAACTTCGACTTGAACATGGCGCGTTGGGGCCTGGGCGGCCGGCGCAACCTTATCAAGCGGGCGTCGAAGGTAGCAAGCTGGGTTCGTAGGCTTCGGGGGCCGCGAAGCCGAGCAGGTTCAACGCGGTCGCTGCGAGGTTCGCGAGCCCAGCCGGGCGCGAAGGCAGCGCGAGCGCCGGGCCACCGGCGGCTTCGCGGGGGTCGTAGATCGCGAGCGGGACCGGGTTGAGGCTGTGAGCGGTCCGCACCCGTCGCTGCTCGCCCTTGCCGTCGAACATCTGATCGGCGTTGCCGTGATCGGCGGTGACCAACAGCACGCCTTGCAGCTTGCGGGTCAGCGTGACCAGCCGGCCGAGGCAGAGATCGACGGCCTCGACCGCGAGGATCGTCGCTCGCAGATCGCCGGTGTGGCCGACCATGTCGCCGTTGGCGTAGTTGAGCCGGACGAAGTCGAAGCGCTCGGGCCCGCGCAGCTCGGCGATCAGGCGATCGCTGACCTCGGCACACTTCAGCCAGGGCCGCTGCTCGAGCGGGTCGAGCTCGGACGCGACCTCGACGTAGCGCTCGAGCGCGGGGTCGAAGGGCTCGCTCCGGTTGCCGTTCCAAAAATAGGTGACGTGGCCGAACTTGTAGGTCTCGGCGATCGCCAGCTGGCGACGACCGGCCCGCGCGAGCAGCTCGCCCATCGTGTCGCGGATCACCGGCGGGGCGACCAAGAAGCGGCGCGGCAGGTCGAGGTCGCCGTCGTACTGCATCATGCCGGCGAAGCGGACCTTGGGTCGGGGGCTGCGATCGAAGCCGTCGAAGTCGTCGAGTTCGAACGCCTGGGTCAGCTCGATCGCTCGATCGCCGCGAAAGTTGAAGAGCACGACCGAGGCCCCGTCGCGGATCGGTCCGAGCGGCGCGCCCTGGTCGTCGACCACGACGAAGCCCGGGAGGTGTTGATCGTCGATGTCCGGGTTCTCGTAGCCGGCCCCGACCGCGGCCGTGGCCGCGTGAAAGTGCGGGCCCTGGCCCCGGACGTGCAGGTTCCAGCCGCGCTCGACCATCGGCCAGTCGGCGCCGTAGCGATCCATCGTGACCAGCATCCGGCCGCCGCCGCTGGCGATCCGAGCGTCGCAGCCGGACTCGCGCAGCGCCGCGAGCTTGGCCTCGAGCGTGTCGAGGTAGCGCAGCGCCGAGCGACCGTCGACGTCGCGGCCGTCGGTCAGCACGTGGACGCGCTGGCGAGCGACGCCCTCGCGCGCGGCCTGGTCGAGCAGCGCGAGCAGGTGATCGATGTGCGAGTGGACGTTGCCGTCCGAGAGCAGGCCGATGAAGTGGAGCGGCTCGCCCGACTCGCGCACACCGGCGATCAGCCAGCGCCACGTCTCGCCCTCGAAGATCGCGCCGCTGGCGATCGCCTGCTCGACCAGCGCGGCGCCCTGTTCGAACACACGCCCGGCCCCGATCGCGTTGTGTCCGACCTCCGAGTTGCCCATGTCGGCGTCGCTCGGCATCCCGACCGCACGACCATGCGCGCGCAGCTGGGTGGCCGAGGGCAGACTGCGCAGCCAGTCCAGCGTGGGTGTGTAGGCCCTGGCGACGGCATCACCCTCATCCCCTGCACCGATGCCCACCCCATCCATGACCACGAAGAGCAGCGGACCCGCAGGAGGGCGGCGCGAGGGATGAGGCGCGAGGATCTCGACCATCGGCGGAAGGTAGCACCTAGGCTGCTGCGCTTGTGATAGCCTTTTCGCAATGCGTCTGAGCGCCTGGCCGATCACCGACGTAGGTCGCGTCCGCAGTCACAACGAGGACTCGTACCTGGTCAACCAGGATCTCGGCCTCTATCTGATCGCCGACGGCATGGGTGGTCACGCTGGTGGTGCGCACGCGAGCCGGACTTGCGTCGACGTGGTCGCGCGGGTGGTCGAGCGCGGGCTGCAAGGCTTGTCCGATCTCCCGCGCGAGGTCGCGTCGGCGGCGGTCAACGATCTGCTCGGCGCCGCGGCCAGCGAAGCGAGCGCGCGGATCTTCGATCACGCGCAGCACGAGCCGACCTTGCACGGCATGGGCACGACCTTGACCGGCATGCTCTTCCATCAAGACCGCGGCCACATCGTCCACGTCGGCGACAGCCGCTGCTACCAGTTCCGCTCGGGCGGCGCCCGCCAGCTGACCAACGATCACTCGTGGTTGGCCGAGCAGGTCCAGGCCGGGCTGCTGACCGAAGAAGAGGCGGCGGTCAGCGACCTCAAGCACATCATCACGCGCTCGGTCGGGTTCGAGCGCGAGGTCCAGGCCGACGTGATCACGGTCAACGTCAGCCCCGGCGACGCCTTCCTGATCTGCTCGGACGGGTTCTGCAATTACGTCGAGCTCGACGAGCTGGCCAGCCTCGCCCGGCTCAACAACTTCAGCGACCTGCCCAAGGCCTGCGCCGACCTGGCGCTCGAGCGCGGCGGCGAGGACAACATCACGGTGGTGGTGATCCTGGCCTCGAACGGCGTCGATCTGCGTCGCGGCCCTCGCGTCCAACGCAAGACCGTCGCCGACACGCTGCCGCCTCGCTGAGCCGCTGGGCCACCTGATCACGCGACATGCCAGACAGGCCAGCGACGCCGGACCGCTCCACGTCGAGCGCTACGACGTCGCGGCGCGATCTCGCCGTGGTCGCGCTCTGGCTGGTCCTGGTCGTGGTCGCGCTCGTGCAGGTGCTCGCGGGCCCGCTGCTCGAGGTCGGCGAGCTCGAGTCGCTGCTGCCGGTCGAGCAGCGCAGCGTTCGGGGCGAGCCCTGGCTCTTGCTGCGGGTCGACGACGAGGCCGCGGCCGAGCGCGCGAGCGCCAACCCGAGCAACGAAGACAGCGAGGCCCAGCTCGACGACGAGACGATCCTGCTCGAGGCCGGGATCACGCTCGAAGAGGCGTTGGGAGCCGAGCGCGTGCCCCTGGCCCCGCCGCGATCCGAGATCGCGCGCTGGCTCGACTCGCACGCGCTCTACCTGCTGCCGGTCTCGGCCCACGAGGCGCTCGCGCTCAAGCTCGCCGACCCGACCATGTTGGCCGAGGTCCAAGCGCTCGAAGCCCGGATGAGCAGCCCGCTCTTCGGTGCGAGCCTCGATCAGCCCCGCCGCGATCCCTTGAACTTGCGCGAGCTGACCGAGCGCGAAGCCGGCAGCTTTGGCCATGTCGACGCCCCGCTCGCCGACGTCGGCTCGCAGGTGACCGCCAGCGGCGATCTGCTCGGCCACGAAGGCAAGCTCTTGCTGGTCCAGCTGCGATCGACCCGCGCACCAGCGGCCTTGCGCGAGTCGATCGGCCAGGCGCTCGCGGGTCAGCCCGTTCGCTTCGATCTGCTCGGGCCCGAGCTTCGGGCCGAGGCCGCCCAGGTCCAGCTCGACGCCAGCGGTCGCCCGCTCTTGATCGTCTGCTTCGCCGCGCTAGTGCTGGTGCTGGCGGTGGTCCTGCGTCGGCTGGTCCCGGTCGTGGCCTTGGTCGCGTGCTTGGCCAGCGTCTGGCTCGCGCTCGGTTGGGCGCTGGGCAGCTTCGATCTGCTCGGCCTCGCGATGTTGGTCGCGCTGCTCGGCTTCGGCTGCGAGGCCGCGCTCGAGCTGCCCAAGATCGGCCTGCGCGGCTGGGCCTCCAAGCTGGTCCTGGCGACCGCGCTGCTGCCCCTGCTCGCCTCGCCCTACCCGCTGTGGCAGCGCTGGGCGGTGATCTGGGCGCTCGGCTATCTCGCCGTGACGCTCGTGCTCGGGCTGGTGCTGCCGGCGATGTTGCGCTTGGTCGGCCGCTACGGACCGAGCTGGCTCGGCCACGATCTCGACTGGCGCCTGCGAGGCTTTCGACTCAAGCCGATGCCGGTGCTCGCGGCCCTGACTTGCCTCGGCCTGACCGCCGGCGGGGCGTGGGCGAGCACTCGGATCGCGCATCGTCCGAGCCACCTCCAGCCGCTCGGCTTGGTCGAGCTCGAGGCCCGCGAGGCCGAGCTGCGCGGGTCCTTCTTCGATCCCGCGTTGGTCGTCGAGGCGCGCAGCGAGGCCAGCGATCCCGCGGCCGCGCTCGAGCAGGCGTCCGACGACGCGGCGCGACTCGCCACGCTGGTGCCCGAGTACGCCCGCCGCGTCGACTCGCCAGGCAGCTTCGTGTTGGCCAAGGCCGAGCTCGAGCAGCGGCGGGCCTCGCTGGCCGAGCTCGAGCTGGCCGATCGGATGAGCGCGCTGCACGATCTGCTCGCCGATCAAGGCTTGCGCGCGGAGGCCTTCGCCGAGTTCGTGCGCGGCGCGGCCGACCTCGGCGATCTGCCCAGTGCTCAGGCGGCGCTCGAGGGTCCGCTCGGCCACTGGATCGATCGCTACGTGTCGGGGTCGGCGAGCAACACCCAGCTGCGCTCGCGGGTCGAGCTGCGCGGCGAGGCTTCGATCCCGATCGCGATCCCCGAAGATCGCCTCGCCGAGCTGCCCGAGCTGCGCGGCCCCGCGATCGTCGCGATCGCCGACGCGCGCGAGTTCGACGCGCGACTCGGCATGCTCGTGATGATCGGCCTGTGGTTGATCGCGTTTTGGGTCTGGGTCGG
>JAMHUH010000770.1:0-7120 GCA_035904925.1 Nannocystaceae bacterium
GGACCAGCGCCGCGACCTCGCGCGGCGGGAAGTCGTGGAGATCCAGCTCGCCATCGATCACCAGCGGCTTGGCAGCCTGACCCGCGGCGACCCATGCAAACCCACCTGCGCCGGCCCAGGGCGCGTGCGGCTGGCCCGTCGGGGTTTGGTCGCGCAGCGACGCCGGCCGCGGGAGCCGACCCTGGATGACGCGGGTGCTGACGCGTCCGAGCAAGCCCGCGAGGCCGCGCCGACCTCGGCTCGCGTGGAGTCGCCAGCGATCGTCGACGCGAACCTCGAGCACCGCATGGACGACCTTGCCGCCGTGCTCGCCGAGGGTCAGGCGAAGATCGCCGAAGAGCGCCGCGGCCACGAAGTCGAGCGCGAGCGCGAGGGTGTCGTCGTCGGGCTCGGCGAGGTCGACTGCGAAGGACTCCGACCAACCCGCGAACTCGAGCTCGATCTGCCAGCCCTCGACGATCTCGATCGTGATCGACTCGCCCCCCGCGACGCGCACGTCAAAGCGATCCTCGTGCTCGACCAGCTCGACCCCAGCGCCAACGCGAGTGACCAGCTCCTCCAGCCCCGCGCGCAGCGAGTCGAGCACGTCCTCGCTCATTCGCGGCTCAACGCGAGGCTGGCCGCATCGACGAGCCGAGCCGTCTGCATCCGCTCGGCCAACACCGCGACCAACACCGCTCGGGCGCCCGGCTCGTCGAGCCCGCGCAGCGACTGCATGATCTCGGCCGCGCGATGCTGAAGCCCGACGAAGGCGAGGCCCGCGGGCGTGACGGGGATCGCGATCTCGTTGTGATGCACGCGACGCAGGAGCTGTTTCAGTTCGTCGGTCGGCACGCCCGTGAGGGCCATCGGCAAGTCCGGCATGGCGCGTGGATAGCCCGGCGATCGCCAGCTCGCCAGGGTTCACGGCAAACTCACGAGTCGAGCCCTGCAAGCGTGGAATGGCGAGGGCGCGCGCTCGGTAGTGGGCCCCGTCATGCTCATCACGATCGCTGCCACCGTCGCTTGCGTCTCCGTCGCCCTCGTCCCCGCGCTCGCGGAGGCCCGTCGGGTCCTCGAAGACCGCGAGCGGCCCGAGAAGCTCTTGAACGTGTCGACTCGCCGAGTCCGTCACTTCGCCAGCTGAGGCAGCAAGCAACACCGACCTGGACCAACCATCCCTCTTTCACCGAGAGCCCGCCCTGCGCGGGCTCTCGGTCTTTGTGTTCCCCGTCGTCGCCGACTCTCGACACAATCGAGCGCTCGACGAAGGCCGAAGCGCTCGCAGATCGAACTCGTGTTCGCACGCGTGCAGAGTCACGCGCGGCGCCGGCTCTTCGCAGGGACCCTCGCACCAAAAGTCCGTCGCTTCGGTCACGACTCCGACGACGCTCTGGCTAGCCTCGTGAACGAGCAGCGTCCCGACCTCCAGCTTGGTGGTGTCGGGTCCGTGGCGATGGTGCCCACCACCGCCGCCCTTCTCGACCCGCGTCGGGGCGAGCTGGGTCGGCCGAGCCTCGAAGGCCTCGTCGGCGATCCACCCGACGACCTCGACATCCGGGCGCAGGCCGGGGTTGGCGTCGAGCAGGACGAGGTCGACGAGCACGAAGCCCGTGCGCTCGTCGAGCACGCGCACCCAGGTCGCAGCCGAGCGCGAGACATCGAGCCACGCGAAGGCGTCTCCATCGGGCGCGTCGTGGAACACGACTTGCGGCGCAACCAGGACTCCGTCGACCAGCCCGGGCTCGCGCTTCGTGGTCTCGCGTCCACTCACGACATCGACCAACGCCGCCGAGATCCAGCCTTCGGCGCGGAGCCAGCCGTCGTCGTAGCTGGCCCGAAGCGACGAGGCACCCTCGTCACGCTCGACCTCGGCGACGCCTGCAGGCAAGCGAACGCCCGGCGTCCGCTCACCCCACTGCGGAATGCTCGACGCCGCGACCAAGAGCGCGGGCGAGTGATTCGTCGCTCGCAGGTCCTGCGCCGCTTGCCAAAACCCAATCCGAACGTCGCCTTCGTCACACAACGAATATACGCGTCGACGAGCGTCGGGTCCTTCGCCGGGATCGAGCACCGATAGCTCGTAACTCTCGAACGGTTCGTCGAGCGCTCGGACGTCGTCGGTCGAAAAAGCCTGACCCTCGGCGGCGGGAAAGAGCGGGCCGAAGCGCTCGGCCCACGCCCAAAGCCCGGTATCGGGATCGAAGCTCGGATCGAGATGAGCCGGCACATCGAGCCGCGGACGCCACGAATCCGGCAAGCAAGACTCTCGATCCGACGGAGGCTCGGGCTGGCTCGCGCGGCACCCCGTCATCGACCAAGCACCCAAGCCGAGCGCCAAGACAGCCGAGCGTCGACGAAGCGAGATTCGAGGTGGCACGCCCGAGCGAACGCGCCGAGCTCGATTTCGGTGGCTCAGGGCGAGTACCAGATCGGCGAGCTCCAAGCCCGCTCCTGGATCGTCTTCGGCTTCTCGGCGCACGCGTCCGGCAAGGGCTCCCCGGCCGCGCTGAGCAGGTTGCAGTCGCGCGTGCTCCACCGACAGCTCGGCAGCTCGAGCACGCGCAAGTAGTACCAAGCCGACTGCGCGGGATCGAAGTCGGGGTCCTGCCAGACCGTGCAGAGCGAGCCCGCGCCCGTGCCCTCGACCGCGCAGGTGTCGAGGTCGACGCTCGCGTCGCTCGGGGCACCCGCGACCTCGTAGACCTGCACGTGCAGCTCGCCCTGCGCGTCGAGCCAGCCCTTGATGATCTGCGCGCGCTCGAGATCGCGGCCCGGCTGCTCTGCCGTGCCCGGGTCTTTGAACGCCGAGACCACGAAGCGCGGGCCCGCGGCGTCACTCGAGGCCTCGGGCAGATCGCCGCCCATCGGCACGCCGAGCGCGTAGCCCTGCTCGACCAGCGCCGGATCCTGGCAAAGATCGAGGGGCAAGTCCCAGCCACCAAAGAGGCGCAGGGCCATGCGCGGGCCCGAGGTCCCGTAGGTCTCGCGCCGCTTCATCGCCCGGAAGATCGCGTCGCGGCTGTTTTCTTCGGCCCAGACCGCGATCAACCCGCCCGGCGAATTGTTGGGCCCGCCTGGGACCGCGCCGGTCAGGCGCTGGGTCGGGCCGCCCTCGGCGTCGCCGAAGTGGCCGACGAAGGCGAATTCTTCGACCGCGCCCGGCGTGCCATTGTGGGTGTCCGTGCTGGCCATCGCGCCGAGCTTGTAGGGGTTGATGCCCAGCCGCGCCTGCTCGCGCAGACCCTCGCCGAGGATCCCCCGAAAAAAGTCGAGCCGCGACACGCAGCCGCCGTTGACCATGCCCTGCATCCCGGTGCCATCGCCACAATCGCTGAAATCGCCGGTGCGCAGCTTTTCGAATTCACAGGCTTCGTCGGGCGACCCGAGCACGCCCGACAAACCATTCATGCACTCGCTGTCGCCCTTGTGCTGGTAGAGCTCGAGCAAAGGCTCGAGCTCGGCCCGCAGCGCCGCCCACTCGGCCTCGCTGCGGCCCTCGGGGTACTCGGCGATGAACATGTTGCCGTTCGACCAATTGGTGTTGTGCGGGATCGCCAGCACGTCGCAATTGCCGAGACCAGCGATGCACTCGCGGTCGAGCGCGTCCCACAGGCCCCAAAAGCTCGGCTCCTCGAAGTGCGTGATTGGCAGGGCCGGCACCGCGCTGGTTCGAAACACCACGTTGCGATGCAGGTTGGACAGCAAGCTCGCGCCCGACCACTCGTAGGCGACGAAGCTGGTGAACTCGCACGCCGACGAGCGATCGTAAGCAGCCTCGGCCGCTTGTTGGGTCCGCGTCCACGCGCCGCCGAGGTAGCCCGGACAATCGGCAGAGTCGCAGACGCCCGTCGGTCGAACCGGGCTGCTCGAGCCGAGCCCGAGTCCCCATTGGACCAGCACCGCCGGGTCGCCCTCGCGCAGCCCGACGCAGAGCTCGCTCGACCACGCGGCCGAGTCCGGGTCGACGCAAGCCGCGACCTCGCCGAGGTACTCGCCATGATCGGTGACCGCCGCGAAGTCGAGCGGGCGATCGATGATGCGAGTCTGGGTCGTCATGCCCGAGCCGTCCGGCAGCTCGACCGACTCGCCGCGCGCGAACGCGTAAGCCTGCGACGGCTCGACCCGGACCTCGTTGATGTAGGCGTCGAAGGAGTAGGCGGTGTGGACGTGGAGGTCGCCGAAATAGAGGTTGCGCAGCGGGTTGTTGTCGCTGCAGGGCTCGCGCTCGTCGGTGAAGGTCTTGGGCGCGGCCGGCTCGGTCTGGCAGGCAACGAGCAGCAGCGCGACGCCGAGCAGGCGCGTGGGCGAGCGGAGCATGGCCCTAGCTTGCCACACGCGCCGCCGCGCGGGTCAGCGAGTCCGACGACGCCGGACCAGCCCCACGAGCCCGAGCAGCAGCAGCGAGCCGCCCAGACCCCGCTCGTTCGGCGCGCTCGCGCAGCTGCAGTCGCCTGGCTGGATACTCAGATCGTCGGCCCCCGTGTTGTCACCGCCGATCTCGTCGTCGCCGGTCGAGGTGGCGCTGCCCGAGCTCTCGCTCGTGTCGCTGGCCGTGTCGGTCCCGGTGTCACTAGCCGTGTCGGTCCCGCTCTCGCTCGTCGTCGACGTCGTCATCGTGGTCGTGGTCGTGTCGTCGGGCCCCGTCGTCTCGCCGCCCGACTCGGTCGTCGTGGTCTCGTCGCTCGGCACCGGATCGGGCTCCAGCGTGGTCGGCTCGGGGTTCGCCGAGCAGTCGTTGAACGCACAGCAAGGATCGAAGCTGATCCCGCCGATGATGTCCGCGAGCGCCATCTCGAGCGCGGCCTGGTTGTTGGCGTCGTAGTAGTCGAGCGTGCCGCCCGAGCCCCAGTCGGCCATGTTGTTCAGCTGCGCGATCGCGGCCGGCGTGTCGACCCCGTCGCCAAAGCCGATCACGTAGGTCGTGATCCCGTCGGCGTAGATTTGCTCGAGCTCGGACTGGACCTGGGCGTTGGTCGAATAGCCGGTGTATTGGCCGTCGGTGATCAAGATGTTGACGAACTGGGTCGAGTCGTTGGCCGGATAGACCGCGTTGGGCTGCTGCGCCGCCGTGAGATAGGCGGCCTTGTTGTCCTTGATCATTTGCAGGCCCAGGTGCGTGTAGGTGCCCGAGCCCGAGCAGAACTCACTGTTGCCTCCGCATTGCGGCATGTGGCTCGTGGTCGGCTGGTCGAAGCTGGGCGGCGTCTGGGTCCCGTCTTGGAAATCCCAAGCGATCGGCGGCCCGCCCCAGGGATCGAGCCCACAATTGTCATGACACTCGCCCGCGATGCACAAGCCCGCCCCGCAGTCCGAGTCGGCGTCGCAAGCACAGCCGCCGTAGGCACAGACGAACCCACCGCCGCAGTCCTGGTTGGTGTTGCAGCCCGAGTGACACGTACCGGTACGACAGACTTCACCGACCCCGCACTGCGCGTCGTCGGTGCAGGATTCGTCGACCGGCGAACACGCGGCCGAGCTGCCCGGATGCAGCGCCCAAGCGAAATTGTCCCGCATGCAAGGACCATAATCGACGAGGATCTTCTGCTCGCCGGGCACGGGCGTGTTGTGGCCAAACACGGCGAGCCCGAGGTGGACCACGTCCTCGACCGCCTGCCCCGGCAGGTTGACCAATTCGAGATCGAAGAGCGAATCGACCTCGCCCGCGAGCGCGTCGCGAGCCTTGTCCCAGCCGGTCTCGCCCGGGCCGCCCGCGAGGGTGCCACCATTGATGTTGAGCCTCGAAGACGACGCGTCGCGCAAGACCATGATCCGCGGCAGCCCGCCGACGCACTCGGGCACGACGAGCGTGTTGATGATGTCTTCGACCAGGGCCGCGAGCGCCTGCTCGAGCAGATCCGGCGTGTCGCCATCGATCGCCGTCGGCCCGGTTCCACCCGCGCTGGCCAGCTGATCCGCCGCCGCCTCGGCCTGAACGTCGCCCGCGACCGCGACGACATAAGTACGGACATTGTCGTTGTCGTACAGGTCGGCCGCCGTGATCGCGGGATCTTGCGCTGCCGGTGCCAAAGGCGTGGTGCCATCCTGCCCCGTCCACGCCCCGTCGGTCACCACCACGTTGAGATAGACCCGCTCGCCCTCGTCTTCTGGATGCGCCGCGATCGAAGCGTCGATCAAAGTCTTGCTGGTATCGAGCGCGCCCTTGGTCCAGGTCCCGATCCCGACCAAGCTGCCATTGATGGGCTGGCCCGCAGCATCGAGCGCCGCGCCGATCGCCGCGCCATTGCACTGAAACCAAGGCGTGTTCTGATCGTCATACCAAGGCACGTCGAGCTTTTGGCCGTCGACGATGCCCGAGGTGTCATTGGGGATCGTCGTCCCGGCCGCGGGTGAAGGATCGTGGCCAAAGCGCATCAGCGCGAGGTGAGTATTTTGGCTGAGGAAGCTGCCCTCTTGCGTAATCGTCTTGATCGACTGCACGACCACCTGCCAGCGGGTCAGGTTGTTCTGCGCGTCCCAGACGTTGTTCATGGACGTGGAGTAGTCCATGATCAACATGATGTTGGGCTTTTTGAAGGTGCATTGGCCTTCGTCGGGACAATCGGCGCCGCCCTCGGCGAGCACGGGATCTTGGCGGGTGCCGACGATGAATGCGAGGCCGATGCCGGACAAGAGGGCGATTTGGAGGCCGATGCGCTGCCAGGTGGAATCGAGGAGGCGTTTCATGATGGAGGGCTCGATTTCTTTGTAGGTTGGAGTTGGTCGATCGGGTGGAGGAAATTTTGTGGTCTTTCGTTCGCGGGGATCGTTCGCGGGGGGTCGTGTTCCCGAAGTGGGGGCTTCACGGGGAATATTTGGGGCCTGACGCTCGGCTCCCCCACTCCGGTCCCAACGCCAAGGTCCGCCTCGGACAGGCCCCAAACATTCCCCGCCGCCCGAGTTCGCCGACGTCAGCGCTCGCCGCAAAGAGCGACCGCGAAAAGCGACCGCAGCAGCTCGAGTGCGATGCCTCGGTCCCTGTCGAGGGCGGCGTCAGCAGTCGAGTTCGAAGGCGCGCGGGGGGAAAGAGGGTCGGTCCGAGGCGAGTCGAGCCCCTGGCTTCGATGCCCAACCCCTACCCCCGACCCACGCCTCCAACCACAGCGAGGGCTCACGCGATTCGAAGGGCGACGTGTTTGAG
>JAMHUH010000771.1:0-1521 GCA_035904925.1 Nannocystaceae bacterium
CCGCCCACGAAGTCGGCCTCTTGCTCGATCGCGCCCGACTCGCGCAGGTCGGAGATCTGCGGCCGCTTGTCCGGCCTCTTCTCGACTTCGCGATTGAGCTGCGCGAGCAAGACCACCGCGCACTTGCAGCTGCGCGCGATCGACTTGCAGCGCATGGCGAGCTTGCTGACGTACTCTTCGCGCGAGTGCACGCGCGCAAGCCGAGAGTCCGAGAGCCGCTGCAGGTAGTCGATGACGACCACGAACGGCGTGGCGGGCCCGAGCCGAGCCCGCGCAGACCAGCAGGCCGCCTCGATCGCCGTGAGCTCGCCCGAGAGATCATCGTCGACAAACTCGACAGGCAACGCCGCGAGAAGGTCCATCGCCTCGCGGATCTGTCGCTCGCGCGCAGCAGCCCACTCGCGCGTGGGAGCTTGCACCGCTCGGCTGTCGAGCGTGCCAACGTCGGCGAGCAGTCGCGCGGTCAGGTCGCTATGATCCATCTCGCCGGACGCCCACAAGACAGGGACCGCGTCCTGTCGGCGACGCCAGCGAGGCGGCGAGACACCAGGTATCCGCTCGAGGGTCAGGTCGCGCGTCACAGAGCCCGCCCACGTGGTTTTCCCCATGGCTGGCCGCCCGGCGATGACCAGCAGCTTGCCAGGGCGCAGCGGCAGCAGGCGGTCGAGCTTGACCGCGTTCAGGCGCATCGACAGCGCTCGCCCCTCGATGTGCGCGAGCATGCCAGCAGCGACCTGCTCGACGCTGACGCCGATCGGGACGGTGAGCTTGCCGGCCAAGCCTGCCGCTTGCGAGGCCAGAGCTGCGAGCTGGGTCTGGCCTGCTGCGATTGAGTCGCCGATCACATCATCGTCAAGCTGCTGCAAGCGCTCGGCCTGCTCGCGGTGGAAGATCACCGCGCGCCGCCTCACCGCGCTCGAGCGCACCAGGCCCGCGTACGACGAGAGGTTCAGCGCGTCGGCATGCTTGTCGAGCGAGGCCAGACCATCGATCCCGCCGACGAGTTCGAGCTGGCCTCGCGCGCGGAGCCTGGCCTCGAGCGTGAACACGTCGACCGCTGAGCCTGCCTCGTGCAGCTGCACCATGCTGGCCCACACGGCGCGGGCTCGGGGCGCGTAGAAGTCCTCGTGGTCGAGCACGCGAACGAGCTCGTCGAGCACGTCACCACCGCGCAGCAACACGCCGCCGAGCAGGGCCAGCTCGGCCTTGGCCTGGTGCGGGAGGTGTCGCGGGTCGTTCATGCTTCGACCTCGCAAGGGTCGGCCTCGAGCGTCCAGGAGCGCCCAGGCGACGCGATGGGCTGCGACTGCCGAGCGAGCACGCCGAGCAGCCACGGGCGAGCCTTCGCCCACCACACGGCGCGCAGCTCGGGGAGAGCACCAGAGGCCAGGTCGCGAGCAAGCGAGCCCTGCTGCTGGGCTGCGTCGCGCTGCGAAGTCCAGCCCTCGATCACGCCCGCGACTTGCTCGGCGGTGAGGCCGAGCTCGCGCACGATCTGCTCGAGCGACCTCGACCACGAGT
>JAMHUH010000772.1:0-1783 GCA_035904925.1 Nannocystaceae bacterium
TCTCGAAGATGAATTTGGAGGGTAGGGCGACATGACCAATCAGTTAGCCCGACCTCCACCCGGATAAAAAAAGACCCACCAAAGGAACGCACAGGTGGGCTGGGGAAACGATACATTGCAGGACTGGACACCCTCAATGTATCACACCCCCGGCTTGCCTGCAACTGAAATTCTCCCGTTGGGCGCGGAAAAACTGCGCGCTTCTAGTTTTGATTTGCTCGTAACCGGGGAAACTCAAATGTCAATTGATCTGAATCTCATCCGCTCCCGCAGCTCGATTGAGGCACTGGTCGCGGAAAAGTTTGCCCTCAAGAAATCGGGGACGCGTTTTGTCGGCGTGGTGGCCATCGAGGGCGTAGCGCTCGAACAGCTGCGTCGGCGGACCCTGGACGAGCTCGAGGCGGCCGCACTGGCGGTGGCGCAGGCCGATCGCCGGCGACGTGCGGAGCCGGGCTCGGCTTCCCCGGCGCCGAAACGTTGGGACGTGGCCCCGAAACTTCGGGTCACGATCCATCGAAATGGTCTTTGGGTCGGCCCAGGCGAGTCCGCGAGCGACGCGGGCAACCATTGACCCTCTCCACACGCGGGGCTATCCTGCGACGACCGATCGGGCCTCGAGAGCCAGCCTCGTGAAGCAACAGACCAAGACTCTCCTCGTTTGGCTCGGCCTGATCGTCGCCGTGCTCCTGCTGGCCAATCTGTTCAACAACAGCCAGAAGGCCGAGCCGCTGACCTACTCGCAGTTCGTCAAGAAGGTCGAGGCCAAGGAGCTGTCCGACGACACCTCGACCTCGCTCGATCTCGAGGTCCACGCGAGCTACGTCGACATCGCCTACGAGACCGACAAGAAGTACGAGGTCGTCGCGCCGGCGACCGACGAGCTCTACGAGCTGCTCCGGACCAACAAGGTCGCCTACAAGATCGAGCCCGAGGGCGACGGCACGCTCTTGCAGCTGATCTTGATGGGCCTGCCGCTGGCCCTGGTCGTCGTCCTGATGATCATGTTCATGCGCCAGATGCAGGCCGGCGGCGGCAAGGCGATGAGCTTCGGCAAGTCCCGCGCCCGCTTGCTCAACGAGCACCAGCAGAAGATCACGTTCAAGGACGTCGCCGGCATCGAAGAGGCCCGCGAAGAGGTCGAGGAGATCATCGACTTCCTGCGTGACACCCGAAAGTACATGCGGGTCGGCGGCCGGATCCCCAAGGGCGTGCTGCTGATGGGCCCGCCCGGAACCGGCAAGACCTTGCTCGCGCGGGCGATCGCTGGCGAGGCCGGGGTCGCGTTCTTCTCGATCTCGGGCTCCGACTTCGTCGAGATGTTCGTCGGCGTCGGTGCCAGCCGCGTGCGCGACCTGTTCGAGCAGGGCAAGAAGAACGCCCCCTGCATCATCTTCATCGACGAGATCGACGCGGTCGGTCGGCATCGCGGCGCTGGCCTCGGCGGCGGTCACGACGAGCGCGAGCAGACCCTCAACCAACTCCTGGTCGAGATGGACGGGTTCGAGGGCAACGACGGCGTCATCTTGGTCGCCGCCACCAACCGGCCCGACGTGCTCGATCCGGCCCTGCTCCGGCCCGGTCGCTTCGATCGTCGCATCGTCGTCGGCCTGCCCGACGTGCGCGGCCGCGAGGCGATCCTCGCCGTCCACACCCGCAAGGTCCCGCGCGGCGACGACGTCGAGATGAACACCATCGCGCGCGGGACCCCGGGCTTCTCGGGCGCCGACCTCGAGAACCTGGTCAACGAGGCCGCGCTCAACGCTGCTCGCTACAACCGCGACCG
>JAMHUH010000773.1:0-1647 GCA_035904925.1 Nannocystaceae bacterium
GTGACGTCGGCCGCGAACTCGCGCGGCTCGAGCTCGGGGTGCTCGGCCAGGACCTTGGCGAGCGAGGCCTCGTCCATCCGCTTTTGCCCGAACATCCGCGCGACGTTGGGATCGGCGACCGCGACCAGGTTCTGCGGGTTGGGTCGCGGCAGCTCTTCGGAGGCGTTGGCGTAGTAGCTGGGCAGCGCGTCTTGCTGAAAGAGGCTCGGGGCCGGGATGTCGCGCCGGGTCGTGTCGTTGGCCCACTGCGTCATCGCCGAGCCGTTGAGGTGCAAGACCATGAAGAAGGTCCCGCCCGCGACGTAGATCGGCAGCAGCGCGAGCAAGCCGGGCCGCTCCGTCGGCTTGGCGTTGAGCCCGAGCCGGACGAAGAACACGATCACCGGGATCATGCCGACCAAGAACCCGAACACGGCCGGGCGGACCGGGATGTTGGGGAAGTAGCTGGTCGCGAGGTAGTAGCCCGCGCCGCCGACGACCAGCGCCGGGAGCAGGATCTTGGCGAAGACCTCGCCGAAGCTGGTGTCGTCGGCGGCCTTCTCGGGCCGGCGATCGGCCTTCTCGAGCGCCTTCCACGAGATCAACAAGATCGCCACGCCGACCAGCAGGCCGATGCTCGCGACCCGGAAGGTCCACAGCCAGCCGTATTGGTTGCGGACCGACGAGGCCAAGAACGAGGCCACGAAGGCGCCGATGTTGATGCCCATGTAGAAGATGTTGAAGCCCGAGTCGCGCTTGGGATCGCCGGGCTCGTAGAGGTTGCCGACCATCACCGAGATGTTGGGCTTGAACAGGCCGTTGCCCAGGACCAAGCCGGCGATGCCCAAGTAGAAGTAGGTCTCGCCCCGGATGCTGAGCAAGAAGAGCCCGCTGGCCATGATCAGCCCGCCGATGAAGACCGCCCGGCGATAGCCCAAGAAGCGATCGGCCAGCATCCCGCCCGGGAAGGGCGTGAAGTAGACGAAGGCCAGATAGAGCCCGTAGATCTCGTTGCCCTCGGCCGAGCTCAGGGCCAGGCCGCCGCGCTCGAAGTCGGTCGCGTAGAGCAGCAGCACGTTGACCATCGTGTAGAAGGCCAAGCGCTCCCACATCTCGATGAAGAAGAGCCGGTAGAGGCCCGGGGGATGCTTGCGCGAGCTCGGACGAGATTCGGACACGCGCCATCTTGGCGTGCGCGGCCGCTCGCGTGCAAGCACGAACCCGTGCACGGGCATCGACGCGAAGCGACGGGCATCGACGAGAAGCGACATGAAGCGACGCGAAAGCCTGGACGTCGGCTCGCGCTCGCGCTCCAATGCGAGCCAGTGCGCGACGACGAGAGCTCGTGGGACGTGATCGTGGTCGGGACCGGCTTCGGCGGCTCGGTCAGCGCGGCTCGGCTGGCGCAGGCCGGCATGAAGGTGCTGGTGCTCGAGCGCGGGCCTTGGTGGGGACCCGTCGGCGAGGCGCTCGCGGGCGATCCCAGCCAGCAGCGGCCCTGGCCACGCGGCTTGCTCGGCTCACGCAAGTTCGTCCGCAACGTCCGGCTGGCCCGAGGTCGACGCAGCCGCGAGCGGATGCTCGCCCGCGACGGCCTCTTCGAGCTGCATCGCTTCGAACACCTCACGACCTTGACCAGCAGTGGGGTCGGCGGCGGCTCGCTGGTCT
>JAMHUH010000774.1:0-3226 GCA_035904925.1 Nannocystaceae bacterium
AAAAGCACAAATATTTGTAGCTGTATTGGGAGCTAGTGGATATACATTTGTACATGCAACATATTCTCAAAAACAAAGAGATTTCATTTTATCAATACGTCGAGCGCCGAGCGACACCGCCACGGGCGGCCCCAGGCGTGCATCAGCGCGTGGATTCAAACCGGTCGCCGCTCTAGGGACTCGGTCACGGTCGCGTCACAAGATGTGACGCGAGAGGTCCTGGTCTTGGAGCAGGTCGCCGATCCGCTCGCGGACGTACTGCGCGGTGATCGTGATCGTCTGCGGACCGATCTCGGTCGCCGCGAACGAGAGCTCGTCGAGCACCCGCTCGAGCACGGTGTGGAGCCGACGCGCGCCGATGTTCTCGAGCCCGGCGTTGGCCTGCGAGGCGACGTTGGCCAGCTCGTCGATCGCCTCGTCGGTGAACTCGACCACGATGCCCTCGGTCCCGAGCAGCGCCCGATACTGCTTGAGCAGCGAGTTGTCGGTGTCGCGCAGGATCTTGACGAAGTCGGCCTTGCTCAGGCTGTCGAGCTCGACCCGGATCGGGAAGCGACCTTGGAGCTCGGGGATCAGATCGCCGACCTTGGCCATGTGGAAGGCGCCCGCGGCGATGAAGAGCACGTGATCGCTGCGGACCGGCCCGTACTTGGTCGCGACCGTCGAGCCCTCGACCAGGGGCAGCAAGTCGCGCTGGACCCCCTCGCGCGAGACGTCGGCCCCACGCGCGTGCTCGCGGCTGCAGATCTTGTCGATCTCGTCGAGGAAGACGACGCCGAGCTGCTCGGTCCGGCGGACCGCCTCGCGCTTGACCTCGTCACGATCGACCAGCGCCCGCGCCTCTTGCTGCGCGAGCAAGTCGATCGCCTCGACGACCTTGACCGTCTTCTTGCGCTTGCGCTTGGCGAGCGAGCCGAGCATCTCCTCGATCGCGCCGAAGGGCCCGCTGCTGCCGTCCATCCCGGACATGCCGGGCGACATCCCCGGCGGCATGCCGGGCATCATCTGCATCCCGCCGCCGCCTTCGTCCTCGATCTCGATCTCGACGTCGCGATCGTCGAGCTTGCCCTCGTCCAAGAGCTTGCGCAGCTTCTCGCGGCTGGCCTCGTTGGCGGGCTTGGCCGGATCGCCGGGGCGGTCGGCGAAGCCGGCGCTGGGCTTGGTCGGCGGCATCAGCAGATCGATGACCTTGTCGCCGGCCCGGGTCCGCGCGCTCTCCCAGACCGCGGCCTCCATCTCTTCGCGGACCAGCTTGACCGCCATCTCGACCAAGTCGCGGATGATCGACTCGACGTCGCGGCCGACGTAGCCGACCTCGGTGAACTTGCTGACCTCGACCTTGACGAAGGGCGCCCCGCTCAGCCGGGCGAGGCGGCGGGCGATCTCGGTCTTTCCGACCCCGGTCGGGCCGACCATGATGATGTTCTTGGGCGAGATTTCGTCGCGCAGATCGTCGGCGACCTGCTGGCGACGCCAGCGGTTGCGCAAGGCGATCGCAACGGCGCGCTTGGCCTTGTGCTGGCCGATGATGAAGCGGTCGAGCTCCTCGACCACCCGGCGCGGGGTGAGCTGCTTGGCGTCCTCGATCTTGTCGCGGGTCGTGGGCATGGCGGTCATTCGCTGGCGTCGAGCTCGAGGATGGTGTGGCTGAGGTTGGTGAACACGCAGATCTCGCCCGCGACCGTCAGGCCGGCCTCGACCAGCTTGCGTGCGTCGAGCTCGGTGTGGCGCAGCAGCGCTCGCGCGGACGCGAGCGCATAGTTGCCGCCCGAGCCGATCGCGAGGATGCCGTCGTCGGCCTCGATCACGTCGCCGGTGCCCGAGAGCAGCAGCGAGCGTTCGCGGTCGGCGACGATCATCAGCGCCTCGAGTCGACGGTAGCGACGATCGAGGCGCCAGTCCTTGGCCAGCTCGACGCAGGCCTTGGTGAAGTTGCCACCGACCGCGTCGAGCTTGGCCTCGAGCAGGTCGCAGAGCGTGAGCCCGTCGGCCGCCGAGCCAGCGAAGCCGGCCAGGATCCGACCACGCGCGAGCGAGCGGACCTTGCTGGCCGTGCCCTTCATGATCGTGTTGCCCATCGAGACCTGACCATCGGCTCCGAGCGCGACCTTGCCATTGCGGCGCACGCACAAGACCGTGGTCGAGCGGATCGGAACGCCAGGGGCGAGTTCATCGCGGTCGTGCACGGCCGGGAGTATAACCCTCGCCGTGCACGACCGAACCCGCGAGCCCGCGCGGCTGGCTGTCCTGGCTTCGGGCGGCGGCAGCAACCTTCAGGCGCTGATCGACGCTCACCAGCGCGGCGACCTGCCCTGCCCGATCGTCCTGGTGATCTCCAACCACGCCGACGCCGGCGCGCTGAGCCGGGCCGCCCATCACGGCATCGCCGCGCACTACGTGAGTCGCAAGACCGACCCCGATCCGAGCGCACGCATCCTCGAGCTGCTGCGCGAGCATCGAGTCGACGTCGTCGTGCTCGCAGGTTGGCTCTCGCTGATCGAGCCCTCGCTGATCGCCGCTTTCCGCGGCCGGATCGTCAACATCCACCCCGCCCCGCTGCCGCGCTTCGGCGGCAAGGGCATGTACGGACTGCATGTTCACCGAGCCGTGCTCGCGGCCGGCGTCGCCAGCACCGGCCCGACCATTCACCTCGTCGACGAGCGCTACGACGAGGGCCAGCCGCTGGCCCATGTCGAGGTCCCGGTCGAGCCCGGCGACACCCCGGAAACGCTACAGCAGCGGGTCTTGCGCGCCGAGCACGATCTGTACTGGCGAGTGCTCCGCGACCAGTTCGGGGCGATCGATCCAGTCGCGTGAAGCAACCAGGCCTTCGGGGTCATCCGTGCAGGTCCGGCCCTCGAGCAACGCTCTCACCTTCGACCCCTCGGCTGTGCCACCATGACCCCCATGCGCGTTCGCCTTGACTTGCTCTCGCTCTCCACCGCCTTGCTCGTGCTGACCGGCTGCGGTCGGACCGAGTCGCTGATCCAGCTCGGTGACGAGGTCGCCGAGGGCGACACCTTCAGCTTCGAAGACAGCGCGACGACCTTGATCGCCGACGGCGAGTCCACGTCGACCTCGACCTCGACCGGCACCGACGACCTGACCACCGACTGGGGCGACGACGTGCTCGACACTTGGGGCGAGGCGACCGACATCGACACGCTCGACACCTTCACGAGCTCGACCGACATCGACACCTTCGACAGCTCGACCGACGTCGACA
>JAMHUH010000775.1:0-6085 GCA_035904925.1 Nannocystaceae bacterium
ACGTGCGCGAGCCGTGGCCGCGCAGGCTCGACGCGAGCCGGCGGGCGAGCTGAAGCCCGCGCTCGCCTATGCGTTTTGCGAGCGCGAGTGGGTCGACGAGGACCTCGACGACGCGCTCGCGCATGGCTACGGCCAGCTCGCGCTGCTCGCTTGCCTGACCGAGCCCGCACGGATCGCCGGCGCGATCGAGCAGATCGTCAAGATCCTCTACCAGCTGATCGAAGAGGCCGTGCCGCACATGCCCAACGTCATGCACCAGCTCGGCGACGAGGGTGCGCCTTTGATCGTCTCGTGCGCGGGCCTGGCCTGGGACAAGGCCTCGCGCAAGCCCTGGCTCGACTTGGTTCGCTGCTACGACACGCCCGAGGCGCTCGCCTTCCTGGCTCGACACGACAAGCCCACGATCACGACCAACGAGTAGTCGTCAGCTGGCGTGCGTCTGCGCTGCGACGCGGCGGGCGAGCTCGATCAGCAAGCGAGTCCCAAAGCCCGTCGCGCCCGGCCCGAAGGTCTCGCGGCCGT
Organism: Nannocystaceae bacterium; assembly: GCA_035904925.1. Taxonomy (GTDB): domain Bacteria; phylum Myxococcota_A; class Polyangia; order Nannocystales; family Nannocystaceae; genus Plesiocystis. Next base: position 523 of record JAMHUH010000775.1, read on the forward strand.
ACTCGACATGCGCCTTGCCGGCCAGGTCGACGTGGGCCCAGGGAAAGTTCACGAAGTGGCGCAAGAACGCGGCCGCCGAGCTCGGGTTGCCGGCGTGGGTGCCGACGTTGCGCAGGTCGGCTTTGTGATGGCCGAGCTCGCACTCGTGCATCTCGTGGATCGGCATCGGCCAGAGCAGATCGCCGCTGACCTGGCCGGCCTCGAGCAGCAGGTCGCGGGCGCGGTCTTCGTTGCAGTAGAGCGCGGCGAAGGGCTCGCCCAGGGCCGTGTGCGCGGCTCCGGTCAGGGTCGCGAGATCGATGGTCAGCTCGGGGTCGTGCTGGCCGAGCCAGGCGAGCGCGTCGGCGAGGACGAGTCGGCCCTCGGCGTCGGTGTTCTCGATGTAGACGGTCGTGCCGTCGTAGGCCCGCAGGACGTCGCCGGGCTTGTAGGCGTGGGCGTCGACGCAGTTCTCGGTCAGCGGGCAGACGGCCAGCACGCGGACGCCGAGGCCGAGCTGGGCGATCGCCAGCATCGCCCCGATCACGGCCGTCGCCCCGCACTTGTCGTGGGTCAGCTCGTGCAGGGTGTGGCTGGTCTTGATGTTGTAGCCGCCGGTGTCGTGGATCAGGCCCTTGCCGACCAGCGCGAGCAGGGGCGGCTCGGTGTCGTCGTCGTGGTCCTCGAGCTCGTCGGCCTTGCGTCGGCCCGACTTGCGCTTGGTCGCGCGCTTGGGTCGATGCTCGAGCACCAAGATGCAGCCGTGCTCGCCCGCGCCAGCATCGACCGCGCTGAACAGGCCCATCCCGATCGCCCGAGCCTCGACCGCGCTGATGACCCGGACGTCGACCGGCAAGCTGGCGAAGCGCTCGCGCACGCGGGCGACCAGCTGCGAAGGCGCCGAGTGATTGCTGGGCAGGTCACCGAGGAGCCGGGCGAAGTTGGTCGCCTCGCAGGTCGCGAGCAGCTCGCGGATCCGCGGGTGCTCGCGGCTGGGCACGCAGGCGGTCACGCGCCGCAGCGAGGTGTTCTCTTCGTGGCGCTCGGAGTCCCAGGCGCGCGGATCGTGGGCGCGCAAGAGCATGCCCTCGAGCACGAGGCCGGGGTCGCAGTCGTCGGGCCAGGCGGCGAGGACGACATGGCGCAGGCCGAGCCCGGTGCAGGCTCGCTCGATCTGCGCGCCAGCGTTGCGCAGCGCTCGGCGAACCCGCAGCGCCCAGACATCGCGGCCGAGGCTGCCCGCGTGACCGCCGAGATACTCGAGCTGCGGGTTCCAGGGCGTCGGCTCGGGGCCCAGGCAGTAGAGCAACACGCGCGGGGTCGCCAGGGCGTGGGTCTCGAGCCAGGTGATGCTCTCGGCCCGGCGGGCGATCAAGCGGCCCGCGTCGCCGCGCAGGTGCTCGGACAGCGGCGGACGCGGGCGCCCGCGGGTTGGCGCCCGGAACAGCACGATCAGCGCGTCCGCGGCCACTTCGGTCGGGGCCCGATCGCTGGTGGTGACCCGCACCCGTCCGAGTATCGCACGGCCCACGGGCCCACGGCCACGCTCGAAGCGTCGGCATGGTCGACGCGCGGCGATCCTTCGCGGGGTTTCGCGGGCTCGGCTTGCGAGCCCACACGCGCTCGGCCTCGTGCACCGCCGCTGCGCGCCGCCTATCCTCCCGCGCATGCGAAACCTGATTTGCGGCCGCTCCACGACCTCGCTGGCCATGCTGAGCATGCTCGGCATGACCCTCGCGCTCGCGTGCACCACCTACCGCAGCGACGAGGGTGGGGGCGACGAAGTCGCGACGCTCGAGACCGAGTCCGACTCGGGCGACGACATGATCGAGCCGGGCTGTGGCAACGGCGTGGTCGAGTCCGGCGAAGAGTGTGATCTCGGCGAGGCCAACGACGACGCCGGCAAGTGCACGAGCAGCTGCACGATCGCCGCGTGCGGCGATGGCTTGCTCAACCCCGACTTCGAAGAGTGCGACGACGGCAACGAGTCCAACACCGACGACTGCGTCGGGACCTGCGACCTCGCGACCTGCGGCGACGCCTTCGTCCACGCGGGCGTCGAGGACTGCGACGACGGCAACGACGATCCCAGCGACGGCTGCTCGATCAACTGCACGCCCTCGTTCTGTGGCGACGGCGTGATCCAGCCGGGCGAGCAGTGCGACGACGGCGACGACGACACGACCGATGACTGCCCGGCTTGCCAGCTGGCCTTTTGCGGCGACGGGTTCACCCAGGCCGAGATCGAAGAGTGCGACGACGGCAACGCGATCGAGAGCGACGACTGCCTGCCGGTGTTCTGCACGATCGCGGTCTGTGGGGACGGCGTCGTGCACATGGGCGTCGAGCAGTGTGATGATGGGAACACCGTCAACAACGACGGCTGCACCAACCAGTGCCAGCTCTGAGGCTGGGCGAGCCGCTGACGCGAGCCGGAGAACCGGCTCGCGTCGAGGGAGCTCAGACGTCGAGGTTGCGGGTGTTGAGCGCGTTCTCGGTGATGAAGTCGCGGCGCGGGGCGACCTCGTCGCCCATCAGGACCGTGAACACCTCGTCGGCGAGGTCCATGTCGGCGATCTTGATCTGCAGCAGCTCGCGGGCGTTGGGGTCCATCGTGGTCTCCCACAGCTGCTCGGGGTTCATCTCGCCCAAGCCCTTGTAGCGCTGGATCTGCAGGCCGGTCCGGCCGACCTGGCCGACGTGGTCGACGATCTCGAGCAGGCCCTTGGGCTCGGCGATCACGTCGCCCTTGCGGCGCAGCTTGGTCGCCGACTCGAGCGGCGCGGTCTTGGTCAGCTCCTCGCGGATCCGGGCCAGGTCGCGGACCTCGGACGAGCGCAGCAGCGGCAGGTCGAGGTCCTCGAGCACGGTCACGCCGTCGGACAAGACCTCGAGCCGGATCAGCGCGCGCTCGACCGACTCGCCCTCGCTGGTCTGAACGGTGACGCGTTCGACTCGGCTGGTCGCGCGGGTCAGCGGCATCCTCGGCAGGGCTCGCTCGACGATCGCGACGCCGATCTCGGTCAGCAAAGGCTCGTCGACCTGCATGAACGCGTGCTCGACCGCCTGTCGGCCGCGCTGCTCGAGCTCGACCAAGAGGCTCTCGATGATCGGCCGCCGATGCTCGCGCTCGAGCGAGTCGAGCAGGTTGCGGTAGCGGATGCCGGCGTGGGCGATCTCGGCCAGGACCTTGGCCGAGACGGTGCTGCCGGCGATCTCGAGCTCGAGGTCCTCGACCGCGCTGTCGATGATGAAGGCGTCGAGGCCAGCGTCGTTCTTGAGGTAGAGCTCCTTCTTGCCCGACTTGACCTTGTAGAGCGGCGGCTGAGCGACGTAGAGGTAGCCGCGCTCGATCACGTCGACGAGGTGACGGAAGAAGAAGGTCAACAAGAGCGTGCGGATGTGCGAACCGTCGACGTCCGCGTCCGTCATGATGATGATCTTGTGGTAGCGGATCTTGTCGACGTCGTAGTTGTCGGGCCCGATGCCGGTGCCGAGCGCGGTGATCAACGCGACCAGCTCCTGGCTCGAGAGCATCTTGTCGATCCGGGCCTTCTCGACGTTGAGGATCTTGCCGCGCAGCGGGAGGATCGCCTGGGTCCCGCGATCGCGGCCCTGCTTGGCCGAGCCACCGGCGCTGTCACCCTCGACCAGGAAGAGCTCGGCCTTGGCCGGATCCTTGTCCTGACAGTCGGCCAGCTTGCCGGGCAGGCTGAGCCCGTCGAGGATGCCCTTGCGGGTGATCGTGTCGCGGGCCTTGCGAGCGGCCGCGCGGGCGCGAGCGGCCAGCAGCGCCTTCTCGACGATCAAGCGGGCGTCCTTGGGGTTCTCTTCGAAGTGGCGGGTCAGCGTGTCGTGGACCGCGTTGGAGACCAGCGCCGTGACCTCGCCCGAGACCAGTTTCTCCTTGGTCTGCGAGCTGAACTTGGGGTCCGGATGCTTGACCGCGATCACGGCGATCAAGCCCTCGCGCACGTCCTCGCCCGCGAGCGTGCCCTTCTCGGACTTGTGGCCCTTGAGCATGTTGTGCTCGGTCGCGTAGCCGTTGACCACGCGGGTCAGGGCGGTGCGCAGGCCGGTCAGGTGGGTGCCGCCGTCCTTGTTGGCGATGTTGTTGGTGTAGCAGTGGACCAGCTCGTGATAGGCGTCGGTCCACTGCAGCGCGATCTGGACGTTGAGCGTGTGCGCGTGGCCTTCGAATTCGAAGTCCATGTCGGTCCGCAGGTCGATCAACGAGCCGATCTTGACCTTCTTTTGGCAGAGCAGCTCGAGGAAGCTGGCCACGCCGCCCTCGCCCGTGAAGGCCTGCTCGCGCTTCGACCCGCTGCGCACGTCCGAGAGCGTGATCGCGGCGCCCTCGGTCAAGTAGGCGAGCTCGCGAAAGCGCGAGCTCAGCATCTCGAAGTCGATCTTGATGTTGCCGTAGATCAGCGGGTCGGCGTGGAAGGTGACCTTGGTCCCGCGCTTGTTGCTGGGCGCCTCGAGGGTCTCGAGCTGGTCGGCGACCAGGCCCCGCTCGAAGCGAGCCCGGTAGGCCTTGCCCTCGCGCCAGATCTCGAGCTCGAGCCAGTCGGAGAGCGCGTTGACGACCTTGACGCCGACGCCATGGAGCCCGCCCGAGACCTTGTAGGCCTGGTTGCCGAACTTCCCTCCGACATGCAGCTCGGTGAAGATCGCGATCGCGGCCGGGATCGACTTGCCGCCGACCTCCATGGGCCCGGTCGGCACGCCGCGGCCGTCGTCCTCGACGCTGACCGACTCGTCGGCGTTGATGGTCACGTGGATGTTCTTGCAGTGGCCCGCGAGCGCCTCGTCGATCGAGTTGTCGAGCACCTCGAAGACCATCTTGTGCAAGCCCGCGATGTCGGTGTCACCGATGTACATCCCCGGCCGCTTGCGGACGTTTTCGGGGTAGTCGAGGTGTTCGATCGAGGTCTCGTCGTAGGCGGCGTCGGGCTTGTCGGTGACGTCCATGTGGTTCGCTCGGGGTGCAGGAAGGGGCCACCATCCGGTCGCCCCTTCGCGGCCCGGAACATAGCACTCCACGCGATCCCTGACCAGCGTCAGAGACCCGTCTAGCGGGCGAATTCGCCGGTTTTCGGGGGTTCCTCGAGGTCGCGCCGGGCGGGTTCGGCGGGCCCCCTCGGTCAGCCCTCGTTCAGAGTCGCTCGCACGCCGTGATGCGATCGTAGCCAGGGTCCGCGAGGTTGTTCCACTGCAAGCAGTTGTCGGGGCCCATGCAGCCGAGGCAGGGCCCGACGAAGTAGGTGTCGGTCCCGTTGGAGAAGTGCCAGGCATTGTCGCCGCCACCGCAGGAGGCCTGATCGGTGCAGCAGCTGCCCATGCCGGTCCCGCAAGCGGTCGCGTAGCCGAAGTCGAGCCGATACTTGGCGCTGACGTCCGCGCAATAGCCACCGTTGAGCCACTGATCGACGGTGATCTCGTTCCAGCCCATGCAGGTGTTGCAGAAGTCGGCCCCGTCTTCTGCGATTCGACAGCTGAAGCGGACGCAGCGACCGGCCCCGGTCATGCACCCTTCCGGGCCCCAGCAGTCGTCGCCGCACTCGAGCAGGCATTGGGTCGA
>JAMHUH010000776.1:0-4341 GCA_035904925.1 Nannocystaceae bacterium
CTGGGCAGTGCTGCTCGCTGGTTGTGGCAAGGGCGACGAGCCCGTCGACACCGGGTCCACGATGGCCGACGACGAGGCCGGCACGAGTGACACGACCACGACCACGACCGAGGGCGGGACCGATGGCACCGGCACCGACGAGACCACGACGGGACTCGGCTTCGTGCCGCCGGACGACTTCGGCAGCGTGTCGGAGTGCGACCCCTTCGCCCAAGACTGCCCCGAGGGCGAGAAGTGCGTCCCCTATGCGAACGACGGCGGCAACGTCTGGAACGCCAACAAGTGCGTGCCGGTCAGCGGCGACGGTGCCGTCGGTGACACCTGCACCTGGGGCGGCATCATCGAGGCGACCGACGACTGCGGTGCCGACTCGATCTGCTGGGACGTGATGGACGTCGATGGCCAGCTGCTCGGCGTCTGCACCGAGTACTGCGGTGGCACGGCCGACGCTCCGATCTGCCCGCCGACGACCTCGTGCATCATCATCAACGAGGGCTCGATCAACGTCTGCATCACCAACTGCGATCCGCTGCTGCAGGACTGCGGCGCGGGTCTGGCTTGCTTCTGGGCCAACACGGCCTTCAGCTGCATCTTCACCGCGGGCGAGATCCCGACCGGCGAGCCTTGTGGCTTCATCAACGACTGTGCGGCGGGCAACCTGTGCGCCGACGCGACCACGCTGCCGACCTGCGCCGGCGCGGCCTGTTGCACGCCCTTTTGCGATCTCACCGATCCGCTCTGCTCGACGATGGGGACCGAGTGTGTCTCGTTCTTCGAGGAGGGCATGGCACCTCCCGGCTACGAAGACGTCGGCGTCTGCGTGCTGCCGGCCTGATCCACCTGCCGAGCTCCGCTCGAGTCCGCTGAAAGCCGAAGGCCGCCCTCGAGGCGGCCTTCGGCTTTGGTTCGAAGCTGGCGATTCGACCAGCCACTTGGTCATATTTAAAGCCACCAAAAGAAACGAAACTTGCCATTGAATTAATAGTTAAACAATCTATGTTCGTTTTAAGATGATTCAAACACGTAGGAGTGCCTTCCGTTTCAGTGTTCTGGCTATCGCTTTGTTCGGCTGTGACAAGCCACTGAGCCAGGAGGCTGGCGACGAGCTCGGCAGCTCGGAGGAGAGCGGGACGGAGGAATCGGGGGCGCAGACCGAGACCACCCAGACCAGCACCGAGACCAGCTCGAACTTCGTGCCCGACATGGCCGACACGGGCGACACGGCCTGCGATCCCTTCATGCAGGACTGCCCCGCGGGCGAGAAGTGCGTCCCCTATGCCAGCAGCGGCGGGACCTGGGACGCCAACAAGTGCGTGCAGGTGACGGGCGATGCCCAGGCCGGCGACTCGTGCATCTGGGACGGACCGAGCGCCGGGACCGACAACTGCGGCGAGGACTCGATCTGCTGGGACGCGATGGACGTCGACGGCGTGGCGGTCGGCGTGTGCACTCCGTTTTGCGATGGCTCGGCCGACAATCCGATCTGCGACCCGCAGACCTCGTGTCTGATCGCCAACGAAGGCGCGATCACCTTGTGCATCACCACCTGCGATCCGCTGCTGCAAGACTGCTCCGAAGGCTTGGGCTGCTATTGGGCGAACAGCGACTTCAACTGCGTGTTCACGACCGACGGCTCGGGCGAGGGCCAGCCTTGCGGCTACATCAACGACTGTGCGCCGGGCAACCTGTGTGCGGCCGCCGACGCGCTGCCCGAGTGCGCGGGCTCGTCCTGCTGCGCGGCCTACTGCGACTTGGCCTCGCCCGACTGCCTGACGGCCGGGACCGAGTGCGTGACCTTCTTCGAGGAGGGCCTGGCCCCGCCCGGATACGAGGACGTCGGCATCTGCGTGCTGCCGGGCTGAGGCGCAGAGGCATCGTCGACGCGGGTCGACGATGCCGTCAGCGAGCGAGCTGGACTCGATCGAGCTGGGCCACGTGCAGATCGAAGCCGAAGTCGGCGAGCTGGCGGTGATCGGGCGTCTGCGCGTGCCAGAGCAAGGTCGCGTGGCTGGCGGACTGGCGCAGATCGGCAAAGTAGAGGTAGCCCCGCATCTGCGTGCCGGGCAGCAGCACGCCCCAGGGCAGCGCGAGCCGAGACAATTCACCGTCGTCGGTCTCGATGTTGTCGTAGTTGCTGCTGCGGCCGGGGTCGTAGGCGTAGGGCGTCTGAACCTGGGCGAAGGCGTCGGGATCGCTGCCCTCGGGGAGCGCGGCGAAGCTGCCGCCCGCGTCGAAGAGCACGAAGTCGAAGCCCTGGCGATCGTGCAATTCGAAGTCGCCGGGCGCGAGCAGGACCGGGTCGCTGCCCATGTTGGCGACCAGCACGTGGATGATGGTCAGGTCGGCGCCGTACATCGGATCGCCCGACCAGACCTCGGTGGTGAGCACCAACGTGATCCCGCTGCGAGGGTCGCTGGCGAGGAGTCGATGCGATCCGTCGGAGGCGACCAGCGCTCGAGTCGAGGCGCAGCCGGCCAGCGAGAGCGCGAGCAGCAGCGGAGCGAGCGAGCGAGTGGTGGACATCCGTGACGAGGCTATCACGGCGTCTCGACCGTGGCGCTCGGCCAAGGTCTCGCGGACCCATCGAGTCCGCGCGCGGCGTCAGTAGCGGCCGCCGTCGGCGAGGATCCGCCGGACGTCGGCGAGCTGCTGGTAGCCCTCGCGCAGGTCGTGGTCACGCAGATCGTCGAGCCGACTCTGGACCGCGCGCGCGGCCTCGGACAAGAGCCCGCGCGCCTCCGACTCGTTGCCGCGTTGGCGGAGCAGCTGGCCGAGGTGGTGGAGCGAGCGGACCCCGTCGAGCGGGGCCGCGCCGGCGCGGATCAGCTTCACGGCGTCGCGCTCGAGCATGATGGCGCGCTCGATCTCGCCGCGGCGCTCGGCGACCACGGCGAGCACGTGGGCGGCTCGAGCTGCGGCCGAGCGCAGGCCCTCGGTCCGGCCGCGCTCGTACACGCGCTCGGCGATCCGCTCGGCCTCGGCCACGGCTTCGTCGCTGGGCAGGGGCTCGCCCTTCTCGTCGACCGGCGTGGTGATCAGGATTCGGGCCAGGCGAACCTCGGCGCGCAGCTGCGTGCGAGGGTCGCCCCGGCGCGCGGCGACCTTGGCCGCGTCGACCAGCAGCGCGTGCGCGGCCTCGGGATCGCCGAGCCGGGCCACGACCACGCCGAGGCTGACCATGACGTCGTTGAGCAGGCCCGGGTGACCGATCGCCTCGTGCAGCTCGAGCGCCTTGCGAAGGTAGCGTTCGGCTCGTCGATAGAGGCCGATCGCCGTGTAGGTCAGGCCGAGGTTGGCGAGCTTGGTCCCGGTCGCGAAGCGATCGCCGAGATCACGATCGATCGCGAGCGCGGCCTTGAAGCAGTCGATCGCCTCTTGATAGCGAGTGCTGCGACCGGCGACCTCGCCGAGGTTGTTGAGCGCCTCGGCCTCGAGCCGGCGGTGACCGATGCTGCGGGCGAGGTGCAGGGCCTCGCGAAAGGTCTCGCCGGCGGCCTCGTGGCGACCCGTGCCGAGCTGGACCCGACCGATCGCGCGCAGGAGTCGGACTCGCTGCTCGATCCCCCGCGAGTCGTTGGCGCAGAAGGCCAGCGCGTCGAGCCCGATGGTCTCGGCCTCTTCGAAGTGACCGCGGGCGAACATCAGCTCGCTCTCGAGCTCACCGAGGACCGCGAGGTAGGGCTCGGGCTGATCGAGCGCGTGGAGCTTGGCCTGGAGGCGTGGGATCAGCCGCGTCGCCCGATGCGGGCGACCGCACTCGAGGTAGAAGCGAAGCAGCCGGAGCGAGGCGATGACCTGGTTCTCTTCGCGTTGCTCGCGGCTCGGGCCCTCGAGCTGCTCGGCGACGGCGATCAGCTGGCGAATGTCGGCGCCCTGGGCTCGGCGGCGGCCCCAGGCGCGCAAGATCGGCTCGCGCTCGAGCAGGACTTCGAAGCGGCGCGGGTCGTCGCTGGGCAGCGCCTTGAGAGCTTGGGTCAGGTAGTAGTAGGCCTCGACGTTGCCGGCGACGTTCTCGGCGTGGCGGGCCGCTCGGATCGCCGGCTCGATCGCCTCGTCGAAGTGGCCGGCATGCATCAGGTGATCGGCGACTGGGCCGTCGTCGCGGCCGGCGACATAGTCGGCGCGCTCGAGCTTGATGTCGGCGGCGCGGCCATGGAGCATCTCGAGCTGGCCGGGCGCGATCTGGGCCTTGCAGACCTCGTGGAGGCTGACCGTGGCGAAGTTCAGGGTCTCGCCCGGGGCCCCGACGTCGCGCAAGTCTCGATCGACCAGGCCCTCGTCGACGAGGGTGTCGAGGTTGCACACGATCGGCCGCTCGAGCAGCTCGGTCAGCTCGCTGGC
>JAMHUH010000777.1:0-3931 GCA_035904925.1 Nannocystaceae bacterium
GCGTTCAACGATCGCGCCAGCAACGAGTTGAAGTAGCCCATGAAGTCGGGCAGCACTCCGTCGACGTCGGTCATCAGCGCGTGAAAGTGGTTGGACATGCACAGAACTTCGTGCACGTCCATCCGATAGCGCGCAGCCGCGACAGCGAACAGATACTCGAAGACCCGGACCACCTCGGCCACCGGCACGAACCTGAACATCCGACACACTGCCCTGGCGGTGACGAAGCAGAGCCGACCGGGGACGACGGATCGCGGCGCAGTCATGCACCCAGGCTTGTCGGCCACGGCCTCGCGGCCTTGCACGAGAAGTGAGGTGCGGGCCGCGGTTATCGAGCCTGGGCTTCGACTTCGAGGGTCAGCCGCTCGAGGAGCAGCGCCAGCTCTTCGCGGACAAGACCATCCAACCGGACCGGACGGGTCTGCTCGGAGAAGATAGGATCGCCGCGATGGCCTCCGCCGCGAGCCTGCTCGACGCCGCGACCCTCTCGGCCAGCAGCTCGGTCGCGTGCTCACGGCGATCAGCCCGGACGGCAGCGAGGTCCACTACGGCTACGACGAAGGCGGGGCGCTCGAGCAGGTGACGCTCAATCACCGCGGCAGCGTCACGACGCAGACAGTCGTCGACGGTTCGCGCTCGACCTGCGTCGAAGCCTCAGAGCGTGACGCCGGAGGCGGCGAGCTGGCCACCGTCGATGTCGAGGATCGACCCGGTCACGAAGCTGCTCGCGTCCGAGGCCAGGAACTGCACGAGCGCGGCGATCTCGGGCGGCTCGGCCATGCGGTGCTGGGGGATGACGCGGACGATCGCCTCGTTGAAGGAATCGTTGGTCCAGATCGCGCTGGAGAACTTGGTCTTCACGAAGCCGGGGGTGAGCGCGTTGACGTTGATCTTGGCTTCGGCGAGCTCGACGGCGAGGACCTGGGTGAGCATCACGACGGCGGCTTTCGAGACGCAGTAGACGCCCATGCCGGGGTGGGCTCGGCGGGCGGCGACGGAGGCGATGTTGATGATTCGGCCGCCGCCGCGCTCGCGCATCGAGGGGACGCAGGCTTTGGCCATGCGGAAGTAGCCCTTGACGTTGACCTCCCAGGTCTTGTCCCAGTGGCTCTCGTCGGCGGTGAGGATCGGGCCGAAGTGGGGGTTGGTGGCGGCGTTGTTGACCAGGATGTCGACGCCGCCGAAGCGGGCGATCGCGGTGTCGACGAGGTGCTGCACGGCTGCGTCCTCGCCGGTGTGGGCGGCCACGCCGATCGCTTCGCCACCCTTCGAGCACAGGGCGGCGGCGGCTTGCTCGAGCTGCTCGGGCTTGCGCGCGGCGATGACAACCTTGGCGCCTGCGCCGACCAGCGCCTCGGCGCAGGCAAAGCCGATGCCTCGCGAGCCGCCGGTGATGATCGCTACCTTGCCAGTGAGATCGAAGCTGGACATGCGCGGGGATTGTCGGCCAATCCCGATCAGCTTGAAAGTGCCGGCTTGCGGATGTTGGGTCGTCCGGCGCGGGGGCGCTCGGGTTTGGCAGCGCCGCCGAGGCGTCGCCGAGCCCGGGGCGTGACCTCGGCCTCGACCTCGCGGGCGCGGCCTCGCTGATCGCTGAGCGACCAGGCCTCGGGCCGACGGGAGATCGAGAGCAGGAGCCCGACCGCGCCCATGCTGACCAGCAGCGAGGAGCCGCCGTAGGACACGAAGGGCAAGGTGATGCCCTTGGCGGGCATGACCGCGAGCACCACGGCCATGTTGATCAGCGCCTGCAAGCCGAAGAGCGAGGAGAGGCCGATCGCCAAGTAGGTGCCGAAGCGATCGCTCGCGCTGCGGGCAATCACTAGGCCGCGCCAGACCAGCAGCGCGAAGAGGGCGATGACCGTGACGATCCCGATCAGCCCGAGCTCCTCGCCGATCGTGGCGAGGATGAAGTCGGTGTGGTTCTCGGGCAGGAAGCCGAGCTTTTGCCGGCCGTTGCCGAGCCCGAGCCCGAAGGGTCCGCCCGAGCCGATCGCGATCAGGCCCTGCTCGACCTGGTAGTCGTCGCCGGACAAGAAGCTCTCGACCCGCGCGCGCCGGTAGCCGACGCCGACGATCTGCGACCAGGCGAGCGGCGCGGCGACCATGATCGCGGCGAGCACCCAGCTCGAGCGCGTGCCGGCGACGTAGAGCAGGATCAAGCTGAGCGTGCCGAGCAAGACCGTGGTGCCGAGATCCTTCTCGAGCAAGACCAACAACATGGTCCCGGTCGCGGCCAGCATCGGCGGCAAGAACCCGGTTCGAAACTTGCGGATCTGTTCGCCGCGGCGGGCCAGCGTGGCCGACAAGAACACCGCCAGGGCGATCTTGGCCAGCTCCGAGGGCTGCATGTGGATCGGGCCGAGATCGATCCAGCGGCGGGCGCCATTGATGTCGTCGGACACGAACAAGACGACCAGCAGCAAGCCGATCGCCCCGAGCATCAGGTGGGGCGAGAAGCGGCGCAGCACTCGGTAGTCGATCCGGCTGACGCCGATCATCACGCCCAGGCCGAGCATGAAGAAGACCGACTGGCGCTGGAGGAAGTACTCCCACGAGCCCGAGGTCCGGCTGCCGAACCAGGCGCTCGAGCTGTAGACCATGACCAGGCCGAGGCAGGCGAGCCCGAGCGCGGCGAAGAAGAGCCACGGATCCATCGCCTGGCTGCCGACGCGGGGGCGCGTGACCTCGCCGACCTCGCAGTCGAGCTCGGCTGCGGTCTGCGGGCCAGCATCGGGCTCGGCGGGCTCGGACACGATGGGCACCTGAGCACGCCGATCGAAGGGCAGCAAGAAATCGACGAAACCCGACTCACGCTCGCGACAACCAGTTCTGAAGTGCGGCGCGGATCATTGACCCTCCGCGTGGGTGCGGCCGAAGCTCCACGCATGATCCGCACTGGCTTGCGCTTCCCGACCTTCGCTCTGCTCTCGCTCGTGACCACGCTCGGCTGCAAGCCGGGCACGACCGACGATGAAGTCGGTGACAGCGCGACCGATGGGCCGACCACCGGCGACACCAACACCGCGACCGACACCGCGACGACGACCGACACCGCGACGACGACGGACACCGCGACGACGACGACGGACACGGCGACCACGACGGACACCGCGACCACGACGACGACGGACACGGCGACGGGCGACGGCGACGGCGACACCAGCTGCGCGGGCTTCTTCCCGGCCGACGCGATCTGGTGCGTGGACGTGACCAACGCCGCGACCACGGCCAACTCGGACGCGGTGATCGCCTGGCTCGACGACGCGGGCTGGGGCAACGGCGGCAACTTCCAGATCGACTTCTCGATCGAGGTGCTCGAGGCCGACGCCGCCACGCCGCGGCGCGCCTTCGAAGCGACCGGCGACTTCTACTCGCCCGACTGCGACTGGGTCGAGATGCCGGTGCCCGAGGGCGGCGCGATCGAGGGCGAGCCCGGCTACGAGTGCCTGAGCGACGGCGACTGCCACTTGATCGTCGCCGAGCGCGACGAGCAGCGGCTCTACGAGATGTGGCGGGCCAACATCGTCGGCAACCAATTCTTCGGCGGCTGCTTGGCGGTCTGGGACATGACCATGATCTATCCCGACGATGGTCGCGGCGACGGCTGCACCAGCGCCGACGCGGCCGGCTTCCCGATCGCCCCGCTCTTGTTCGACGCCGACGAAGTCGCGGCCGGATCGATCGATCACGCGATCCGCTTCATCTTGCCCAACGACCACATCCGCCACTACATCTACTCGCGCCCGGCGACCCACAGCACCAACCCGACCTCGGGCGGCGCCGATGCGCCGCCCTACGGCGTGCACCTGCGCCTGCGCGCCGACTACCCGGTCGACACGCTCCCGACCGAGGGCGCCCGCGTGGTCGCCCGGGCGCTGCAGAAGTACGGCATGTTCTTGGCCGACGGCGGCCAGATCGCCCTGACCGC
>JAMHUH010000778.1:0-6252 GCA_035904925.1 Nannocystaceae bacterium
CGCGGGCTTCGTTAGCTCTGGAGGGTATGTGTGCACACCGGGGCCATCGCGTCGGCCGGGGCGGCGATCGAAGTGCTGCATTCGGCTGGGCCCTCATGCCATGCTGTCGACATGTGGCGCGCCAACGCGATGTTGATGGTGATGGGTCTCTCGATCCTCGGGACTTCAGGCTGCAAGCGCGACGAAGAGGTCGTCGCGCCCGTCGACGACACCTGGGTCCCCGACGAGACCCAAGAGCCCGTCGCCGTCGTCGCCCCCGATCCCGCCCCCGAGATGTCGGAAGAAGAGAAGCTCGAGCAGGCCAAGGTCTACTTCGGCCAGGCCGAAGAGAAGGCGGCGGCCGAAGATTGGGCCGCCGCCGTCGGGCTCTACGAGCAGGCGTACTATCTGGTCCCGGGCAAGCATGGCTTCGCGCTCAAGGTCGGGCTCGCGGCCGACAAGGCGGGCGACTGCGCCAAGGCGATCACCTACTTCGAGCACTTCGTCACCTACGCCGAGGGCGACAAGTACAAGGACGATCTCGCCAAGACCAAGAAGCGCCTTGGCGAGCTGAAGAAGAAGGGCTGCTGACTCGCGCGGTTTACTGGGGCGAGCCGCAGAAGTCCTGCGGCTTGGCCCAGCCGACCATCTGGACCCAGAACTGCTGGACGTCGGCGTAGCCCAACCAGTCGCTGTCGAAGGTGATCCACTCGTCGCCCCAGACCACGACGCGGCCGCCATCCATCGCGGTCTCGTGGGCGAGGCCCGCGTCGCCCGAGGGCACGGTCGCGAAGATCGTCGACATGCCTTGGTTGCCGTTGTCGACCGGGATGATGCCGCCGCGGAAGTTGACGTCGACGATGCCCATCGAGACCGGGTGGGCCTGGTTGAAGATCGGCGTCACGTTGGCGGCGGTCTGGATGTAGCCGCCTTGGTAGGCGAGGCCGAAGGGCGCGAGCACGGTGTTGGCTCGGTCGCGCTCGGGGCCGGGGTTGTTGTTGTCGAAGTTGTAGCCGATCAGGGTGATCATCCCGCGGCCATCGTCTTTGACGAAGGCCTCGATCGCGGCGGCCTCTTCGGGGCTCAGCGCCCGCTCGATCCGATCGATCAAGACCAGGTCGTATTGGGCGAGGAAGGCCGGCGTGACCACGCCGGGGTTGTTGGCCAGCAGCGTGCGCTGCACGGCCGAGCCCTGATCTTCGAGCCAGGCCTCGAAGTTGGCGTTGGGCGCGAAGCCGGTCGCGCCGAGGATGCCGATCGACAGGCAGTCGCAGATGCCGTCGTTGCCGACGTCGACGTTGTCGATGACGTCGTCGCAGTCGTTGTCGATCATGTCGCAGGTGACCTCGACCATCTCGGTCGGCACGCAGCCATCGGTGGTCGTGTCCGTGGTCGTGTCGGTGGCGGTGTCGGTGGTCGTGTCGGTGGCGGTGTCGCTGGTCGTGTCGCTGGTCGTGTCCGTGGCGGTGTCGCTGCTGGTGTCGGTGGCGGTGTCGCTGCTGCTCGAGCTGTCGGTGGCGGTGCTGCTGCTGTCGGAGCTGCTCGACCCGGTCTCGCTCGCCGACTCGCCTTGGCTGTCGCTGGTGGCCGAGGTGTCGCCAGTGGCCGAGGTGTCGCCGACCTCGTCGCCCTTCGAATCATCGCCACCGCAGCCAAAGCCGCATACCAAGAGGCTCGAGAGCGCGAGCCCCCGACGAATGAAAATTTGGTTCCGCATGGCCGGAGCCTATCAGGCTCGTCAGCCCAGCCCGAGCAGCCGGCCGCGATCGGATCGCGTGGCCACGATCGCCCGATGCAGCGACCACTGGCCGCGCGCGCGCGCGAGGTTGTGCTCGCCACGGCTGGCGAAGCGGTCGGCCGACCAGCCGAAATAGCGCTCGGCGAGCGCGTCGGCGGCGAAGCGCGCCGCGAGCTCGAGGCTGATCCACTCGGGTCCGAGCAGCAGACCCTGACGCTCGGGCTCGCTGGGGGCCTCGGCGCTCCCGCGCAGCCAGCCTTGCAAGCTGGCGCCGAAGAGCTCGAGATCGAAGCGGGCCTCGAGCTGGTCCTCGCCGGCGAGGTTGCACCACGAGCGCCAAGCATCGCCGAGCTCGCAGGCGAGGTTCATCGGGCCGACGGTGTCGAGATCGATCAACGCGATCGCTTCGCTGCCCGCAGCTTCGCCCGCGAACATCAGGTTGTTGATCTTGAGGTCGCCGTGGGCGATGTGCTCGGGCAGATCGGGCAGGGCAGGGAGGCGATCGGCGGCGTCGAGCAGGGCGCGTCCGAGCGGCTCGACCTGGGCGTAGAGTCGATGACCTGCGTGCTCGTCGAGCGCGGCCCGAAGCGTGGCGAGGTGGCGTGGCGTGTCGTGGACACCGACGCGCAGCCCGACGAATTCATGCTCGAGGTCACGCAAGGCCGCGTGCCAGCGTCCGACGAAGTAGCCGGCCGCGTCGGCTTGGCGGAGGTCCGCGAGCGCGTCGAAGCCGACGCCCGCGACCCGGGTCAGCAGCCGCCACACACCCTCGTGCTCGACCACCAACGCGTCGCCGCGAGTCGGGACCAAGCGCGGCGTGGTCATGCCCGCGCGGGCGAGGTGCTCGGTCACCGCGAGCAGGTTGTGGTGGATCCGCTTGTCGAAGATCGGGTTGACCCGCTGAAGCACGTAGCGAGGCCCGCTCGCCGGATCGACGGCGAAGGTCGCGTTGATCAGCCCACGGCCGAGCGGCGCGACCTCGGCGTCGGCCAGGCCCCAAGCGTCGAGGATCTCGAGGTCGACCAGCGCCATGTCAGCTCGGCGGCGTGGTCGGAGCGGGCTGGACGGGACCGGGCTGAGCAGGCACGTCGGATTCGCTCGGGGTCTCGTTCGGGGCCAAGGGTGCAGGCTGAGCCGCGAGCTCGGCCGCCTTGATCGCCTCGTACTCCTTGGTCGTCGGGTAGGCCTTCTCGAGCGCGCGCAGCTCTTGGATCCGACTCGCGAGGGGCGTGAGGTCGACCTTGCCGGGATCGCCATCGGGCAGCGCGTTGACTCGGGTTTGGTACTCCTCGAGCAAGTCGGCGGCCCGCTTCGCGTCTTCTTGGGTCGGGATCTGGCCGTGGACGATCGCCTCTTCGTAGAGCCACTCGAGCTTGTCGTCCTCGGCCCGGGCGCCCGCGATCAACACGGCCGCCTCGCGCAAGCGCTCGGGTTGGAGCGAGAGCAGCCGGCCGAGCACGAAGCGCTGGTTGGTCGAAGCATCGCGCGCGACCGCCTTCTCTTGGGCCAAGGTCGCGTCGACGATCAGCCCGTGCGAGCGCAGGGCCTCGGCGACGGCCGCGTAGAGCTCGGCGCTCGCGTCGGGATCGTCGAGCTTGCTGGTCTCGATCAAATAGTAATGCGCGACCGCCCGGCGGTTCTTGGTCGGCGCGAGCGAGAGGCCCATCGCCCCGTCACAGCGAGCGCTACCCGGAAACTTGTTGGCGCACTTCGAGAGCTCGAGCCGCTCTTCGATCTTGTTGCCGATCTTGCCCATCTCCGCGGCGGCGGCCAGGATCGCGTCGATCTCGGCCTTGCTCAGCTGCGGACCATCGCGCCCGGGCGGAGGATCGACCGCCGGATCGCTAAAAGGACTGGCGGGATCGCGCGGCTTGGGGGCGCCCGGACGATCGAAGGCCTTGGGGTCCTCGACCTTGGTCGGCTTGTTGCGAGGCTCACTCTGGCAGCCCGCGAAGGTCAGGGTGAGCGTGAGGCTGCCGAGCAAGGCGAGTCCGGCCGCGAAGGGACCGAGCAAGGGAGCAGAACCGGCGGACGGGCGCATGGGGGCCAAGTATACTGGCCGCGTGTCGGGATCAACCGAAGGACGAGCGCCCACCCTGCCCAGGCCAGCCGAGGCGCGCTACGTGGTCGTCTACCCAGGGTCCTTCGACCCAATCACCGTCGGCCACTTGGAAATCGTCGAGCGCGCGGCCCAGCTCTTCGACGACGTGATCGTGGCCGTCGGGCACCATCCGACCAAGCCGGGTTTCTTTACTTTCGAAGAGCGCGTCGCCCTGATCGCCGAGTCGTGCGCCCACATCAGCAACGTTCGCGCGGCCCACTACAGCGGCCTGATGATCGATTTTTGCCGGCAGGTCGGCGCGCGGGCGATCGTTCGCGGCCTCCGGGCCGCCGTCGACTTCGAGCCCGAGTTTCAGATGGCCCTGGCCAACCGCGACCTCGAGCCCAACGTCGAGACCGTCTTCTTGATCCCCGCGCCCGACAAGCAGTTCATCAGCTCCTCGCTGATCCGCGAGATCGCCAGCCACGGCGGCCCGGTCGCCCGCTTCGTACCCGCGCCGGTCGCCCGGGCGCTCGCGCTGCGCTACCCGGCTCACTATCCTGCCCCCTGATCCCCCGATCCGACCCTGGGCGCAGCGATGTCCGACGAAAAAGAGAGCCCCAACCCGCTCGCCAAGCTCGACGAGCCCTGGCGAGGCGACGAGCACGAGCTGCGGGTTCAAGCCGCCCGCGAGGCCGGGCTCGAGACCCGCGATCTCGAGCTCGAGCTCTTCACCCAGGGCTTCAAGTCGGGCATGACCGTCAAGGACCCGCGCGACAGCTCGATCGTCCTGCGCGGCCGCACGGTCTTGCGCGACAAGCAGCTGCGCAAGTCCATGCGACCGACCCTGCGCTTCTTGGGCGTGCCCGTCGATCAAGTCGACTTTCGGGTGCTCGACGGCGAGTTCGAAGTGCGAATCGCGAGCAGCGCCGTCGAGCAAGCCCGGCCGGCCATCGACGCCGTCAAGGACGTGCTCAAGCTGTGGCTGGGCTTTGGTCTGATCGGCCTGATCGCCTGGAACGCGTTCGATCTCGCCTGGCTGGCGACCTTGTTCTGGGGCGGCTCGCTGGTCGTCGGCGCCGTGGTCCTGCGCCGCGGCGTCGTCTCGGGCCGCTCCATGCTCGCCGCCCGCCTGACCGTCGCGCTCGCCCTGCTGGCCAAGGAAGAGCAGCTGATCTTGCCGCCGGCCAAGGCCGCAGGGGCCGAATGAACCCCGGTCTGTGCACTGGCTGCGTCCACGCCCGCAAAGTCGTCAGCGGCAAGGGCTCGGAGTTCTGGCGCTGCGCCGTCGCGGACACCGACCCGAGCTGGCCGAAGTACCCCCGCCTCCCCGTGCTTCGATGCTCGCGCTTTCGAGCCCTCGAAGCCTGACGAACCAGTGTTCTCGCCCCGATCGCGCGCGGCCGGATCGCGGCGACCCTTCGCGCGGCAAACTTCGCTATGTATGGACTGTGGCGACGGAGCCCCTCAAAGCGACCGCGACCTCGCACTACTTCGTGCGCGACGACGGGATCGTGGTCCAGAAGGTGGTCTCGTCGCGCAAGCAGACCCTCGAGGATATCCTCGCCAACGTCGGGGCCTTCAACGAGATCGCCGAGGGTCGCAAGCGCCTGCTCTTGGTCGACATGCACGTCGCGGCCGCCATCGAGGCCAAGGCGCGCGAGTACTATGCGACCGAAGAGGCGTCGCGCTACGTGCTCGCGCTCGCGCTGATCACCCCCTCGACGGCCACGCGGATCCTCGGCAACTTCTTCCTCGGGCTCAACAAGCCGGCGTATCCGTGCCGGATGTTCGCGACGATCGAGGATGGGGTGGTTTGGTTGCATGCGCGGGCCCGCGAGGTTGCTTCGCGCTCTGCGAGTGATCTCGAGCTTCGCTAGGCTCAGCTCGTAATGACTTGATCTGAAATGATTTGAGCTGATCTGAACAGCGGACGCTCGAGGCCAACGCAATACGAGTTTCGATTGTGCATTCTGACGATCGGAAGCATCAGCCCTCGCCCCTCGCCACACGTCCTAGACACGATCTGCAAGGTCGCCGAAGCTATGGGGACCACCGGCCCTGCCATGATCGCCGAGCAGCCCAGCGTCGAGCTCCTGGAGTTGGTGCAATCACTGCCCCCACGCGAGCAAGAGATCGCATGCGTCTTACTCCGCGCCTTGTCCGAGCACGCCGCCGTGCCGTGACCCTCAGTTGAAGTCGGGCTCAGTGATCAGCTCGGAAGCCGTCACGCCGACTGCGTTGGCGATCTTGTCGACGCGCTCGAGCGTGATGCGCAAACTCTCGCCCTTGCAGTCGACGACCTCGCCGTCTTGGCGGATCCGATCCCAAACTGCTCACTGGTACGACGGGCTGGAGTAGCGGGCGAGCGGCCGCGGCCGCGGGAATCCGCGAGCGAGCCGGTTGACGTCCGCGGAGATGGATGCGATCGAGCTCGAGACTTGGGCGCGAGCGGTTGAAGCGATCTTCGGGGACTTGCTGAGATGGGCGAAGC
>JAMHUH010000779.1:0-1663 GCA_035904925.1 Nannocystaceae bacterium
ATCAGCGTGACGTGTTGAAGCAAGAGCGGCGCACTGGGATCGCTCACCAGCCCGCTCGGCACGAGCGAGTCGAGCAGCGCAGCCTGGCCCTGGAAGTCGTCGACCGCAGGCAAGCTCGCCGGCTTCTCGCCGCGCGGTCGCAGGTTGCGACGCGCCGCGAGCCGCCGCGCGACCTCGGCACGGATCGCGGGGATGTAGGAGTCGCCGCCAAACCACTCGACCGGCTGCCCCTGCTCGCAGATCGCCAGCTTGCGCGACCCCGCCGGCAGCTCCGGCAGCGGCGGGCAAGCGCCCACGCCCGCCTTGACCCCCGCGATACAGACCGTGATCTCGAGGCTGCCCGGGATCGGCTGCATGCACGCGGTCTTGCCGATGCCCGGCCACGCGCCACCCTCGACCGGCCGCGACTTCTCGAACGCCCGCCACTTCGCCTTGACCGCGTTGAGGGCGATCGCGGACGCAACCTCCTCGTCGGTCATCGCCTTGTGGGCCCAGTAGGGTCGATTCTTGAGCGGCGCCTCGACGATGATCAGCACCGTCGACACGTTCGTACCCGACTCGCCGAACGACCCCTCGGGCAGCGGCTCGATCGAGCCCTCGCGATCGCGGATCAAGCCCCGCACGCGGTTGGCCGACGGCTCGCTGCGCGTCGGGAAGCTGCCCGACGCGATCGCCCCGAGCCGACCACCCGGCGCGAGCTGCTGATACGCGCGCTCGATATGCAGTGCATCCGCCGACTTTTCGAAGGGCGGGTTCATGATGATCCGGTCATAGCGACGCTCCGGATCGAGCTGAAACACGTCGTCGCCGACGACCGTGAACCCCTGCGCGGCCAGCAGCTCGCGCAGGCGCGAGTGCTTCTCGACGACCTCGAGCGTGGCATCGCCGTGTCGCTCGCGGATCACCTCGGCGATCGAGCCAAACCCAGCCGAGGGCTCGAGCACGCGCATGCCCGGCTGGATCTCGGCGAGCTCGACGAGGCGCTCGGCCAGGGCACGCGGCGTCGGAAAGAAGCCCGGCGGGCGCTCGAGCAGCACCGCCTGCTTGGCCAGCGAGATCGGATCGGACTTGGGCGTGACGACGCCCGCACGACACACGCGGTAGTACTCGCGCAGGGCCGCGCGCAGGCTCGCATCGTCGCGGATGCCCAGCCGCGCGCGTCGGCGCAGCGCCTCGGCATGGCGGCGGATGATCGCCGCGACGGCGGTCTTCGACGACTTGTCCAGCATCGCGTCGAGCTGCTCGAGCTCGGCGTCCGTGAACACCACGCTGTCACGCCCAGCGATGCGATCGATCAGCTTGCGCTGCGTGGCCGTCGCGCTCGGCGACACGCTCTTTTGCAGGTTCTCGATCCCTCCGCGCGACAGCTTCAAGGGCTCGATCCGCGCAGCCTCGAGGCGAAGCTCGCGAGGCGTGCTCGGATCGCGGTCGGGCCCGGCCAGCGTGCTCCAGCGCTTCGCCGCCTCGCTCACCTCGTGATCGAGAAACTCGACGTCTTGCCGCGACTCGATGCGCGAGACGAAGGGGAAGCGCTGCGGGTCCGAGGCATCCGCGGCCTTGCGCATGGCCTCCGCGATCTCGAGGTCGTGCTGCGCGGTCAGGACCGCGTGCGCGGCCGCTTCGACACGCCGGTGCGTGTTGGCCTTGCGGTCGACTGCGAGCG
>JAMHUH010000780.1:0-6408 GCA_035904925.1 Nannocystaceae bacterium
CCGCCAGTCGTGGGTGAAGGGGTCGTCGTCGCCGAGCAACACGGACACGCCCGCGACCGCGCTGCGCAGCCGGGCGAGGTCGAAGCTGGTGTCGACCCAAGGCCGCAGCGAGGGCCAAGGCTCGTCGATCGTCCACCAACCGGCGACGCAGACCAGGTGCTCGATCCCCTGCGAGCCGTCGTTCTCGCTGCTCGGCGCGAGCCCGGCCAGGTAGCGCATCAAGGCTTGGCAGCCGACGCTGTGGCCGATCAAGATGGTCTCGCGCAGGGCGTCGAGGTCGTCGCCGAGCTCGGCCCGCAGCGAGGCGACGCATTGATCGATCACGGGCGCGCTCGGGTTGGGCAGGTCGAGCATCTGCACCTGCAAGCCCGGATGCGAGCGCGCCAGCTCGGCGCGAAGCCAGGGATACCAGTCGGAATCGGCCCGACCGGCCCAGCGAGGGACGATGCACACGCGCTCGGTCACCCGGGCATCATCGCAGGTTCACAGGCGTTCGAGCACCCGTTCGAGTCGCATGCCGCGGCTGGCCTTGAAGAGCACCGCGCCGGGCTCTCGCCCCTCGAGCCGCTCGCGGATCCATGCCAGCGCTTCGTCGATCTGATCGCTGGCGAGCGCGTCGGCGGCCAGCCCGGCGGCCCGGGCCGGAGGGACCGCGGCGGCGCAGCGAGGCCCGATTGCGAGCAGGCCGTCGAGCCCGAGCGCGGCCGCTCGTTCACCGAGCTCGGCATGCAGGGCGAGCTCGTCGGGGCCGAGCTCGAGCATGTCGCCGAGCACCGCCAGCAGAGGTCCAGGCCGATGGCTTCGCAGCTGCGCGAGGCTGGTGAGCGCGACCTCCATCGAGCCGGGGTTGGCGTTGTAGCAGTCGGCGATCAGCAGGTGCGATCCGAGCTCGCGCACGCGCCCACGATCGCCGACGGGCTCGACCGCCTCGATCGCGGCGACGACCGGTGCGAGCGGGAGCTCGAGGTGCAGCGCGAGCGCGAGCGCGGCCGCGGCGTTGCGGGCGTTGTGGGCTCCGAAGGTGCGCAGGCGCAGCTCGAGCTCGCCGACGCCGGCCACCCGGAGGCGCGCGATCGTGGGCATGCCGACCTCGACCTCGACGATCTCGACCTCGGCACCCGAGCCGAGCGGGCCAAAGCGGATCACCCGGACTTGCTCGGCCGCGCGCTCGACATGCTCGACCAGCAAGGGCTCGTCGCTGGGCACGATCAAGAGCGGCGCGCGACCATCCGCGCTCGCGCGCAGGTGAGCGATCGGCTCGGCCTCGGCCGCCGCGATCGCCTCGATCGAGCCCATGAACTCGAGGTGCTCGAGCGCGATCGAGGTGATCACGTGCACGCTGGGCGCGACGATCTCGGCGAGGTGATCGTTCTCGCCGGGGGCGCTCATGCCCAGCTCGATCACCGCCGCGACTGGATCGTGGGGCGTGTCGAGCAAGGTCAGCGGGACGCCGAGGTGGTTGTTGAGGTTGCCGCGGGTGCAGAGCAGCGGGTCGAGGGCCGAGCCGAGCGCGGCGGCGATGAAGGCTCGCGTGGTGGTCTTGCCGTTGCTGCCGGTGATCGCGACCACCGGCCCGGCGATGTGGCTGCGGGCCGATCGAGCGAGGCGGGCGAGGGCCGCGAGCGTGTCGTCGACCTCGACGATCGTGACCAAGTCGGGTGGCGGGGTCCGACCACGGGCGATCAGCACCGCGCTCGCGCCTCCGGCGATCGCCTCGGCGATGAAGTCGTGACCGTCCCGGGCCGCGACGATCGGCACGAACAAGCCATCGGCTCGCGGCGCTCGGCTGTCGAGGAAGGCGGTGGCGATCGGGCGATCGCTCGATCGAAGCAGGCGACCGCTCGCGGCCGCGGCGAGGCTCTGTGGAGTCCAGCGCACGGGTGGATCTTGCCGGAGCGGCGGGGCAATTCCGATCCGTGGCCGAATCGCGACACGAGAAGGGCCTCAGGATGGCTCTAGCGAGCTCTTCAGCTCGCAACTTTGACCGGGAAGCGAGCGAACCACGTGCTAGAGTCGTCGCGCATATGGAATCGAGACAAGCGATCGAACGAGCTCCCGACTGGGTAGGGCATCCCGTGACCGTGCAAGACACGTTGCTTTTGGACCAAGGCTATCAGCCCTTGCGAGTCATCCCCTGGCAACGGGCGATCTGCATGAACTTCCTGGGCAAGGTCGAGCTGGTCGCCGCCCACGATCGCCCGGTTCGAACCGTGACCCGCGAATTCCCGGCGCCCGCGGTGGTCCGCTTGCTCGGCCCTTATCGACCGCAGCAATACATCGTCCGCTTCTCGCGCGAGGGCGTGCACGTCCGCGACCGCTTCACTTGCCAATATTGTGGCGATCGACCGGCGCGGCGCGAGCTGACCCTCGACCACGTGGTCCCGCGGCATCGTGGCGGTCCGACCTCGTGGGAGAACATCGTGACGGCCTGCTCCGACTGCAACCTGCGCAAGGGCGGTCGGACGCCCGAAGAGGCCAACATGCGCCTGCCTGGTCCGCCGACGCGGCCACGCTGGATGCCGCCGACTCGGACCGCGCTCGGGCTCGAGGACGTGCCGCGACCTTGGAGAGACTGGCTGCGCGGGGTCTGACCCCGACTACCACTCGCCTTGGCTGGGCATCGAGGCCCAGGGCTCGCGGATCGGCAGCGCGGGCCCGGCTTGGAGCAGCTCGATCGAGATCTGATCGGGCGAGCGAACGAAGGCCATTCGACCGTCGCGCGGCGGTCGGAGGATCGTGACGCCCTTCGCCTGCAGCCGCTCGCACACGCCGTAGATGTCGTCGACCGCGTAGGCGAGGTGGCCGAAGTTGCGCCCGCCGGAGTAGGGCTCTTGCTGATCCCAGTTGTAGGTCAGCTCGACCTCGGGCTCGCCAGGGCCGCTGGCCAGGAACACGAGCGTGAAGCGGCCTTGCGGCGACTCGCTCCGGCGCTGCTCGTGCAGACCCAGCCAGCCGAAGAACTCGAGCGTCGCGTCGAGGTCGCGGACGCGGATCATCGTGTGGAGGTAGCGGATGGCCATGGCTAGTCGGCTCGGTCGGGCTCAGTCGCGCTCGCGGGCGCGGTCGCGAAAATAGAGCGCGTAGTGATGGCCGTCGGCGTGGACGCGCAACCAGGCGTCGAGGCTGGGCTGGACTTGGGGATCGGCGACCTTGTCGAGCGCCTCGCGGATGCCCTCGTAGTCGATCGGTAGGGCCACGCAGTTCTTGATCACCCCGAGCAGCTCGGGCTCTTGCGCCCGGATGTCGGCCATCAGGCGATCCCAGCGAGCTTGCGAGAATTCGATCGCGCCCTCGCAGTGGTCGCCGGCGAGCCGGGCGAGCGCGGCGTGGTCACCGATCTCGATCAGCTTGCGCATGTGCGGCTCGATCAGGCTGAAGACCTCGGGCCGGATCGCGATGATCTCGTGAGTCTGCTCGACCCACTGCCAGTCGTCCGACTCCTCGACGAAGACGACGCCGACCAGATCGACGCCAGCCGGGAGCGCGTCGACCAGCTCGGCCAAGCCGAAGCTGATCGGCGCCCATCGGCGCTGCCGCTCGGGGTCGCGCAGAAACTCGACGAACTCGGCCAGCTCGTCGGGGGAGATCGCCATGCGAGCGCGGCGCTCGGCGAGATCCACGACCTGAAAATAATTCTCTTCGGTCTCGGCGAAGAGCACTCGCCACTCGCCGCTCGAGAGCTCGACCTTGAGGTCGTGGTCGGCGAGCAAGTAGCCGAGCTGTTGATGGTCGGCGTTGGCCAACGCTTCGAGGATCTGCGCCTCGAGCTCGCGGTAGACGTCCGAAGGGAGCTGGTATGCGTGGCCGCGCACTGGCGCAGGCTACCGCAAGCGGGGTGGTTCCGGCGACCCTGATCGGCGGGAGAGGGTCGAGAATGCCCGCAATTGCCGCAAGTCGCTCGGAAGCGACCCACCGGCCAAATGGATGGCTATGATCCCGCCGCAACCGAGCCCGCAACCGAGCCCCGCTCGGCGGAGCCACCATGATCAACCTCTCCCACGACCCGCAAGTCGCCGAGCAGCAGATCGAAGCGATCATCTTTTACCTCACGACCTGTGGCTACATCGACAGCGAGTTCGACCTCAGCGAGAAGGCCTTCGTTCGTGCCTACCTGCGCAAGGTCGTCAGCGCCCGCATCGATGATCGCCACGGCGCCGAGCTCTCGGCCGAGGACCGCTTCGAAGCGATCGAGCGCGAGCACGAGCACTACGTCGAGGTGTTTCAGCAGATCGATCGCGAGGTCAAGGAGCTCTTCACCGAGGCGGTCGCCGACGGCGAGGACGCCAACGAATTCGTGACCTCGCGGCTCAAGCTGCGCTGCTTCGAGATGTTCAAGGACCTCGACGTCGACAACCGGGCGGCGCTGCTCGAGGTCGTCGACGACTTCATCGGCGCCGACGGGGTCGTGCATCCCGAAGAGGTCAAGTTCCGCAACGAGCTCGCGGCCCTGCTCGAGCAAGATCCGCTGGTCAGCGACGACGACGTGGTCGCCGAAGAGGTCGCGCTCGGCGAGCCGGTCGAGCTGCACGCGCGGGCCGACAACCACCCCTTCTTCACCAGCTTCGAGCATCACTACTCGGCCGACCCGGCCAAGATCCGCAAGCAGATCGACGCCGACCTCGCGGTCCTCGACGAGGCCCAGGCTCGCTGGGACGCGCTCCGCTCCGAGGGCGCCGGCAAGCTCGAGGGCTGCGCGAGCGTCGAGGACTTCGAGCATGGCGGCCCGCGCTTCCTCGACGGCCATGTCTACGTGGTCCCGCCGAGCGAGCGCGACTTCGAACTGATCGTGCTCGGCGATCTCCACGGCTGCTACTCGTGCCTCAAGGCCGCGCTGATGCAGGCCGACTTCATGGAGAAGGTCCGCAAGCACAAGGCCGATCCGGTCAACAACCCGGAGATCAAGCTGATCTTGCTGGGCGACTACATCGACCGTGGGCGCTTCTCGTACAACGGGATCCTCCGCACGGTGCTCAAGCTCTTCTTGACCGTGCCCGAGTACGTCTACGTCCTGCGCGGCAACCACGAGTATTACATCGAGTATCAAGGCCGGGTTTACGGCGGCGTGCGTCCGGCCGAGGCGATCAACTCGCTGGTCAACCACGTGCCCGACGAGGTGTTCGAGCGCTACCTCAAGTTCTTCGACAGCATGCCCAACATGCTGATCCACGATCGCATGCTCTTCGTCCACGCCGGCATCCCTCGCGACGCGCTGGTCCGCGAGCGTTGGAAGGATCTCTCGAGCCTCAACGACTCGGACGTCCGCTTCCAGATGCTGTGGAGCGACCCGAGCCGGGCCGACGCGATCCCCGAGGATCTCCAGGCCGCCTCGGCGCGCTTCCCCTTCGGTCGCAAGCAGTTCCGCGCGTTCATGGGCAAGCTCGGCTGCAACCTGCTCGTGCGCGGGCACGAGAAGGTCAACGCCGGGTTCAAGGACGTCTACCGCGACGAGGACATCAAGCTCTTCACGCTCTTCTCGGCCGGCGGCATCGACAACAACGACATCCCGGCCGACAGCAACTACCGCGACGTCCGGCCGATGGCGCTCTCGATCACGCGGACCAAGGGCGAGATCAAGGCCACGCCCTGGGCGATCGCCTACGAGCGCTATCAAAACCCCGAGCTCAACGCGTTCATGTCGCGCGCTCCCGAGCTCGACTTCACGCAGGGATGAGCGCGCCCACGCGGCCGGGGATCCGGCCCTCGACCGAGGCCCTGCGGGCCGCGTTGGAGCGTGATCTGATCGAGTGGGCCGACGACATCTCGCTTCGCTTGGTCTGGGCCGACCTCCTGCAGATCGACGGCGATCCGCTCGGTCGGCTGATCGTGCTCGATCACTTCGGTGAGACCCACCCGAGCGTTCGGGCCGAGGCCGAGGTGCTGCGCGAGCGACTTCGGGCACGGCTCGAGATCCCCGAGGACAGCGAGTTCACGCTTCGTTGGGAGCGGGGCTTCGTGCACACGCTCGAGCTGCGTCCGCGCGGCGGCGATCTACGCCGCTGGGCCAAGCGGATCCACGAGGCGCTGGCCCGACCCGCGCTGCGCTTCCTCGAGTGCCTGCATGTGATCGTCGATGACGCCGACGCGAGCGGGTGGATGGGCTCGATCTTGACTTCGACCTCGCACTCGACCTTGCGCGAGCTGCATGTCGGGAGCCCGCCGCGGCTGCGCGAGCGACCTTCGGGCACCTACGAGCGCGGCCGCGAGCATCGAAGCCACGAGTCGAGCGGCGAGAGTCTGAGCCTCGGCCGCTTCCCACGGCTGCGCTGGGCCAGCAGCGGCGGCGAGCTGGTTCGCCTCGCCTGCGTCGAGGGGACCAGCGAGACCCGCAAGCACTACGTCGAGCGATTGGCTCGACGGCCGCTGACCAGCCGCAACCGAACCTCGCTGATCCGGGCGATCTGGGATCGC
>JAMHUH010000781.1:0-1883 GCA_035904925.1 Nannocystaceae bacterium
GAGCAAGCGAGGTCGTCGATGAGGCCGGCGTGGATCGTCCTCGGCGTGCTCGCGAGTGTGCCCGCGTGTAGCAAGGAAGAAGGCGCGACCGCCTCGGAGGGCACGTCCGCGAAGACCACCGACTCGCCGGAGACCGCGGCCAAGCAAGACAAGCCGTTGACGCCGAAGCGCGTGGCGGTCGTCGATGCCTGGAAGAAGGAGGGGCTGACGGCCACGCTTGCCGCGGGCAGTGGCTTCGGCAAGGACTGCTCGACCGGCACCGTCGACAAGCTCGAGGTCGTGATCTGCGAGTACGGCAACGCCGACGAGGCCAAGCAGGCGGAGCAACCCGGCCTCGACTGGGTCGGGACGACCACGGGCGCGGCGTGGGCGTCGGGCTCGCTGGTGATCGCGGTGGCGGATCGCAAGAAGAGCGACCCGCATGGCAAGACGATCAACCAGCTGATGAAGTCCGCTCCGAAATAGCCTGCGGCAATCTGGCTCCCACCTGGAGCCGCGAACGTGGCATCCAGTCGTCATGGTTCGCTGGCTGAAACGCATCGCGAAGATCCTGGGTGTGCTCGTGGTGCTGTTCGGGTTGATGCAGCTGGTCCCGTGCGGGCGCACGCACTCGAATCCGAGCCGCCGCGTCGAGCCCGACTGGGACTCGCCGCGGACGCGCGAGCTCGTCGTGCGCGCCTGCTTCGATTGCCACAGCAACGAGACGAAGTGGCCGTGGTACGCGAACGTCGCGCCGATGTCGTGGGTCGTCGAGTACGACGTCGAGAAGGCGCGCGAGATCGTGAACTTCTCGGAGTGGGGCAAGCATCAGCCGCTCGCGCCGTACTCCGCACACTCGGTCGCTGCGGGTGGCATGCCGCCGGCCAAGTACAAGGTGGCGCACCCCGAAGCCGACTTCACCGAGCAGGAGAAGCTCGACCTGATCCACGGGCTCGAGGTGACGTTGGGCGAACCCAAATAATGGGGACTGTCTTCACTTGCAACACTTAGCTCTCGCAAGTCATCGAGATTCCTCGACGCACTTGGGGACAGTCTTGACTTGAGGCTCAGCGGAAAACCCACAGCCTTGCTGTGATTCAACACCGTCCCCAAACGCGAAAACAATTTCAGCGTGTTGCGCACCCGAAGTAGCGCAAGTGAAGACTGTCCCCAAGCGAGTCCCCGAGCGAGCCGAGTGGTAGCGTGCCGGCCCATGAACTGGCAGGCCCTCGCCGATCAAGCGCTCGCCGGCACCGTGATCTCGCGCGCCGATGCGCGCGCCGTGCTGCACGCGTCGCCCGATGACACCCTGACGCTACTCGACGCCGCGTTTCGCGTGCGCAAGCATCACTGGGGGCGCCGGGTCTCGCTGCACGTGCTCGAGAACGCGAAGCTCGGCGCGTGCCCCGAGGATTGCGGGTTCTGCTCGCAGTCGAGCAAGCACGCGTCGCCGTCGGGCGAGGCGCCGATCAAGTCGGCCGACGAGCTGGTCGAGGCCGCGCGCCGCGCGTACGCCACCAAGGCGAAGCGCTACTGCATGGTCACCGCGACGCGCGGTCCGTCGCAGCGCGACCTCGACGTGATCTGCGAGGCCGCGTCGCGCATCAAGTCGGAGATGGACATCGAGCTGTGCGCGTCGCTCGGCCTGCTCACCGAGGCGAAGGCCAAGCGCCTCGTCGATTCGGGCGTCGATCGGTTCAATCACAACCTCGAGACCAGCGAGCGCCACTACGACAAGATCGTGTCGACGCACTCGTGGAAGGACCGCGTCGAGACCGTCCAGATCGCGAAGCGAGCGGGCATGGACACGTGCTGCGGCGGCATCGTCGGGCTCGGCGAGTCCGAGGAGGATCTGCTCGATCTCGCGTTCTCGCTGCGCGAGCTCGATGTCGATTCGGTGCCGG
>JAMHUH010000782.1:0-1895 GCA_035904925.1 Nannocystaceae bacterium
CCGCGCATGCAGAAACTCGAGCAGTCGGGTGATGGTCTGGCTGTCGACGAGGTGGGCGTCCAACTCGGGCTCATGCTCGTGCCGCGTGTCGAGCCGCTCGATCGTCTCGCGGGCGGTCGGGAGCTCGGCCGACGGGTTTCGCCGAGGGCTGCGCAGCATGCTGATGATCTGCCGGCGAGCGACCAGGCGCACGAAGCTGTCGAGCGAGCGGCCCCGTTCGGGCGCCCAGCGTCGCAACGTTCGCGCATCGTGGACGAGCAGATGCAAGAGGATGTCCTGGACGAAGTCACGAATGTCTTGGCGTGGATCCATGGATCGACGGCGGGCAACCTGGGCCAAGGCGGCGCCGACCTCGGCGTGGATCAGTGGCTGCAAACGATCGACCAACGCTTTCATGGCGGCCCGGTCGCCAGCGAGCGCACGCGTGACGTCTTCGGGCGTGAGGCCAGCCACCGATCCGAGCATGCCATGTCGGGTGATCGTGGGGAACGTCAGCGAACCCACACTCGCCAGCTCGCGTAGGAGCCCGGATCGCCAGCTTGGGCGCGGGTCAGGGCCTGCAGCAGCTCTGCGCCGGCATGCTCGATCGTTGGCGCTTCGGCAAACAACAGGCGGAGCAACTCGGCACCGGCTCGATCGGGTACGGGCTCGTCGCTGGCCACGACGAGATCCGAACCCGCGAGGATGAACGCCATCGCCATGTTCATGCCGCCATCCATGACCGCCCCACTCGCCGTTCCGCCGTCGCAGGCACCGAGCACGACCACGCTCGGACCCCAGCGGTTGGCGATGACCTCCGCGCTGGTCAGCTCTTGCTCGTCGCCGAACACCAGGCGGCTGTCCCAGCCAAAATCACCCGCGAGCTCGCCGTGGCCAGCGTACACGAACAGCTCGGGCAGTGGCCGAGCATCGAGGGCGGGCCATTCGCGAGCGATCGACCACCCGGCTTGGCCAAGCCTCATGTCGATGTCCGCGGCAGCATCTTCGGCTCCGGGCAGCTCGCCGCGGGTCGGGGCGTACACGAGCGCATTCGAGGAGTGGGTCGAGGTGGTCCGTGGTCCGAGCCCGAGGCTGTAGCGGACCGAGAACGATTGGCTGGGCGTATTGAAGTTGGCCGCGATCAGCTCTCGGACCGGGACCACGGTGAGCTGCTCGAGCGGATCGAGATGGCCGCGCGAGTCGAGCTCCGCGTAGATCGCCGCGACGAACTCGGCCAGACTCTGCTCGCCTTGCTCGAGGGTGAACACATCGAGGGTCCCCTTGGACTCGAACGCGAACATCCACTGGGCTTTGCCGACCCCAGGGTGCATCAACAAGCGCCCATGCTCGGCCTCGGTCGCGGGCGCACAGATCTGCGCGGACGGGTCGGGATCGCGATTTTTGTCGAGATCCGAATAGGCCTTGGCGATCTTGGCGCGTTGCTTGGCCCAGTCACCACGGAGCCGTTGCAGCTCATCGCTTGCGGCATCCCAGTTGGTTTTGATGTCGGTCTCGAGCGCCTCGCGAAGCTCGGCGATCTCGAGCAGTTGCTCGACTCGGTCGGGGTCGTCGTCGAGCGCCTCGCTGCGGGTGGCGAGCTGCTGATAGTGGCGAGCACGAGCCCCGAGCATCACGCAGCGCAACTCGTCGAAGTCGCCGAGGTCGAAAAGAAGTTGCAGGTACCGGGCTCGAGGACGGGTGTGGATGCCAGAGAGCGCGCTGAGGTCGGCCGAGGGGCCGAACTCGAGCAGTCGCTGCTGGGTAGTTGCCTCGGCCTTGGCGTAGTACTCCCGTCCGCTGGCGAACTCGCCCGCGTCGACCTCGAGCTGCGCGCGCTCGTACAGCACCCGGAGTTCATGCTCCGCATCGGGGCCCTGACTCGCGCGCTCGAGAGCCGTGCTCAGAATTGTCCGCGC
>JAMHUH010000783.1:0-1789 GCA_035904925.1 Nannocystaceae bacterium
ACGCCCTACGCCCCGGAGTCGCGCGGGATCAGCATCGACGCCGACGGCAACGTGTGGATGGTCGACCAGACCTCGTCGGCCTATCGGATCGATCCCGAGACCAAGCAGTGGCAGGTCTACTCGGGCCTCAACGCGCCCTACACCTACTCGGACATGACCGGCTGGGGGCTCAAGAACGTGACCCCGCCCTCGCAGGGCTGAGCGCTCTCGCGGGCCGAGCCCTCAAGCGAAGCGGACGGCGTGGATCGGCGGCAGGTGGTGGCTCGCCGCCACGAAGTGGTCACCGCCGTCCTCGCTGACCCACAGCGAGCCCGTGGTCGACCCGAAGGCCAGGCGATCGCCGGTCGCGTCGATCGCGAGCGCGTGGCGAAACACGAGATCGTAGGCGTGCGCTTGCGGTAGCCCGTCACGCAGGGTGTCGAAGCTGCGACCGCCGTCGCGGGTCCGGGTCACGACCACGCGACCCTCGACGGGCACGCGCCGCTGATCGTTGATCGCAGGCACGAAGTAGGCCGTGTCGGGCTCGCGCGGATGCACGGCGACCGCGAAGCCGAAGGTCGAGGGTCCGGCCTCGCGGACCTCGACCCAGGTGCGCGCGCCGTCGCTGCTGCGCCAGATGCCGCAGTGATGCTGCGCCCAGAGCCGATCGAAGTCGGCCGGACACGCGACCACGCAGTGCGGATCTTGGATGTTCGGATCGCCCTGGAGCTCGGGCGGCATGAAGTCGGCGCGCATGCCCTCGGCCCGGACCGTCCAGCTCGCGCCAGCATCGAGCGTCTCCCAGACGCCGCCGCAGCTGACCCCGACCAGCACGCGCTGCGAGTCACGAGGATCGACGAGCACCGAGTGGATGCCCGGGTAGTCGGCCCCGCCGCCGAACCAGCGCTTGCGATCGGGGTGATCCCAGAGCCCCGTGACGAGCGTCCACGTGTCACCGCGATCGCACGAATGAAACAGGCCGCCGGGGATGGTTCCGGCCCACAGCTCGCCCGGACGATCGCGGCCGGCGTGCTCGAGCGCCCAGATCCGCTGGAGCGCGTAGGCGATCTTGCGGCCGTCCTCGCCGAGCTCGGGCGCGCCTTCGGGCTTGGCGGGGTACTCGGGCACGCCGACCTCGCGCCAGGTCCGACCGCGATCGTCCGAGCGTTGCAGCTTGGCGCCGAAGTGGCCGTGGTCGAGCGCCGCGTACCAGCTGCCATCGCGCTCGTCGGCCAACGCGAGCGTGACGTTGTCACCGACAAACTCGGCCGCAGCGACCGACCATTCGCCGCTCGAGCGCGCCAACGTGAACAAGCCTTTGCGGGTGGATACCAAGAGCGTGTCGGTCATGTCCCTGCTTTCTTCATCCGCCCGAGAGCGCCTGCATCACCCAGATCTCCGACTCGGGCGCGACGGGATCGCTCAATCCGCTGCGGTCGCCGACCTGGCGGCCATCGACGAATACGTTCATGTGCTTGCGCAGCGCCCCGTGCTCGTCGAGCACATAGCCGCGGGCGCGCGGGTTGCTGGCGAAGGCCGCCGCGAGCACCTCGGCGACGCTCGCTCCGCCGACCGCCACCGTGGGGCAATCGACGTGCCGCTGGAGGGTGGTCGTGAAGTGAACGACCGGCATCGCGGCTCTGGAATTACGCGTTCGCACGAAGCCTCGCAACCAGGCATGATCCGGTCGATGGGCTTCGCCGCGCTCCGCCAAAACCTTCGTCGCTCTCATGGTTTCGAGCCGCTCGAGCTCGAGGGCACGCTGCCCGAAGACCTTCGAGGGACGCTGTTTCGAGTCGGTCCGGGCCTC
>JAMHUH010000784.1:0-1779 GCA_035904925.1 Nannocystaceae bacterium
ATATTTGCGCAGCTTGTCGTGCAAGGTCGCGCGACCGATCTGCAGGGCCTTCGCGGCCTCGCTGCGCTTGCCCTGGGCAGCCTCGAGCGCGCTGATCAACAGACCTCGCTCGTAGCCCTCGAGCTTTTGCTTGAGCGAGAGCAGCGAGCCTTGGCCCTCGAAGCCCTGGTGGCCCTCGACCTCGCGGCGGGGCGCCGCGCCCTCGGCCTCGGGCAGCAGATCGAGGTCGAGCACGCCCTCGTCGGAGAGCGCGACCAGGCTCTCGATCGCGTTCTCCAATTGCCGCACGTTGCCCGGCCAGCTCAGCGCGAGCAGTCGGGGCAGCAGCTCGGCGGGCTCGCGCAGCGACACGCCAAAGCGCGCGGCCGAGCGACGCAAGAAGTGGCGAGCGAGCGGCACGATGTCCTCGGGTCGCTCGCGCAAGGCCGGGACCGGCAGCTCGACGACCTTGAGCCGATAGTAGAGATCCTCGCGGAACTTGCCCTCGCGGACCCGCGCCGCCAAGTCGCGATGCGTCGCCGCCAGCACCCGCACGTCGATCGCAATCGGCTGATCCTCGCCGACCGGTCGGACCTCGCCCTCTTGCAGCACGCGCAGCAGCTTGGCTTGGATGCTCGGGTCGAGCTCGCCGACCTCGTCGAGCAAGATCGTCCCGCCCTCGGCCTCACGAAACAGCCCGTTGCGCCGCCGCTGCGCGCCCGTGAACGCCCCTTTGGCGTGACCGAAGAGCTCGGCCTCGGCCAGCTCGGGGGTCATCGCCGCGCAGTTGAAGCGCACGAAGGGTCGCTCGGCCCTGCGCGAGCCCGCGACGATGGCGTCGGCGATCCGCTCCTTGCCGGTCCCGCTCTCGCCGGTGATCAACACGCTCACGTCGCGCGGCGCGACCCGATGCACGAGCACGGCCAGCCGACTCATCGCCGCCGACTCGAACACCAGCTCGCGGGCCAAGCCGCGCTCGCTGATCAAGCGCTCGTGATCGGCGGCCAGCCTGGCGCTGGCCAGCGCCCGCTCGAGCACCAGCGAGAGCTCGTCGACTTCGAAGGGCTTGCGAAAGTAGTCGTGGGCGCCAGCCTTCATCGCCTCGACCGCCAGCCGCTCGGACCCGTGCGCGGTGATCATGATGATCTTGCCGAGCGGTCCCGCGAGCGAGCCGGCCTCGCTGCGTTGGCGCAGCTCGGCGAGCAGCTGCATGCCGTCGATCTCGGGCATGCGCAGATCCGTGATGATCAGATCGACGACCTCACGCTCGAGCAAGGCCAGCGCCTGCTTGCCCTGCTCGGCCGCGAGGACCTCGACATCGAGGTCCTCGAGCACGCCGACCAGCGTGTAGCGGACGCCTGGATCGTCGTCGACGACCAGCGCGCGCGGGCGTCGAGCGCTCATCGGGCCGCCTCCCCCGTGCTCGCTGGTTCGTCGAGCCCGGCGAGCGGCAGCTCGAGCTTGGCCTCGCAGCCCGAGCGGCCATCGGCTCGCGGCCCCAGCTCGAGCTCACCGCCATGCTGGCGAGCCAGCGCGCGCGCGACCGTGAGGCCCAAGCCGCTGCCCTCGCGCTTGGTCGTGACCCCCGGTTCGAAGGCGCTCGCATGCAGCTCGGCGCTCAGACCCGGACCGGCGTCGCGGACCACGAGCTCGGCCCAGCCCTCGCGCTCGTGCAGCTCGAGCTCGATCTGCGATCCGGTCGGGGCCACGTGCAGGGCATTTTGAACCAAGTTGATCACGATCTGTTCGACCTTTCGCGGGTCGCAGCGGGCCTCGACCTCGCCGCGCAGGACCAACGCG
>JAMHUH010000785.1:0-4158 GCA_035904925.1 Nannocystaceae bacterium
AAGGCCCGAGCACGACCTCGCCCGGGCTCGCGCCGAGCAACAGCTCGATCGCGGCGTGGCCCGCCGCGAGGCTGGCCGTCGCTGTCTGCGAGAGCGGATACGAGGCGCCGAGCTGGACCATCGAGCGCTCGAGGTAGCTGGAGATCCTCGCCCCGACTTGGCGGGGCAGCACGCTGCCGCCGGCGTTGTCGAGCAGCGCCCACTCGCTCGCGTGCTCGTGCAGGACCGGGAATTGCCGGCGAACGAAGTCGAGGTCGAGGCTCATGCTCGACAGAGTATCCGGCCCGCGAGCGTGGCGGCGACGCGAACGAGCGCTCACTCTGCCGGCAAGTCGCCGGCAAGTCGCCAAGTTCGGCCGCGCTCGGCGGCGCGCTTGTCAGGGCCGACGCGATGGGCCATACGAGCGGCATGTCGCGCCCACGCCTGTCTGCCTTCGCGTTGTTGCTCGCGCTCTCGACTCCGACACTCCTTCAAGCCGGCTGCGGCGGCGAGACCGAGCGACCCGACGGTGGCAAGGGCATGCTCGAGGTCGGCGCCATGGCCCCCGATCTCTCGGCCACCGCCCACGACGGGACCGCGATCGCCCTGCGCAGCCTCGGCAAGCCGGCCGTCGTCTACTTCTATCCGAAGGACGACACGCCTGGTTGCACGGCCGAGGCCTGTGCCTTCCGCGACATCTGGACCGAGTACGAGAAGGCCGGCGTCATGGTCATCGGCGTCTCGACCGACGACGACGCCTCGCATCAGGCCTTCGCCAAGAAGCACGAGCTGACCTTCCCGCTGATCGCCGACACCACCGAAGCATGGGCCAAGGCCTTCGGGGTCAAGACCAGCGCCGGCTATGCCGATCGCGTCAGCTTCTTGCTCGACGGCTCGGGCAAGATCGCCAAGGTCTACCCGGGCGTCGATCCGGGCGTGCACGCCCGCGCCGTGCTCGACGACGCGGCCAAGCTCTGAGCCGCCGCCGAGCCAGCCTGCTATCGCGGCCGACTCGACTCCGACTCCGACTCCACGCTGGGATCCCCGTCGCGCCACAGCGCGGTCCGGTTGCGGCCCGCGTGCTTGGCTTGATAGAGCGCGAGGTCGGCCCGATCCATCAAGGCCTCGGGCGAGTAGTCCTCGCGCGCTTGCACGGCGACCCCGATCGACACGGTCTGCCGGCCGCCATGGCCGAGCTGCGCGGCGCCGAGGTTGGCGATCGCCTCGCGGAGTCGCTCGGCCACCTGCACGCCAGTCGGGCCGTCGGTCGCGGGACAGAGCACGGCGAACTCCTCACCGCCATAGCGACTGACGACGTCCGAGCGACGGCTCTGGTTGCGGAGCACCTCGGCGACGGCTCGCAAGGTCTGGTCGCCGACGAGGTGCCCGTGGCGATCGTTGACCTGCTTGAAGTGATCGAGGTCGAGCATCAGCAGGCAGAGCGGCTCGTTGCGGCGTTGCGCGGCGGCCTGCAACGAGGGCAGCGCCTCACGCAAGAAGCGACGGTTCAAGAGCCCGGTCAAGCCATCGTGCAGCGCGGCGGCCCGGAGGCGATCCATCAACCAGCCCGCCCACCCGCCAAAGATCGTGAACGCGAGCGCGGTCGCGACCCCCGAGTAGATCAACGCGAAGCGAAGGTCCGAATCGGGTCGCAGCCAGACCTTCAGCAGCCAGAGCCCAATCGGTGCGCCGGGCGAGAACGCCAGCCCGATCGCCGCGAGGCGAATGGCCGACCGATGACGTCCACGCTCGAGCACGAGCCCGGACTATCTCACGAGCCCGCGAGCGCTCGCAGCTCGCCGGCTTCGGCGACCACTTGGGCCCGCTCTTCGGTGTCCGCCCGGCTCGCCAGCTCGACCATCGCTCGCGCAAGTCCGGCGCCGGTGATCGAGCCGTACTTGTCGGCCAGCTTGTCGGCGCCGAGCTTGCGCAGGGCCCCGAGCAGGCCATCGGCGACTCGCGCAGCGACCCGCTCGGCTGGCCGGGACTCCTCGCGGTCGCTGCCGGTCACGAAGGCC
Organism: Nannocystaceae bacterium; assembly: GCA_035904925.1. Taxonomy (GTDB): domain Bacteria; phylum Myxococcota_A; class Polyangia; order Nannocystales; family Nannocystaceae; genus Plesiocystis. Next base: position 1,998 of record JAMHUH010000785.1, read on the forward strand.
GGCCGCGCGATCACGTAGGGCAGCCCGCTTCCGCGCAGCGCGGCCTCGACCCGCTTGCGCACGTCCATGTACGCGTTGACCGGCCGACCTTCGGCCCCGAGCGCCGACAGATACACGAAGCGCGGCCGACTCCCGGACGCGACCGCGGCCTCGAGCAAGAGGATGCTCAGCCCGTAGTCGACGGCCTCGTAGGTGTCGGCGATCTTGGACGCGCCGCTCTGCTCACCGCTCTGCTTGCCGCGGGCGCGCGTGGTCCCGAGCAGCGCGTAGACCCAGCTGGGCCGCAGCGCCTCGAGCCGGGCCTTCATCGCGCCGAGCTCCCAAGCCGTGTGATCGACCTCGGCCCCGAGCTCGCTGAAGTGACGGCGCCAATGCTCGGCGCGGCTGCTGTCGGCGCGGACATGGGCGATCGTTCGCAGCCCTCGCCGGACGCACTCGCGGACGACCTCGCGACCCGTGTAACCGGTCGCACCGGCGACGAACACCGGGCCCCGCTCGGGCGCCGCCTCGACCGCCACCGCCCTCGCCTCGCTGCCTTCCGCCTCCGCCACCGGGCGGACACTAGCAGGGTGAACGGCCGATCGCACCTCGTCAGAACAACGCTCTTCGGGACCCTGACACCCCGGCAACGCACGAGGGAGGTTCGGAAACTTCCCTCGAAGTGGGGTCCGGACCCGTCGTCAGATCGTCACGTTCGGGGGTCACCCTCGGGCCATGCAGTACCGCAACCTCGGAAACAGCGGCCTCAAGGTCTCGACCCTCTGCCTCGGCGCGATGACCTTCGGCGAGGCCGACGAGAGCTCGTTCATGCATGGCGTGGGCGCGGACGAGGCCACGTCCTTCGCGATCATGAACCGGGCGCTCGAAGCCGGCATCAACTTCATCGACACCGCCGACGTCTACGGCCAAGAGGGCCTGAGCGAGCGGGTCATCGGCAAGTGGTTCGCCGAGCAAGGTCGCCGCGACGAGGTCGTGCTCGCGACCAAGTTTCGCTTCCGCATGAGCCCCGGCCCGCTCGGCACCGGCGCCTCGCGGCGGCGGATCGTCGCCGCGGTCGATGCCAGCCTGCGCCGACTTCAGACCGATCGCATCGACCTCTACCAGATCCACATGCAGGACATCGACACGCCCGAGGACGAGACCCTGCGGGCGCTCGACGATCTCGTCCGCGCCGGCAAGGTGCTCTACCTCGGGTGCAGCAACTACGCCGCCTATCGCCTGACCGAGAGCCACTTTCTGAGCGAGAAGCTCGGGCTCGAGCGCTTCATCGCCTTTCAGGCCCAGTACAGCCTGGTCGTGCGCGACCTCGAGCGCGAGCACGTGCCCGCCTGCCAAAAGTACGGGCTCGGCATCATCCCCTGGTCGCCGCTCGCGGGCGGCTTCTTGTCCGGCAAGTACCAACAAAATCAGCCGCCGCCGCCCGGGACCCGGATGGAGAAGTGGGCGCAGCGCTGGAAGGGCTTCGACAAGCCGCGCAACTGGTCGATCCTCGCCGCATTGCAGGCCGTCGCCGACGAGCGCGGGGCCAGCTGCTCGCAAGTCGCGTTGGCCTGGCTGCTGGCCAAGCCCGGCGTGACCTCGGTGATCTTCGGCGCACGCACGCTCGAGCAGCTCGACGACAACATCAAGGCCGCCGCGCTCGAGCTGTCCGCGGGCGACATCGAGCGGCTCGACGAGGCCAGCGCGTTCGAGCTCGGCTATCCCTACGACTTCATCAAGAGCATTCAGCCGCGCTGGTAGTCTGGGCACGGGGCGCGGAATCGGGATCGGCTCGTTTTGCGGGCCGATCCCAGCATTCCCTCATTCGAGCAACCACCCGACCACGTCGATCCGCTCGACGAAATGCAGCGTCTCGGGCTCGCCGACCAGGTGAATTCCCCAGGCCTCGGTGACCGTGCAGGTCTCGATCTCGGCCTCGGCCCGGTGCAGCGGCCAGGGCTCATGGTGAATCTCGCCGCGGCGAATCTCGCCTTTGCGATCGACCACATACAGACAATAACGCTCGGTCAGCCAGCGCTCGAGCGTGCCGGCTTTGCTGGGATGGACCCCGCCGATCGGTCGATAGCGCCCGACGAAGGTCCCGGCCGCGCCCGCCTGCAGGCGCTCGCTCGAATAGTGAATCCAGCCCTCGCGGGCCTCGCAGCGCATCACCGCGTCGAAG
>JAMHUH010000786.1:0-9905 GCA_035904925.1 Nannocystaceae bacterium
CGCATTGCGTAGGGGTCGCTCACCTGCATGGCCGAAAAGCGCAGCGATTCGAAATGGGCGCCGAGCAGCGCCACGTACTCGGCGAGCGCGGCGTTGCTGACCTCGAAGCTGGCCCAAGTCCCGCCCTCGAAGAGCACCCCGGTCAGCCCGCCGCCGAGCATCCGCGAGCCTGGCCCGGCCTCGACCCGCTCGAACGCGGCGTCGTAGAAGACCGAGTCGCGCAGGATCACGCTGGCGACCTCGGTGTCGGCGACGAGCAGGCCCGGCACGGCCGCGCAGGTCTCGATCCGCAGCTCGCCGATCGTCGACTCGAGCACGCGCAGCCCGTGCAGCTCGGGGCAGTCGACGAACGCGAGCACGCTGGCCTCGCTGCCGGCGAGCGAGACGTCGTGGATGCGCGCGCCGGACAGGACGAAGCGATCGAATTTCGAGTCGAGGATCCGCAGGCCCTCGATCGCGACGCCGATCGATTGCAGGGTTCGAACCCGGCAGGCTGTCAGATCGCCGCCGACCAGCGTGCCGCCGCGCAGCTCGAGGGTCTCGGCCGAGACCTTGCTCGCGCGCAGGCCCTCGAGCTTGGCCTCGACGAAGCGCGTGCCCGAGAGATCGCACTCGCGCAGATCGAAGACCTTGGCGGCCAGGCGCTCGAGCGTGCACTGATGCAGCTTGCTGGTCAGCGCGGTCAGGAACTCGAACTCGCAGGCGTCGAAGCGACAGCGCAGCAGCTCGCAGGCGTTGAGCGTCGACTCTTCGAAGCGGCAGCGCTCGAACACGACGTCCTCGAAGCGGGCCCGGGCGAAGGTCATGCGGGTGAAGCTGACCGCGACGAAGCGGCAGCGACGAAAGACCGCGTCGTCCCACTGGGTCGCGCTGAACTCGACCTGCTCGAGCGTGAGGTCGAGGTGCTCGACCGGCTGCGTCCACCGAACTTCGTCGACGGCGCGGTCGCTCAGGACCCAGGGCACGCGCTGGTCCTGGGGATCGCGGGGCGGGTCGCGGGTCAGCCACGCGAGCTCCTGCACGGACAAAGCGGGGCGCCTAGCCATCGGTGAACTCTTTGAGCTTGGTCTGGGTCGGGTCGTCGAGCTCGCCCGTGACGTCGAGTTCGAAGTCGGCCTGGAAGGCCCGCAGCGCCTCGCGGGTCGAGTCGTCGAGCTGACCATCGATCCCGCTGACGCCGTAGCCGAGCAGCGCGAGCCGACCTTGGGCGCCCGACACCTCGGAGCTCGGGTCCATGTGGCGCAGGTCGAATTGGAAGACCTCTTCGATCGGGGTCTCGGGCTCGGGTTCGGGCGGGAGCGGGCCCTCGTGATGGGCGTCGTCGTCGGCGGGCTCCTCGACGCGGTCGGGATCGTCTTCGGGCTCGAGCGTGAAGCGGACCTCGGCGCGGCGCGCCAGCGGATGCACCTTCTCGCGCAGCCAGCCGTCGCCGTCGGTGCTGCCGCTGCGCTCCTCGTCGTCGACCACGAAGGTGTAGGCCGCGTTGGCCCGCGGCTCGCCGTCGAGCAAGAAGCGCAAGGTCAGCTCCGAGGGCAGGCCGTGGCGGCGCATCACGTGCTTGCGTCCGGTCGCCAGCGACTCGCTGCGCGGCTCGGGATCGGGGACGAACACGACGTCGCCCGGGAACACGACATGCGGGCTCTTGCGCAGCTCACGAAGCTCGGCGTTCTCGGCCGCCTCCCAGACCGTCTGCCACAGATGGCCAGCCAGGTGGGCGATGCTCTCGACCGACTCGCCCTGAACCACCCTATGTTCTTTGCCGGCCAATCGTGCCTCTCAGGCCTTTTCCCAGGCTTTGGTGTCGAGCTCGACGAGCGAGAACTTGCAGGTGCCCGAGGGGATGTGATCGTAGCGGACGATGCCGAGCTTGTTGGTCTGACCGCGCCGGGTCGAGCCGTCGGGCAAGGTCAGCTGGTAGGCGACGTTCGGGACCGGCTGGTGGTCTTCGTCTTCGATCAGGATCTCGATCCAGTCGAGCCGCTCGATCACGTCGTCGTCGTCGTCGGGCACGTCCGGCGCGTCGGGGTCGCTCGGGCTGATCCCGGCATGGACCTCGCGGACGAGGATCAAGTCGCCGCGCGCGATCCGTTGGGCGAGCCGCTCGACCACGCCCTCGTCGTCGAGCCGACTCTCGGGGTCGGTCTCGTGCAGCAGCGCGCGCAGCCGGTAGTCGGGCAGCTCGCTCAGCGCCGAGCGGAGCAAGCGGGTGACCTGCGACGGATCGAGGTCGAGCGCCAGGCTCGCGCCGGACGACTCGGCGAGCGATCGGGGGCGAAGTTCGAACTCGCCGAGCAGTCCTCGCAGACGCACGAGCATGGACGCCAGGAGTAACACAGTCGGGCGGTCCACGTCCGTGCTCGAGTCGGTGTACAAAGGGCTCGCGTGAGCGGCCGCGGCATCCCCTTCGATCGAAGCCCGGCACGTCGGCCGGGTTCCCCGGCGGGTGGACGCCCGGGCGCCCCGCCCGAGGGTCCGGCGGATCGACCAGGCCCGCCCGGGGGCGGAGCGGAGGGCCCTCCTCGTGACTCGCCGGGTCGGCCACGGGTGTTGACGGTCCGGGCGCTGGTCGAGCAAGCCAACAACACGCTCGAGCGGGCCTTCAATTCGGTCTGGGTCGAGGGCGAGCTGTCGAACCTCGTGTTGGCCCGCAGCGGCCACGCTTACTTCACGCTCAAGGACGCCGCCGCGGCCCTGCCCACCACGCTGTGGTCGGCCAACCTCAAGCGCCTGCGTTTTCGACTCGAGGAGGGCCAGCGGGTCCGGGTGTTCGGGCGGCTGGGGATCTACACCCAGCAGGGCAAGTTCCAGCTCTACGCCGAGCGGGTCGAGCCGGCCGGGTTGGGCGAGCAGATGATCGCGCTCGATCAGCTCAAGCGAAAGCTCGCCGCCGAGGGCTTGTTCGCCAGCGATCGCAAGCGCCCCTTGCCCGAGTGGCCGCGTCGGATCGGCGTGGTCACCAGCCCGCACGGCGCGGCCATCCACGACATCATCAAGGTCGTTCGCCGACGCATGCCGACCCCGCTCTTGCTCGCGCCGGCATCGGTCCAGGGACCCGAGGCCGCCTACGAGCTCGTGATCGCGCTGCGTCGGCTCCAGCGGATCCCCGACATCGACGTGATCATCATCGGTCGCGGCGGCGGCTCGGCCGAGGATCTCTCGGCCTTCAACAACGAGGGCCTGGCTCGGGCGATCGCGAGCTGCCCGATCCCGATCGTCTCGGCGGTCGGGCACGAGGTCGACGTCACGCTCTGCGATCTGGTCGCCGATCGCCGGGCCGCCACGCCCTCGCAGGCGGGCGAGCTCTGCGTGCCCGATCGCGAGTTCCTGCTCGAGCGGCTGGCCGAGCGCCGCGCTCGGATGGTCCGCTTGCTCGAGCGACGGATGGTCGATCTCGGCACCCGCGTGCACATGGCCTCGACCAAGCTCGAGCGTTGGGGCCAGAGCTGGGTCCGACGCGAGCGCGAGCACCTGCGCCTGGCTCGGCGACGGCTCGAGCTCGAGGCCCGCAAGACCACACGCGGGCTGCGGAGCGAGCACCAAGCGTTGGCCGAGCGGCTCGCCCTTCAGCATCCGCGCGTCCGGATCGCTCAGGCTCGCGCGCGCCTCCACGAGCTCGAGCGCCGGCTGATCCAGGCGGGCAAAGGCATGACCGCCAAGCTCCGGCCCGAGCTCGCGCGCGCGGCCGGCAAGCTCGACGCCCTCTCCCCGCTCGCCGTGCTCGGCCGCGGCTACGCGCTGGTTCAGACCGCGAGCGGCGAGGTCGTCCGCGACGCGGCCTCGGTCACGCTCGATCAGTCGCTGCGCGTGCGACTTCACCACGGCGAGCTCGAGGTCGAGGTCCGCGAGGTCCGAGCGAGCCGAGCGGTGCGAGCGAGTCGCGAGGACGATCCGTCATGATCTTTCCGCGTTGCTTTGGTGTGCTCGGCGATCCGGTCGCCCACTCGCGCTCGCCCCTCATGCACATGGCCGCCTTCGAGGCGCTCGGGCTGCCCTATCGCTACCTGCCTTTTCGGGTCGCGCCCGATCGGCTCGAGCAGGCGGTCCGCGGCGCGGCGGCGCTCGGCTTTGGCGGGCTCAACGTGACGGTGCCGCACAAGCAGGCCGCGCTCGCGCTCTGCGACGAGCTCTCGCCGACGGCCGAGCGGATCGCCGCCGTCAACACGATCTGCCTGCGCGAGGGGGCGATCCTCGGCCACAACACCGACGCTCGCGGCCTCCTCGACGCGCTCGCCGAGCTGCCCGGGCCTCCGCCCACGCAGGCGACCGTGCTCGGCTCCGGCGGCGCCTCGCTGGCGGTCGTCGACGCGCTGCTCCATGGCGTGCCCGGGCTCGAGATCACCTGGGTCAGTCGGGCGCCCGGCCAGGTGGTCGTGCTCGCGAGCATGCGCGAGCGTGTGCGGGTGATCGGCTGGGATCAGCTCGGGGCTCCGCGCGGCGACCTGCTGATCAACACGACCACGGTCGGGCTGGCCGGCGGACCGACGAGCTTCCCGATCGCGCTCGAGCTCGGCGAGCTCGCGCCGCGAGCCAAGCTGATCGACATCGTCTATTCGAGTCCTGGTGCCCCGCGCACGGCCCTGCTCGAGCGCGCCGCGGCAGCCGGCTTGGTCGTTCAAGATGGCCTGGCGATGCTGCTCTGGCAGGGCGTGCGCGCGCTCGAGCTCTGGCTCGAGCAGCCGATCGAGCCCGAGGTGGTCGCGAAGATGCGCGCGGCGCTGACTGGCTGAGCTCGAGCTTCACGCCGAGCGATCGCGCAGCTCGGGGTCGAGCCAGAGCAGCGCGCCGACGATCACGAACCAGGCCGTGAACAGGGCCGAGCAGGCCGTGTTGTACAAGAAGGGCACGTGCGGGTTGACCTCGGCCAGCGCGTGCAGGATCGCCGCCGTCGCGAAGAGCAGCGCGCACATCAGCAGGTGCTTGCGATCGCGCAGCAAGGGCCGATCGATCAAGATCGGCAGGACCATCATCGCGTAGTAGTAGCGAGTCGCGCTCATCAGCAGCAGGAAGCCCCCGCACGCGAACAAGGCCGCGAAGCTGACGGCGTCGAGCCTGCGCGCGGCGATCAGCAAGGGCGCGAGCAGCAAGACCACCGCCAACCAAAACCAGGGCGCGCGGGGCCGATAGTGGGCGGTCTTGCCGACCCAACCAACGAAGTTCGCGTCGTCGGCGAGGCTGCCGTCGAGCATGAACATGTGCTTGAACCCGACCCGAAACCCGCGGGTGTGCTCGGTGTGGGCGCGGATGTTGGCGATCCACTCGAGCCAGTGATCGAATCCATGCGCGAGCGTCAGGCTGAGCCCGAACATGATCAGCATCGCCGCGGCGTAGGCGACGAAGAAGCGCAGGTACTCGCGCGGCAGCTTGCGGGTCGCGATCAGGTCGGCGCCGGCCTTGAGCGCCAGCCCGAGCGCGAACACGCCCGGGAAGGCGCGGACCATCGTCGCCCAAGCCACGCACACGCCCGCCAAGGCCCAGCGCTCGCGCTTCATCGCCGCGAGCGCGAAGATCAGCATCGCGATGTAGTCGAAGCGCAGCAGCGACCCGCCCATGTAGCCGAAGTGGTTGGGGAAGTTGGCGGCGAAGAAGAGCCCGGCGATCGCGGCGGTCTCGACGTCCCAGACTCGGGCGACCAGCCCGAACGCGGCCACGAGCAAGACCACGTCGATCAGCGCGAGCGCGACCAAGCTCCAGTAGTCGAGCGCGTTGCCGCGCAGCAGCTGGGTCAGCACCCAGGCGTGGAAGGGCGTGCCGTTGAAGCCCTTGTCGCCGAAGAGCGACTTCCACATGCCGTGGCCCTCGAGCGCCCACATGGCCTCGATGTCGGCCACGAATTGCTCGCGGCGCTCGGGCGTGAAGAGCTCGGCGCAGTCGGGCTCGCCGATCACCTCGGCGACCTTGGCGACTCGCAAGCTTCGAATGTCGCGCATCTGCTCGACCTTGGCGAAGTGCTTGGCGTGCGCGCGATCGAGCTCGTAAGTGCACTCGTAGGTGCGAAAGTAGCCGAGCTCGGCGAAGTACTTGGCCCCGAACACCTGGTGATAGACGTCCCAGCGGTGCAGCCACTGGCCGTCGTTGCGCTGGCCGTAGAAGTATTGCAGCGAGCTGCACAGCGCCGCGATCACCAGGGCGCCCCGCAGCGCTCGCCGGCCCCAGACCAAGCAATTCGGCGGGAGCTTCGGCGAGAGCTCGCGCAGTCGCGGGCCGAGCGAGCGCCAGGTGAAGAGCCCGAGCAGCAGGGCCACGCTCGCGAGCGCGAACCAAAATTGCACGATCTTGGTCTGATCGCGGGCGCTCAGCAGCTGCCAGAGCGAATCGAGCATGCCCATGGCGATCACCGGGGCGCTCCGGGCTCGTCCGCGAGCGCCGGCACGAGCAAGACCACGACGCCGAGCCCGAGCAGCAGCAAGCTCAGCAGGCTGGTCGCGCCGACGTTGTAGAGGAAGGGTTGGGCGTGGACATGGCCGAGCGAGCGCAACCCGAGGTCGAGCGCGAGCAGGCCCGCGCAGCCGAGCGTGAGCGGGCGGTCGCGCAAGAGCGTCGCCCGGCTCGCCAGCAGCACGCAGACGACCACCCAGACCTGCGCGTCGACGCTGGTGAAGGCGAGCAGGCTCGTACATCCAGCGATCGCCACGAAGCGAGCGGGCTCGAGCCGACGCGCGGCCACGATCACCGGAACCATCAGCGCGCTCGCGCAGGCCCACAGCCAGCCGCTGCGCTCGCGCAGGTGCTCGAGCTTGGTCGGATAGTCGAGCCAGCGCGGGCCGAGATCGAGGTTGCCATCGAGCGCGAAGAGCCAGCGCAGCCCGACCGCGCGAGCGCCCGCCGGCTCCGGCCCGGCGAGATCGAAGCTCGCCGCGACGCCATGCGCGGGTAGCAGGGCGCTGACCAAGCCGACACCGATGAAGCTGGCGAGCGCCCGAACACTCCCGCGATCACGCCGGCGCTCGGGCTCGAGCGCGAGCTTGGCCGCGAGCGCGAGCGCGAAGAGACCCGGCCAACTCGCGGCGATCGTGGCGTAGCCGAGCAGGCCACCGGCGATCGCCCAGCGCTCGCGCTCGATCGCGGCGACGCTCGCGATCGTGGCCGCGATCGCCAAGCTGGCGAGGGGCTCGGGCTCGGCCCCGCCGAACCCGGCCAAGCCGCCGCAGGCGACGATCAGCGCGACGAAGCTGGCCGAGCGCAGCCCGAAGGCCCAGGCCCAGCTCGCGATCGCGGCCACGAAGGGCGCGAGCGCCAGCACGCTCAGCAGCGTCGGCCGGGTCGCGAAGATCAGCGCGAGCAGGGCGAGCCCGAACAGGCCGAGATCGAGCCGGCGCGGCTGGACGAACGCTCGCTCGCTCGGGGCCAGCCCGAGGTTGCGGGCCGCGAGCGCGGCGAGGCAGATCAGCGCGCCGATCAGGGCCAGCCACGACAGCATCGGCCGCAACCCTGCCACGAAGGCCGGCGCCACGAGTCCCTGAACACTTGCGCCGTCAGCTTCGAACTACGCCATTTTTTTGCCTGCGCGATCGAGAGCCGATAAGGGCCAAGGACGCCCTGTTCCCCCAGGGCTACCACCCCACCTCCCCACCAGGATTCCGAGGACAGCACCATGGCTCACTTCGAACTCGAAGATGCCTTCCAAGACCAGGCCAAGATCAAGGTGATCGGCGTCGGCGGTGCCGGCGGCAACGCGGTCAACACCATGATCGCCTCCAAGGTCGAGGGCGTCGAATTCATCGCCGCCAACACCGACGTGCAGGCGCTCGAGCGCAACAACGCGCCCAAGTTCATCCAACTCGGCCGCCGGGTCACCCGCGGTCTGGGTGCCGGTGCCAACCCCGAGCGAGGCCGCGAGGCCGCGCTCGAGAGCGTCAACGAGATCGGCGAGATGCTCGAGGGCGCCGACATGGTCTTCGTCACCGCCGGCATGGGCGGCGGCACGGGCACCGGCGCCGCGCCGATCATCGCCCAGGTCGCACGCGAGTGCGGGGCGCTGACCGTCGGCGTCGTCACCAAGCCCTTCTCCTTCGAAGGCCGTCGACGCATGAAGTTCGCCGAGCAGGGCATCGAGCGGCTCGAGCAAGCCGTCGACACCCTGATCACGATCCCCAACGATCGCCTGCTTCATGTCACTTCGGCCAACACCAGCCTGATCGACGCGTTCGGGCTGGCCGACGAAGTGCTCCAGCACGCGACCCAAGGCGTGTCCGACCTGATCACGATCCCCGGCATCATCAACGTCGACTTCGCCGACGTCCGGACGATCATGGCCAGCCAGGGTCGCGCGCTGATGGGCATGGGCGTTGCCTCCGACGAAGGTCGGGCCGTGGCCGCGGCCGAGCAGGCGATCAACAGCCCGCTGCTCGAGGACGTCACGATTCAAGGCGCCAAGGGCATCTTGATGAACATCACCTCGGGCCCCAACCTGCGCCTCCACGAGGTCGAAGAAGCGGCCTCGCTGATCATGGAAGCGGCCCACGAGGACTGCAACATCATCTTCGGCGCGGTCGTCGACCCCAACATGGGCGACACCTTGCGGATCACCGTGATCGCGACGGGCTTCGACCAGCACGATCAGGCCGAAGAGCTGCTCGGCAACGCGATCGCGGCCCATGCTCAGCGTGTGCGTCGGCAGTCGCAGCAGATGCCGATGCAGCTGCCCGGCATGGCGCCGATGCCCGGTGCCAACGGTCAGCAGGGCCTGCTCGGCAGCATGAGCCGCAAGGCCGGGACCAAGGTCGCCGGTCAGCAGCCCAAGCCCAACGTCACCCGCGTCGCCGTGCCGCGGGTCGCCGCCGGCAACCCGCTCTTCAGCCGGACGGACCCGCAACCGCCCGCGCCGCCCGTGCCCGCGCCGGTCCCCGCTCCGGTCGCGCAGCCGCAAGACTCGGGCCCCTACGCGCGCCAAGCCGGCAACCCCGGCGTCAGCGGCGGTTGGAGCCGAAGCGAGGTCGGTGCGAGCACCGATCCGCGTGACGTGCCTGCGTTCTTGCGTCGCCGTGGCGAGCAAGACGGCTACGTCCGCTGAGCAGCCGCGAAACGACGCTGCGAGGCCGCTTTGTCGGCCGCACTGCCACTCGCTCGGCGCTGCCGAGCGACGTTGGCCACTGACTTCTCTCGGGGAATCATGGTGGGCGAGGGTGGGCTTTCGGGCCCACCCTCGTTTTTTGGTTCGGGATCCGGAGAAGAGGGACCTTCGTGGTGGATCCTTCGCGTTTGCCTGGGTGAGCGATGGACAGGCTCTACGGTGGGAAGAAGGGTCCCCCGCTCGGGCTCAAACACGTCGCCCTTCGAATCGCCGATGCCCTCTCCTTGGTTGGCAATCGAAGCCGATCGAGGTGCTCGTGTATCGAAGCCAGGGGCTCGACTCGCCTCGGAGGGACCCTTCTTCCCCCCGCGCGCCTTCGAACTCGATCGCTGGCTCCGTCCCCCACAGGGACCGCGAGATCCTCAGAGTCTTCGACACGAGCTCTCGCGCTCTCGCGCTACCTCTTGGTGACGGCGAGGACCCTCGAAGGCAAAGGCGCGCGGGGGGAAAGAGGGTCGCTCCGAGGCGAGTCGAGCCCCTCGCTTCGATACACGATCGCCACGCTCTGCGTCGATCTCCAACCATGGCGAGCGCACCCACGATTCGAAGGGCGACGTGTTTGAGCCCGAGCGGGCGACCCTCTTTCCCACCGTAGAGCCTGATTGTCGAAGGCACGATCGCCCGCGAAGGATCCACCGAGTCAGCGTCCGCGAAGGATCCACCCGATCAACCAGGTCGAACACTCTGTGCCCGCGCCCAAACCTTGCTCGGCAGCCGCAACACCGGCCCCCCCGCGCCCAAACGCAGCGAAGTCGCCCGCCCAAACAACATCCAAGGTCCCTCCCCCTCGACCCGAACCTCCGCCCAAGGGATCCGCAAGGGCGGATGCCCAGCC
>JAMHUH010000787.1:0-1898 GCA_035904925.1 Nannocystaceae bacterium
ACCGAGGGCGCGAGCGCGTTCATGCCGACCGCGGTGATCGAGGGCAGCTCGGCCAGGCGCGGGCTCAAGCGAACGCTGGTCGCCGCGTGAGCGCCGATCATCTCGACCAGCTGCTGGGCCATCTCGAAGCGCAGCGCGTCGACCACGAAGAAGGCCGTGCGCTCGCGCTCGCCGAGCAGCGGCTCGACCTCTTTGTCGAACACGTTGCGCTGTTGCAGGTCGGCGTTGGGCAGCGGCCCCTCTTGCTCGCACAGCTTGCTCCACTCGAGCGCGCGCGCGTCGGCCCAGCCAAACCAGCACGCGCGCGCGGCCACGAGCGCTCCGCGGACCTGCTCGCGATGCGGCAGCTGCTCGGCGTCACGATCGGCCTGCTGCTCGAAGTCACGGTGCATGCGGTCGATCGCCGCGCCCTGCTCGGCGTAGCGGCGGGTCGCTTCGTCGAGGTTGCGCGCGTCGGCGAAGCTCAGCTTCGAGCCCTCGATCGCGGCCGCGAGCTGGGTCGCCCGCTCGATCAATTTCCAGGCCTTGCGCCGGGCGGGCTCATCGTCGAGCCACACGCTGCGACCGGCCAGCCGCTGGCTCGCCCACGCCGCGGCCGGGGCCCACTCGCGCTGCCCAACGGCCTCGAGCGCGGCGCGGAGCAGGCGGTCTTCTTCGAAGCGAAAGGTGTCGATCTTGCCGAGCTCGTCGGCCTCGCCCTCGTCGCGCTCGATCAAGATCTGATCCTCGACGTCGTCGGCGAGGGCCACGTAGTAGCTCCTGGCCACGCTGCGCAGGTGCTCGGCCGCGCCTCGACAGGCGTCGACCAAGGGCCGGGCCAGCCCGCTCGCCGGCGTCAAGATCGTCGCTTGCGGCTTGCGGCGAAGGTCGTGCACGTACTCGACGCAGAGCACCCACGCGGTCGCGATGTCGGCGATCCGCCGCTTGGCCTCGACCGGGTCGGCCTCGGCCCAGCGGCGCTGCTCGGCGCTCGGCCACGCGTCGGGCAAGCCGGTCTGCGTGGCCAGGTAGCGCCAGAGCAGCGCGTGCTGGCCCAAGCCCAGCTCGCGCTCGATCGGCCCCTTGCTGACCAGGTCGTGGATCAGCCGGCCCGGATCGGTGCCGCGCAGCAAGGCCCCGCTGCTGTCGTCGGCGTCGGCCATCGACGCGGCCATCCAGGCATCGGCCGAGGCGAGGCTGACCGAGCCCGCCGCGAGAAAGGCGTCGACCTCGTCGGGCTTGACCCGCCCAGCCGCGGCCTCGCGGATCAGCGTCTCGAGGGCCTTGCGAAATTGGAAGCCGGTGTCGTTGAGCTCGAGCAGCGGCGTGCGAACGATCGTGTCCTGGTTGGCGCCCGGGATGTGCACGAGCAAAGGCGAAGGGTCGACGCCCTCGCTCAGCGTGGCCAGCTGGCGCATCAGCTCGAGGTAGCTGCCGCGATAGGCCAGCACCCGCGCCCCGACCCGCGCCGGGCCCTCACCGACCAGCTCGTCGACCAGCGCGCTGTAGTGGCCGTCTTTGTCGAGCCAGACGACGATCGACTTGGCGAGGATCGTGCGCCGAAGCGCGTCGAGCAGGGTCTCGGTCACCGGCCCCGTCATCGTCATCGTCATCGTCATCGTCGTCGCCTCGCCCCACGAGTCGGAAGGCGTCCAGCGCCCGGGCACGTGAGCATCCAGCGATTGGCGGGCATGGCCGATGGTCCCAGTTCGGTGCGCACCGAGCAAGCTCGGGTCGCTCGGCAACCCTCATGATCACCGCACCGAACACCCGAGCGGCTCGCTCTCGCCGTTCGGATCGCACTCGACATTGTCCACGAAGGGATCGGTCCTGATCATGTCGATCCAATGGCCTTGCGCGTGCCAGTACGCGCAGTCGTTGGCCTCGGGGTAGCCCATCCGCGTCGCGTCTTCGAGGCA
>JAMHUH010000788.1:0-8200 GCA_035904925.1 Nannocystaceae bacterium
CGTTGGCAATGGCGCGATAGTGCCCTTGCGCCGACACTCGACCCGACGGCTGCCTGCACGCTAGCGCGATTCAAGTTGCAGCGGTCGCCATATCGATAGCCGTAAAGGTAACCTTATGATGTCGACGGACACAAATGGATATCGTTAGAGTTAGGGGACGGCTAGTGCTAGAGCGCCGACCGGTTTGAATGCGCGTGCTGAGGTGCGTCTGGGGCCGCCCGAGGCGGTGTCGCTCGGCGCTCGACGTATGTCCAATACGCCTTCGGCCTCGCTCCTACCCGCGGACGGCCCCAGACGCACCTCAGCACGCGAATTCAAACCGGTCGGCGCTCTAGCTACTCGCTCTTCTCGGGCTCGGGCTTGTCCTTGCCCCGCTCCGACTTCTCCGGCTTGTCCGACTTCTCCGACCTGTCCGACTTCTCCGACTTCTTGTCGGACTTCCCGTCCTTGGTGTCGCTGACCTTGGTCTCGCCGTGCTCGAAGTGCGGCTCGAGCTTGCCGTCGTCGGCCCGGCGAAACCGGATCTCGGTCTTCATCTCGATCACGAGACCCGAGACGATCTCTTGGACCAAGTCGGCGGCATCCATCTTGTCGAGGAAGCCGCGGACCTCGGCAGAGATCATCCGCACCAGCTCTTCTTTGGTGTCCTGCGCGACGCCGGTGACCAAGCCCTGACCGCGGCGGATCGCGGCGCTCGAATCGCCAATCAAGTTCGAGAGCAGGCTGTCGCCGAAGCGACGGAAGGTGCGAGCTCGTTCGTCGCTGTCCTTCTCCTTGGCCTCCTCGCGCTCCTTGCCCTCGGGTGCGCCGTCGCGTGACGAGCGCTCACCTGGTTCATGCGCGTCTTTGGGGTCGGCCATGTCGCAAAACCCTAAGGCTCGTCCCCGCGCGTGGGAAGCCCGTTCGCTTTCGCGTGCGCTCACGCGCGTGGCTAATCGCGGCCGGGTCGGGCACAACCGAGTCCGTGCCGCGCCGCGCCGCCCTCTCGACCTTCATGTTGCTCGCGGGCTGCATCGTGTTCGACGGTCCGCTGATCGATCACGGCGAGACCGGCAGCGAGTCGACCAGCGGGGCCGAGACCGACACCGGCTCGGAGTGCGGACCGACCGTGGCCAACGTCGACTACGTGATCGACGGCGACACGATCGTGCTGACCACCGGCGAGCACGTCCGCATGATCCTGGTCGACACGACCGAGATCACCCAGGGCAAGAACGAGTGCTGGGGCGAGAACGCTCGCCAGTTCACGGCCGATCGGGTCGAGGGCCGCGAGGTCACGCTCGAGTATTCGGTCGAGTGCCGCGACCAGTACAGCCGCTTGCTCGCGTTCGTCAGCGTCGACGGCGTCGAGGTCAATCGTGCGCTGCTCGAGCAAGGCCAAGCCTGCCTCGCCTACTTCCCACCCGATGGTCAGGATCGCGTGGTCGAGTACCAGCAGCTCGAGACCGAGGCCAAGCAAGCCGGGCTCGCGATGTGGGGCGCCTGCGACCCGGTACCCTGCGACTGATTGGTGGAGTGAGCGAAGGGCGGCCGAGCCTGGCGCCAGGAGGCGAGAGATCTCGCTCGTCGCTCGCGGAGTCGCGATTGCGTCAACTCTCCGCTTTGCCCCACCTCCCAGTTGGGTACCGACCCGATCTTTTGTTATGAGCGGAGCAGCGAGCAACCACTCGCCTAAACCGCCATGAACCTGACGCGAACTTTCTTGCTGCTCCCCACGCTCACCCTCCCGCTCGCGGGCGGCTGTGTCGGCTTCATCAACAACGACGCGGGCGACGAAGTCGGCGACACCGGTGACACCACCGGCGACGGCGACACGACGGGCGGGGCCGAGAACACCATCTACGAGATCCAAGAGGGCGCCGCGATGGGGACCTTCGCCGACGGCACGCTGGTCTCGATCAAGGGCGTGGTCGTGACCTCGCCGGTGTCCGCGGTCGGCTCGCTGGCCTTCGTCGAAGAGCCCGAGGGTGGGGCCTGGTCGGGCATCTCGATCTACCTGTGGAGCGAGGTCGCGCTGGCCGTGACCCTGCAACCCGGCGACGTCGTCGACATCGTCGGCGAGTACACCGAGTTCTACGACGCCTCGCAGATCATCATCGAGAACGTCGGCGACATCACGGTCGTCAGCTCGGCCGCGCTGCCGGGGCCCGAGGTCGTCGCGGCTGGCGAGGTCGCGCAAGAGCAGTGGGAGGGCGTGCGCGTGCGCGTCGACGCGGCCGTGGTCGCCGAGCCCAACGACGGCTTTGGCCAGTACGTGCTCGAGGGCGGCATCAAGATCGGCAACCTCTTCATCGATCTGCCGGCGGCCCAGGCGGGCGGCACCTTCAGCTCGATCACGGGCCCGGTCGCCTACTCGTTCAACGAGTTCAAGCTCAGCCCGATCGACCTCGGCGATCTCGCCGGCTACCAAGCCGGCCCCGATCCGACCGAGGACACCTCGATCTTCGACATCCAGCAGGGCGTCGTCACCGAGGGTAGCTACGTCAAGCTCGAGGGCGTGACCGTCAGCACCGGCGTGAGCTATTCGGGCGACACCTTCTTCGTGCAGGAGCCCGAGGGCGGCGCCTACTCGGGCATCCAGGTGTTCTTGGCCGACCCGGCCGGGCTCGACGTCGCGCCCGGCGACATCGTCACGCTCGTCGGCAGCTACGACGAGTTCTACGACATGAGCCAGCTCGAGGTCGCGAGCGTCGCCAAGGTGACCAAGACCGGCAGCGGCGCCGCGCCGACGCCCGAGCTGATCGCCGACCCCGCATCGATCGCGACCGGCGGTGCGATGTCCGAGCAATGGGAGAGCGTGCTGGTCGAGGTCCAGAACGTGACCGTCACCGACGACATGCTCGACTTCGGCGAGTTCGCGGTCACTGGTGGCCTCCACGTCGACGACCTCTTCTTCGCGCTGGCCGACTGGACGATCCCGAGCGTCGGCACCGGCTTTGCTTCGATCGTCGGCCCGCTCTACTACAACTTCGACAACTTCAAGATCGGCCCGCGCGACGCGGCCGACCTGGTGTCCAACTAGCCCGCACTTCGCCTCAGCCTGCTCGCTCGCAGCCGGACTTCGACCATGGCCAAGCTACTTCGCTCGCTCTCGCTCGTCCCGCTGTTGGCAGCGTGCACCGACTATCGGGGCAACGCCGACGACACTGCCGACACCCTGATCACCGTCGACGATGGCGAGCTCGGTGAAGACACCTCCGACAGCAGCTCGGGCTGTCAGAGCGACGCCGACTGCGTCGGCTCCGACGGCCCGCTCTGCGACGTCCCGACCGGGCAGTGCTTCCCGAGCTGCATCCCGGGCGCGAGCGAGACCTGCTACGAGGGACCCGAGGGGACCGGCCAGGTCGGCATCTGCAAGATCGGCTCGCGCGCGTGCCAGGCCGACGGAACCTGGGGCGGCTGCAACGGCCAAGTCCTGCCCGAGAACGAAGACTGCAACAACGGCGTCGACGACGACTGCGACGGCATGGTCGACGCGACCGACAAGGACGGCGACGGGTTCTTCTCGTGCGTCGAGGGCGAGCTGGCCGACTGCTGCGACGACGAGATCTTCGGCTGCATCAACGCCCACCTCGTCAACCCTGGCGCCTACGAGGTGCCCGGCAACGAGGTCGACGACGACTGCGACGGCGACATCGACGAGGTCGATCCGACCTGCGACAGCAACTTGGTCAGCAGCACCGGCGACCCGCTCGCCTACGCGCGCGCGCTCGACCTGTGCGCGACCACGACCGAAGACGGGTTCGCGTGGGGCGTGATCGATGCCTCGCTGACGCTGGCCAACGGGACCAGCACGCCGCTCTCGACCCAGCGATCGATCCGCAAGCAGTTCGGCGACGTGCTGATCCCCAGCGGCGGCGAGAGCATGGTCGTGCTCTCGAGCGGCAACGCGGCGGCCTCGGGCCAGACCTCGCCCAACTTCGCGCCCTTCGAATCCGGCTCCGACCTCGGGACCTCGGTCCCGGCCCCGAGCGACTGGATCGGCTACCACGGCGGGACCTTCCCGGCCTCGTGCCCGGGCGTCGAGTTCACCGACAACACCGCCAACGACTCGGTCATGCTGACCTTGCGCGTGCGGGTGCCGACCAACGCCCGCTCGTTCACGGCCAAGATGTACTTCTTCTCGGCCGAGTACCCCGAGTGGGTGTGCAGCAACTACAACGACTTCTTCGTCGCGCTGCTCGACAGCGAGTCGACCGAGAACCCCGAAGACAAGAACATCGCCGTCTACGACGACGGTCAGGATCTGTGGCCGGTCGGGCTCAACATCATCAAGGTCGCGCCCGGGCTCTTCGGCGCCTGCCAGAGCGGCATGGTCGGCTGCCAGGGCGAGCTGCCTGCGGCCGCGCACACCTGCACGGGTGACGTCGGCGAGCTCGCCGGCACCGGCTTCGATGTGATCGACGTCTCGAATTCGTGCAACGGAAACAACTTCCCGGTCGGCGGCGGCACGGGCTGGCTCGAGATGGCCGGCAACGTCGCGCCGGGCGAGATCGCCGAGATTCGGCTCGCGGTCTGGGACTCCGGCGGCCACCTCTTCGACGCGCTGGTCTTGCTCGACGACTGGCAATGGTCGCTCGACGCCGCCTCGCCGGGCGTCCAGCTGCCCTGAGTCCTCCGGGTCGGTCTCGACCCCAAACGCCCTGTCGGTCGCTCGACCGAAGCCCAACTGCCCTGTCGGTCTCGCGACCGAATCCATCATGTCGACCCGTCGCCTCCTCTCCCTCGTGTCCTTGTTGGTGGCTTCGACCGCCTGTCAGCCGCCCGAATCCAACGACGACGAGGTCGGCGATGGCGACGGTGACGGCGATGGCGACGTCGAGATCGTCGAGTGCGGCGCGCTGCCGCCCGCGGGCGCCGACGTCTGCACGGCCGAGGGCCAAGCCGGCGGCTCGTTGCTGATCCGCGGCGACGTGCTCGCGCCCGACGCCGTCTACCGCGGCGGCGCGGTTCGGATCGAAGGCAGCGCGATCACCTGCGTCGGCTGTGACTGCGACGCGGCTGCCGACGCGACCTTGACCTGCACCGACGCCGTCATCTCGCCCGGGCTGATCAACCCGCACGACCACATCACCTTCGCCAACAACTGGCCGATCGGCGAGGGCGTCGATCGCTACGAGCACCGCCACGACTGGCGCAAGGGCCTCAACGGTCACGACGCGCTCTCGACCATGGGCGGCGCCTCGAACGAGACGGTCCTGGCCGCGGAGCTGCGCTTCGTCATGGCCGGCGCGACCTCGACCGCGGCCGCGGGCGGCCAGCCCGGGCTGCTGCGCAACGTCGACGGCGGCAGCAACGAGGGCCTGAGCATCCCCCAGTCCGACAGCGACACCTTCCCGCTCGACGACTCGAGCGGGACCCAGCTGGCCAGCGGCTGCAACTACGGCGGCAGCCCGACGACCAGCCAAGACATCGTCGGCAGCCCTTACCTGCCGCACATCGCCGAGGGCATCAACGAGTACGCGAGCAACGAGCTGGTCTGCACCAGCGAGGGTGCGAACGACGTGGTCGAGGCCAACAGCGCCATCGTCCACGCGGTCGGGGCTCCGCTCGCGCTGGCCGAGCGGATCGCCGCTGCCAAGGCCAAGGTCATCTGGTCGCCGCGCTCCAACGTGGTGCTCTACGGCGCGACCGCCCCGGTCACCTTGTTCGACACGCTCGGGATCCCGATCGCGCTGGGCACCGACTGGCTGGCCTCGGGCTCGATGAACATGCTGCGCGAGCTGGCCTGCGCCGACTACCTCGACACCAACCACTACGGCGACCACTTCTCCGACCGCGACCTGTGGGCGATGGCGACCCACAACGGCGCGCTCGCGGTCGGTGGCGAGCTGGCGATCGGCGAGCTCGCGCTCGGCTCGACCGCCGACGTCGCGATCTTCGCCAAGCAAGGCGAGGTCGATCATGGCGCGGTCGTCCGCGGCCACGAGTCGAAGGTCGCGCTGGTCCTGCGCGGCGGCGAGGTGCTCTATGGCGACAGCGCGCTGCTGGCCTCGGCCGCGCTCGCGAGCGACGCCTGCGAGGCGCTCGAGGTCTGCGGCGTGGCCAAGCGCGCCTGCGTGGCCCGAGACACCGGCGTCAGCTTGGCCAGCGTCCAAGCGGCCGCTGGCTACCCGCTCTTCTTTTGCGACGTCCCGCAAGACGAGCCCAGCTGCGTGCCCTACCGCGACGAGTTCCCGGACGGCATCACGGCCGACGACCAAGACGGCGACGGCATCCCCGACGCGATGGACAACTGCCCGGCGGTGTTCAACCCGGTCTTCGACGTGCCCTTCCCGATCTACGAAGACCAGCCCGACGCCGACCTCGACGGTCTCGGCGACGTCTGCGATCCCTGCCCGCACAACGAAGGCGACGTGTGCGAGGGCCCCGATCCCAACGACGGCGACGGCGACGGCGTGGCCAACGACGCCGACAACTGCCCGCTCGACGCCAACGCCGATCAAGCCGACGCCGATCAAGACGGCAAGGGCGACGCCTGTGACAGCTGCGCGGTCGCCAACCCCGGCAACCAAGCCTGCCCGGCCACCGTCGAGCAGGTCCAAGACGAGAGCGACCCCAACCATGTCCCGGCCGGCGAGGTCGTGCTGATCGAGGGCCTGATCGTCACCGCGCTGCGGCCCGACGGCGCCGCGTTCACGGCCGAGACCGGGACCGGCCAGCCCTTCACGGGCATCATGGTGTTCACCGGCGGCAACCCGAACGGGCTCGCGATCGGTGCGGTCGTCGACGTCCAAGGCACGATCGAGGAGTTCTTCGATCTGACCGAGCTGACCGGCGCCCAAGTGACGGTCACGACGCCCGGCGACGGCACGCTCGGCTTCGCGGCCAAGCTGCTCACGCCCGCCGAGGTCACGACCGGCGGCGCAATGGCCGAGCAGCACGAGTCGATGCTGATCCAGGTCGCCGACGTCGCGATCACCAACATCAACCCCGACGATCCCGACGACTACGACGAGTTCGAGGTCGACGGCCTCCGGGTCGACGACGCCTTCTTCGACCTGCTCGACAATCTCTGCCCGCTCGACTCGGCCTTCCCGGGCATCACCGGCGTGCTGACCTACTCGTTCAACGAGTTCAAGCTGGTCCCGCGCAGCGACGCCGACTTCGAGGCGCCGCTGGCCTGCTTGCCCTTCTGATCTTGCCTCGCCTTCGCTCGACCCGCTCGACCCGATTGACCTCGTCATGCTGAAGCTTCGCCGTGTGATCCCCACCTTGCTCCCCTCGCTGCTGCTGGCCGCGAGCGGCTGCCAGGGCGACTCGACCAGCCCCGAGGACGAGGTCGGCGACACGCTCGGGACCAGCGGCGACTCGACCAGCAGCGAGTCGAGCAGCAGCAGCGAGTCGTCGTCGACCGACGCCAGCGACTCGACCGACTCGAGCGACACCCCCAGCTCGAGCGACACCACCACGGGCGACGGCGACGGCGCTCCGATGCCCGATCCGCCGATCGTCGAGTGCGGCGCGCTGCCGGGCGTGCTCGAGGGCACCTGCATGAGCGAGGGCCAAGCCGGCGGCTCGCTGGTGATCCGCGGCGACGTGCTCGCGCCCGAGACCGTCTACCACGGCGGCGCGATCCGGATCGAAGCCGGCGTGATCACCTGTGTCGGCTGCGACTGCGACGACGCGCCGGCCGACGCGACGCTGACCTGCACCGACGCCGCGATCTCGCCGGGGCTGATCAACACCCACGACCACATCACCTACGCCAACAACCTCCCAATCGGCCAAGGCGTCGATCGCTACGAGCACCGCCACGACTGGCGGGTCGGCAAGAACGGCCACGCGCCGCTGCCCTACCAGAGCAACGCCCCGGCCAACACCGTGCTGGCCGCCGAGCTGCGCTTCGTGATGGGCGGCGCGACCTCGGCCGCCGCCGCCGGATCGCAGCCGGGCTTGCTGCGCAACCTCGACACCCCCGGCGCGCTCGAGGGCGCTCAGATCCTCCCCGCCGACAGCGACACCTTCCCGCTCGACGACGGCGGCGGGGCCCAGAAGGCCTCGGGCTGCGTCTATGGCAACAACGCCGTCGACCCGAGCTACGTGGCCACGCTCGACGCCTACCTGCCGCACATCGCCGAGGGCATCAACCTCTACGCGGTCAACGAGCTGGTCTGCACGACCGCCGGGGCGCTCGACGTGGTCGAGCCCAACACCGCGATCGTCCACGCCCTCGGCGTGACCGTGTCCGAGGCCGAGG
>JAMHUH010000789.1:0-9712 GCA_035904925.1 Nannocystaceae bacterium
GCCCAGCCCGACCAGCGCGCGCCAGTCGAGTCGCAAGCGTCGCTGTGCGATCACCCCGAGCACGACGCCGAGCGAGAGCTGCGTGACGAACATCCAAAAGATGAACACGCTGCCGCGGCTGCGGACCAAGTCTTCCGACACGAACATGCTCAGGCCCAGCGCCATGCCGTAGTGAAAGATGCCGAACTGCCCGGGGCCGCCGGGGACCAGCAGCGAGAGCCCGAGCACGGCCATGATCGCCAGCGCCTCGGGGAAGCCGAGCTCCAGCCCACAGCCACGCGCGAGCAGCCAGGTCCCGAACGCGTTGGCGCCCCAGTAGGCCGCGGTGCCGAGCAGGAACCACAAGAGCGGGGCGATCGAGGGCAGGGCGGCGAGGCCCTCGGCCAGCCCGCGCGCGAGCCCGCCGAGCTTGCTGGCCAGCGGCGGGATCAGCCGGCCGAGCGTGGCCTCGACCAGGCGTCCGACGCTGCTCGGCGCCATCGCCATGCCGAGCAGCACGAGCAGGACGGCGAGCAGCCCAGCCGCCGCGAGCAACCCGACCTCGCGCAGCCACGCGACCGCCTCGGCCTGCTCGCCCGCGACCTCGGGCAGCAAGGGCAGGGCGGCGAAGAAGAGCGCGCAGACGAAGAGCCCATCGACGACCCGCTCGAGCGCGACGGTGCCGAGCGCCTGGCTGATCCCGATCTCGGTCTTCTCGGCCAAGAAGATCGGTCGCGCGAACTCGCCGAGGCGCAGCGGCAGGACCATGATCCACATCGTCCCGGCCATCGACACGGCCAAGCTGGTCTTCCACGAGATGCCGCGCTCGCCAGCCAAGGGCGCGACCAGGAAGTGCCAGCGACCGGCGCGGAACAAGAAGTAGACGACCAAGCTGAGCAGGTAGCTGGGCACGACCCAGAGCGGCAACCAGGGATCGGCCGGGACCAGCTCGATCCGCCGGACCAAGGCGAAGGCGAAGCCGAGCGCGAGCACGAGCGAGATCAGCAAGCGCAGCCACAGCTGGCGCCGACTGGTCTGCGTGCTCGCGCTCATCGAAGCGACTCTATCGCAAAGCCCCAAACGCGAACGAGCCCCGCGATCGAAATCGCGGGGCTCGGGAAGCTGGTCGAGTCGCGCTCGGATCGAGCGCGACGTGGACGGGGAAGCTCAGCCCTTCTTGTTGAAGTGGCTGGGGTACTTCTCTTCGAAGGTCTTGTCCTTGTGGAGCTCGCGGGCGCGAGCGATCAACAGGTCTTCGCCCTCGATGTTCTTGGGATCGGGCAAGCAGCACTCGACCGGACACACGGCCTGACAGGCCTCGTAGTCGTGGAAGCCCACGCACTCGGTGCAGAGCTTGGGGTCGATCACGTAGATCTCTTGGCCCTCGGAGATGGCCTCGTTGGGGCACTCGGGCTCGCAAGCGCCACAGTTGATGCAATCTTCGGTGATATGGGTCGCCATCGTGTTCTCCTGCGCCTCGGTCGGTGGACCAGCGGCAGTCTACCCGTGGCGAAGGGGCCGTCAACAGCAATCCAGGCCTGAAGACCGAGTCAGTCGCCCGCGACTGAAAACCGAGTCAGCCGCCCGCGACCGAAATCCTGACCCGAGGGTTCGGGTGCGGCAGATCATTCGAGCAGCCGTCGGATGCTCTCCGCGGTCTGCTCGAACTCCCGCATCGCGCGCGCGAGGTTGGCGTTGCGGTTGAGCACCATCGTCAGCAAATACTCGCGCCAGAGCAGCTTGCTGATGATCACGCCGGCCTCGCTCTCGATCACCACCTGCGGCCGACCGAGCCCGAACACGACCGCGGCGTTCGTGAGTCGAACCATCGGTTGACCGACCTGTGCGCCAGCGATGCAGACGTCGATCACGGTGATGTCGCCCGAGCGGTGGGCGGTGTCGATCGTGTCGTCGTCGCCATCGGAGAGGACCGCCCCGCGGGCGCCGGGGATCTTGGCCAGCATCTCGCCGAGCATGTCGCCGAACTCGCTGACGCCCCGCTCGACCGGCCCGTTCGACATGCTCTCGCTGGGCCGTCGGAGGCTCGCGGAGCTGCTGGCGTGACGATCCGGCCCCATCGGCTCAGCCTCGCTCGAGTTCGGGGGCCAGCCGCACGACCCGCTTGTCGCGAGCTCGGCGCAGCTCGACCTGCAGTTGATCGGCCCGCCAGGTGTCGAGGATCTCGTCGCGCAGCATGTCCGCGCGCGCGCGCGCGAGCTCGGCCGCGGGCAGGGATCCATCCTCGAGGTTGGCGGGCTGAATCGCCGCGACCAACACGAGGTGGACGCCGAAGGGGGTGGCGAAGGGACCGACCAAGTGGGGCCGTGGGTCGGCGGTCACGCTCGCGACCCAGGTCGGATCGAGCGTGTCGGTCGCGGTCGAGGCGAAGCCGAATTGTTCGTAGCGCAGCGTGAGCGGACCCGTCTCGAGCAGGTCGCCCTCGCTCGACTCGAGGCCTGGGAACTCGCGCGCGCTGGTCTCGGCCAAGCGGGCGAGCAGCGAGCAGTCGCCCGTCTCGAGCAGGTCGGCCTCGAGCCGCCGCGCTCGCGCGACGAAGGGCGCGATCGCTTCGCTCGCGCGCGCCTGCCAGCGCGCCGCCGACTCGGCCTCGCTCGGCGGCATCACGTTGCGACCCTTCTCGGCCTTCTCGGCCGGGACGATCAGGACCTGGCAGACCACCCAGACGTCGGGGTGGAAGTAGCGGCGAAACACGTTGGGGTTGGCGAGGTTCTCGGCGATCAGCGAGGCCGGGATGTCGACGCCGCGGTGGCTGGCCTCGAAGTGCTCGCGCAGCCAGATCCGGACCATCGCCGCGCGCTCGAGCTGGCGAACGCGGGCTGGGTCGACGTCGTCGGGGTGCTCGGGCGGCTCGGGGTGCTCGGCCAGCTCCGCGCGGCGGGCCGCGACCCAGCGCAGGCGCTCGAGCGCGTACGCCCGGGCTTCGTCCGGCGGGATCGACTCGCGCGCCGCGATCGCCTCGACGACCTCGGCGTAGAGCAGCTCGTCGCCGACCTTGGCGATCGGCTCACCCTCGAGCTTGGTCTGCGCGCCCTCGCAGCCGAGCATGCCGAGCATGCCGAGCAGGCCGAGCAGGCCGAGTCCGAGCAGCCCCCGAAGCCTAGAAGGGGATCGAGAACGAGAGGTCGCCGATCCGCGCGTCACCGTAGCGAGTGGTCCGAACGGTGCCGTAGCGATAGCTGCGATCGTTGCACGTCGACGACAGATCGCGGCAGCGAACGAAGTCGTGGTTGTAGGTGGCTTGGATCCACGCACCGGCCAGCCATCGTAACCCTGGGAATTTCGCGATGCCATCGAGTTCCCACACGATCTGGCCGCCGACCGTGTGCGAGTGGAAGTCGTCCATCTTCGGATCGTCGCTGCGGTAGGGGTACTCCACGTCCCAGACCCCGTCGTCGCGCCAGAACTTGGCCTCGGTCTGGGTATAGAAGCGGTAGCGCAGGCGCAGGTGCAGCGTCGGCACGGGCCGAAAGTGGAGGCGCAGGTCGGCTGCGTGGGCGACCACGCCCCAGTCGTCGCCATGGAAGCGGTAGC
The DNA here is from genome assembly GCA_035904925.1 of Nannocystaceae bacterium. Lineage (GTDB taxonomy): Bacteria > Myxococcota_A > Polyangia > Nannocystales > Nannocystaceae > Plesiocystis. The sequence goes on from JAMHUH010000789.1 coordinate 3,532, forward strand.
GCGGCTCGACCACCAGCTTCGCGCGCGGAATCGACCAGAGCGCCCAGAGCATCGGGGCCACGCGTCGGCGGATCCACGGGTGGATCTCGGGCGCGCCGTTGCGAGCGCGGCGGTAGGGGTTGTCTTGCGGACCCATGCTGTAGGTCCCCTCGACCGAGACGCCGCCCACCAAGGTCTTGGTCAGCACGTGCGAATAGCCGAGCGCGAGGTAGTGGACCTGCAGCTGGTTGGTGTCGCCGTGCGACTTCCAGGGCGAGCGGGCGCCGATGTTGTTGGTGATCCGATAGACCCGCGCGAGGTTGGTCGAGTAGCTGAGCGAGAGCGTGCCGGTCTCGCGCAAGAACGAGCGCGAGACCGAGAACCCGAAGTTGTGGGCCGTGTAGTCGGTCTCGGTCGAGTAGCGGTAGAAGACCGAGCTGGTCCAATCTTGGACCTTCGAGTTGGCCGCGAGCGTGGTCTCGTGGCGCATCTCGTTGAAGACCTTGTCGCCGCCGAGGATCAGCGAGCCCGAGGCGATCGAGGCCGACGAGATGACGTCGAGCAGGTACTCGGCCTCGACCGCGAAGCGCTCGTCGGGCAGCTCCTTGCGGAAGTGGACCATCGGCTGCATCACCCGCGTCGAGGTCTCGCGGTAGTAGTTGCCGCGGACGGTCACGCGGTCCTCGGCCCGGACCGAGCGCGGCGCGAGCAGGCCCGCGGCCAGCAGCACGAGGTTCAGGGCCAAGCAGATCAGCGTCAGCGAGAGGCCGACGCGGGCGATCGAAGGAGCGAAGCGACGCATGAAGCTCGAGTGCCCGCTAGCCGCAGCCGCAGCCGCCACCTTGCGCCCCGTGGCCACCGAAGCCGCCCTCGCGCGCCGCCTCGATGTGCGAGTGGAAGCTTTCTTCGAGCGCGTCGGAGCTGGGATCCATCTCGGGCTTGGCCAGCTCCTTGCGCTCGTGCGGCTGGACGGTCACGCAGCCGGCCCCCGCCAGCACGGCGACGCACGCGAAGGCCATCGGTGTTCGGTGGCGGATCAACACGGCGGCCAGGGTGCCCGAGCGGGCCGGGCTCGGGCAAGCGTTCGAGCCGAATCTTCGACTCGGGCGGCGGTCGTTGCCGGCCTGAGCCGCGCGCGCGGCTCAGGCCGGGATTTCGTCGATCGAGCCCATGCGGGTATCCTCCGCCGCGATGCCCGGTCTGCTGGTCGTCATCGATGGTCCTGCCGGCGCCGGCAAGAGTACGGTCGCCCACCAGCTGGCCGACGCGCTCGGCGTCGCCTTGCTCGACACGGGCGCGATCTATCGCAGCTTGGCCTGGCTCTCGCGCGAGCGCGAGGTCGACTGGGACGACGAAGCTGGCTTGGCGGCCGTCGCCGCCGATCTGAAGATTCGCTTCGAGCCCGTGCCCGTCGATCAGCGCGGCGAGGGTCCGAGCCAGCGGGTGCTCGTCGAGCAGGTCGACGTGAGCGCGGCGATTCGGACCTCGGCGATCTCCGAGGGCGCCTCCAAGGTCTCGCGCCATCCCGCGGTTCGGGCCGCGCTGCTCGGGCTCCAACGCGGCATCGCCGCTGACGCGATCGAGCATGGTGGCTGCGTGGCCGAGGGCCGCGACATGGGCACGGTCGTGTTCCCGGACGCGCCGCACAAGTTCTTCCTGACCGCCGAGGCGCGAACTCGGGCGCAGCGGCGCCACCTCGAGCTCGCGGCCAAGGGCATCGCGCCCAGCCAGGACGAGGTCGCGGCCGAGATGGCGGTCCGAGACCAGCGTGATAGCTCACGCGAGACCGCGCCCCTGGCTCGCGCCGACGATGCCGTGCTGATCGACTCGAGCGACCTGGAGATCGCGGCCGTGGTCGATCGGATGCTCGCGCACATCGCCCAGACTCGCCCAGCTTGACGCTTCGCGGGCGTTTCTCTAGCTTCCCCGGGCTCTCGACCGTGGGGTCGAGCGGCGCGCTTCGGCGCGGCGCTTCGGTCCACGTCACTCGCTTCGGCGAGGACACGCGATCGAGGGACGCCCAAGAGAGGAACCTGATCAACCCAATGACACAAACCACCACCAACCAGATCGACGAGGACAGCTTCGCCGATCTGCTCGAGCAGTCGCTCCTCGACAGTAACGTCAAGGAAGGCAGCATCGTGCGCGGCATCGTCGTCGACATCATCGGCGACTACGCCGTCGTCGACGTCGGCCTCAAGGCCGAAGGCCAGATCCCGCTGCGCGAGTTCGCGGACGAGGACGGCAAGATCGACGTCAAGATCGGCGACGAAGCCGAAGTGCTGCTCGAGCACGCCGAAGACATGCATGGCCTGGTCGTGCTCTCCAAGGACAAGGCGCGCAAGCGCAAGGTCTGGGACGAGATCCAAAAGGCCATGGAAGAAGAAGGGATCGTGAAGGGCCAGGTCAACGCACGCGTGAAGGGCGGCCTCTCGGTCACCCTGCAAGGCGGCGTGAAGGCCTTCTTGCCCGGCAGCCAGGTCGATCTTCGACCGGTCCGCAACCTCGACGCCTTCCTCGGCGAGGAGTTCGAGTTCAAGATCATCAAGTTCAACAAGCGCCGGGGCAACATCGTGCTCTCGCGCCGGGTGCTGCTCGAAGCCGAGCGCGCCGAGCTCAAGACCGGCACGCTCAACAAGCTCGCCGAAGGCCAGATCGTCGAAGGCCAGGTCAAGAACCTGACCGACTACGGCGCCTTCATCGATCTCGGCGGCATCGACGGCTTGCTGCACATCACCGACATGAGCTGGGGTCGGATCAACCATCCCTCCGAGCTCTTCCAGGTCGGCGACAAGGTCAAGGTCAAGGTCCTCAAGTTCAACAGCGAGTCCGAGCGCGTCAGCCTCGGCCTCAAGCAGATCACCCCCGACCCGTGGATCAACGCCGAGGAGAAGTACATCCCCGGCACGGTCGTTCAGGGCAAGGTGGTCAGCATCAAGGACTACGGCGCCTTCGTCGAGCTCGAAGAGGGCATCGAGGGTCTCGTCCACGTGTCCGAGATGTCGTGGACGCGGCAGATCAAGAACCCCAAGCAGATCGTCAACCTCGGCGACGAGGTCAAGGCTGTGGTGCTCGACATCGACGTGTCGCAGAACCGCATCTCGCTGGGCATGAAGCAGCTCGAGGAGAACCCTTACGAGAAGGTGCTCGAGAAGTACCCGCCCGGAACGGTCGTCGAGGGCGTCATCCGCAACATCGCGGACTTCGGTGTGTTCGTCGAGCTCGAGCCGGGCATCGACGGCCTCGTCCACATCACCGACCTCAGCTGGACGCAGCGGGTCCGTCACCCCTCCGAGCTCTACAAGAAGGGCGACGAGGTCCGTGCGGTGGTGCTGAACATCGACAACAGCGGCGAGAAGCCGAAGATCAGCCTCGGCATCAAGCAGCTGTCGACCGACCCGTGGGACCGCGTGCCCTACGAGTTCCCGATCGGCAAGGTCACCGAGGTCAAGATCCTCAAGCTCACCGACTTCGGCGCCTTCGCCGAGATCATCCCGGGCGTCGAGGGTCTGATCCACATCTCGGAGATCAGCGAGGAGCGGATCGAGGATCCGCGCCAGGTGCTCGAGCCCGGCCAGGCGATCCGCGCCGAGGTCATCCAGCTCGACGCGACCGAGCGCAAGATCGGCCTGTCGATCAAGAGCGCACGCCGGCAGGACGACCTGGCCGACGCACAGGGCTTCGCCAACGCCAGCGAGGCAGGGGCAACCCTCGCCGACCTGATGTCGGACAAGTACCGCAAGTAGTCGGGAGCTCCCTCGGGAGCTCCCGACGACTCGAGAAGGGGTGGCGAGCTTGGCTCGCTGCCCCTTTTCAGCCGCGGGCGGCTGACTACGGTTTCTCAATTGTTCGAGTCCGGGTCGCGAACACGACGGATCCGACTCGCGGCTGGTACGCTTGGCCGGTGGAAGTCGTCGGGCATGTCCTGGGCCGAGCACGCGTCGGCGAGACGTGCAGCGGCGACGCGGGAGCGGTGCGGACGATCGAGGGCGTGACCTGGGCGCTGCTCGTCGACGGGCTCGGTCACGGACCCGCGGCGGCCGAGGTCGCTGCGCGGGCCCTCGATGAACACCAGGGCTTCGACGCCGGCCTGACGATCGAGCGCGCCTTCGGCCGGCTCCACGCTCGGCTCGCCGGCTCGCGCGGGGCCGCGGCCACGCTCTTGCGCTTCGAGGCCGACACGCTCGGCTTCTCGGGGGTCGGCAACATCACGCTTCGGGTGCTCGAGGGCCCCTCGGTCCCCTACGTGTCGGTCAACGGGATCCTCGGTCGGCCACCTTTGCGACCGCGCGCGGGCGAGATGAAGTTGTCCGGGTCGGGCCGGGTGCTGCTCTTCACCGACGGCATCGTCCGAACCGTCCCGCTGCACCTGCTCGCGCGGCTCGACGCCGAGGCGCTGTGTCGAAGCGTGCTCGCCGATCACTCCATCGAGCGCGACGACGCGACCTTGGTACACCTGAACTATCGAACCTGAGCGAGTTCGCGCGATGCTCGGTCCAATTGCCATGATTGGGTCGAAGGGACAATGTCTTGGATATACATTGCAATCCCGCTGGCCGGTTTCAAAATGGGTCATCGGAGACATAGATGTGGACCTTGGCCCCGTCCACACGCTATGAAAGATCGAGCGAGTGAATGCAGGCCGATTTGCCGCCACGGGCAGGTCGAGTGCATTGATCGATCGACCCAGGCCGGAACATGTCGATTCCTCTGTTCGAGCGTGTGCACTCCGAGGTCGCCCAGGCCGTGGCAGCGCTGCTTGGCGCACGCTCGACGAGCATTTTTGCCCGCATGGGCGAGCCGCGTTGTCGCGATCACGTCGATCGAGTGTTGGTCGCGCTCGAGCAGGACCTCGCGGCGGGCAAACGCGAGCGGGTCCGCTCGGCCATGCAGGCCTTGATCGAGGCGCTCGCGGACGAAGGGCTGACCTTCTCGGATCTGCGCTTTTTCGCGCTGACCCTGCGCAGCACGGTCGAGGCGGAGGCCGAAGGCGAGGCCGAGGCGCTACGCCATGCGATCGACGATTGGTTCTTCGAACTGGTCCTGGTCGGCACCATGCGCTTCGTGGTCCAGCGCGAGGCGCAAATTCAAGCGCGCTCGGCCAAGCTCGAGCTCGAGCAGCTCGAAAACCAGCTCGTCGACCTGCAAAAGGCGCTGAGCGAGAAGACCCGCTTGCTCGAGATGGTTCGGCAGGCGTCGACGCCGATCGCACCGGTCGTCCAAGGCATCTTGGTCGTGCCGCTGGTCGGGGGCTTCGACGCGTTTCGAGCCGAGCTCCTGAACGAGCGGCTGCTGCACGAGATCGGTCGGCTGCGCGCGCGGGCGGTGATCCTCGACATCTCGGGCGTGCCCGTGTTCGACACCGAGGCCGCCCAGCTGATCATCCGTCTGGCGCGGACCGTCCGATTGTTGGGCACCGAGGTGTTCGTGGTCGGGATGTCGCCCGAGGGCGCCCGGACGATCGTCGACCTCGGGATCGATCTTTCGGGTCTCCAGACGCTCGCGACGCTGCGCGAGGGGCTGGCGGCGGCGCTCCGGCTCCAGCGCCTCGCGATCAAGCCAATGTAGGGACCCCGCCTCGGGCGGGGGATCGATTGGGGTTGGATTGCAGGTTCGGACCCACGGCGATCGCTGTAGACCTTCGCGTTCGCGTCACGATAGAACGGAAATCATGAACGTGGACAACCAGAGTCAGCCGCCCGCGGCTGAAAAGCGAGAGTACAGCGGGGCAGCCCTGCTTTCATTCATCCTCGCGCTCGAGGACTCGGAGCTGGTCTTGAAAAAGATCCTTCGCGACGCTGGCGTCGATCGGATCGATCCCGAGGCTTGGTACGACTTCGATTGGTCGATCGCGATCTTCTACAAGATCGAAGCCGAGGTCGGCCGCGCCGCGCTGATCGAAGTCGGCCGCAAGATGATCGAGACCGCCACCTACCCGCCCGAGATCAACAGCCTCGAGACGCTGCTGCCGACCATCGGTTACTGGTACGCCCTGAACGCGCGCGGGCCCGACATCGGGACGATCACCTGCGAGTTCGACGACGACCACAGCGCGACGCTCGACTGGTCGGCGCGAGGCCCCTGCGCGATCCGTCTGGGGATCCTCGAGGGCGCCTGCGCGCGCTATGGCGTGAAGCCTTTGGTCGAGCATGGCGTGGATTGCATGGATCGGGGCGGCAAGACCTGCCTCTTGCACGTCAGC
>JAMHUH010000790.1:0-4216 GCA_035904925.1 Nannocystaceae bacterium
GACCAGCGACGACGCGCTCGAGCGAGCCGGCGTCGAGCTCGGTCGTGAGCAGCTCGCCGGCGCCGAGCTGGTCGTGTGGATCGAGGGCGCCGATCAGCTCGAGCAGCCCGAGTGGGCGCGCGAGCGCGAGGTGATCGGCGCGAGTGGTTGCGCCCTGCTCGGGGTCGAGAACAAGGCCGACCTCGGTCGGACTCGACCCGCTTGGCTCGGCGTGTCCGCGCTCGATCCCACCAGCCTCGAGCCGCTGCGCGCCGCGATGCTCGAGGCGCTCGGGGGCCTCGGTGATGGCTGGATCGGCCTCGCCCGCCATCGTGATCGCGCCGACGAAGCCTTGCTCGCGCTGGCCGAGGCCCACGAGCAGCTCGAGGCTGGCGCGGGCCTCGAGATCGTCGCGTTCACGCTCGCGCAGGCGCAGCAGCGGATCGGCGAGATCACCGGTCACACCGGGCTGGGCCCAGTCGGGGCCGAGGTGCTCGACGCGATCTTCTCGCGCTTTTGCATCGGCAAGTAGCGGCGGCTCGACGACTTGACGACTCGGCTACTCGGCGTAGGCCGACTCGAAGAGCGCCTCGAGCTGCTCGTCGTCCTCGGCCAGCTCGGCGATCGCCATCGTCACGTCGACCGACTGGCCGCGCCGCGGCACCGCCCAGCGCTTCTTCGACTGGTAGCGGACGACGCCCTTGGGATCACCCTCGAGCCGGATGCACATGTCGAAGCCCGCGTCGGGCCGACAGGTGCGGATCTCGATCGCGCGGACCTTGCCGTCTTGCAGCAGCTCGATCTCGCCCTTGTCCTTGCCCTTGCTCGTCCACTGGAAGCTGTCGTGGGCGCCGCGGAAGAGCGAGCCGTGATAGAAGCTGCCGAACGCGCGCTTGTTGATCTCGGTCAACATGAACGCGTCGACCTGGTCGCGCGGACCCGAGGGCATGGCGCTGATCCACAGGCGGTCGGCGATCTCGGAGGGGGCGGGCTTGCTGCATCCGACCAGCGCGAGCGCAGTCAGCCCAGTCAGCGCGAGGGGGAGGAGCTTCGAACGCGAGTGCACGACGCGATCGTGGGGCCTGGCTGGCCCCGGTGCAATCGGCCCCGCAAACTGGGCGCCCGGCTTCCTGTTGCAAGTGCTCGGCGGCCGGATACCATGCCGCCATGACCAAGCCTGGCCCGAATCGGCATGTTTCGGCTCTGATCATCCGAGCGGCCTCACCGGGCCTGCTCGCCTCGCTCGGGCTGCTCGCCTCGCTGGGTCTTTCGGCCTGCGGTGGTGGGGCCGAAGGCGAGCATGGCGGCGGCCATGGTCCGGCCGGCTTCGAGTCGCACCTCGGCGGGCTGCCGCCGGCCAAGCCGAAAGCGCCCGCGATCGATGCCGACGCGCTGCGCCAGCGGGCCGCCAAGGAATTCGGCAAGCTGCCCGAGCAGTTCGTCAAGCCCAGCAACCCGCTGAGCGACGACAAGATCGCGCTCGGCCGGATGCTCTACTTCGACAAGCGCTTGTCGAAGAACCAAGAGATCTCGTGCAACTCCTGCCACGTGCTGAGCGACTACGGCGTCGACAGCATGGCGACCTCGCCGGGTCACAAGGGCCAGCTCGGCGACCGCAACTCGCCGACCGTCTACAACGCGGCCGGACATCTCGCGCAGTTCTGGGACGGTCGCGCCGCCGACGTCGAGGCCCAGGCCAAGGGCCCCGTGCTCAACCCGGTCGAGATGGCGATGGCCAGCGAGGACTCGGTCGTGGCCGTGTTGAAGTCGATCCCCGGCTACGTCGAGACCTTCACCAAGGTCTTCCCCGGCGAGGATCCGGTCACCTACGACAACATGGCCAACGCGATCGGTGCGTTCGAGCGCAAGCTGGTCACGCCCGCGCCGATCGACAAGTTCTTGGCCGGCGACAACACGGCGCTCTCGCCCGAGGCGCTCGCGGGTCTGCAGCTCTTCCTCGACACCCAGTGCGTCACCTGCCACAACGGCTACGGCCTCGGCGGCGGCATGTACCAGAAGCTCGGCAGCGTGAAGCCCTGGGAGGGCGTCGCCGACGTCGGTCGCTTCGCGGTCACCAACGACGACCGCGACAAGCAGGTGTTCAAGGTCCCGGGCCTGCGCAACATCGACAAGACCGGCCCCTACCTGCACGACGGCTCGATCCAAGCGCTGCCCGACATGGTCGCGAAGATGGTCGAGCATCAGACCAACCGCTCGGGCCCGCTGAGCGCCGACGAGATGACCCAGATGCTCGCCTTCCTCGGCGCGCTCACGGGCGAGCTGCCGACCGACTACATCGCCGAGCCCAAGCTGCCCGACAATGGGCCCGAGACGCCCGCGCCCGACCCCAGCTGAGTCGCTCGCGACAAACAAAAGACCCGCCGAGCTCGGCGGGTCTTTTGGTTTCGAACTTCGAGCAGCGCGCGATCAGGGCGGGCTGAACTCGCTCGAGAGCGTGGCCTGGCCGATCGCGTGGTTGGCCAGCGCGGCCTTGACCTGACCGAGCGACGAGTTCTGATCGATCTCGGCGATGTTGGCCACGTCGATCGCATAGACGGTGAACTGGTAGGTGTGCGGGTTGCCGGGGCAGGGGCCCGCGTAGCCGAAGTTGTTGGCGTAGCTGCGCGGCTGCGTGGCGCCGGGGACGTCGGCCGGCATCGCCTGCTTGTCGACGTCGGCGGGCAGGCCGAGCGCGTCGGCCGGGATGTCGAAGATCGCCGAGTGCGAGAAGTTGATCGTCAGGTCCTCGAAGAAGACCGCGAAGCTCTGGGCCTCGATCGGGGCGTCGACCCAGTCGAGCTGCGGCGAGAGGTTGTCGCCGTAGCAGGAGTTGCCGAGCGGGATCGCGCCGCCCTCGACGTAGGCCGGGCTGGTCAGCGTGAACTCGCCGCCGGTGTCGGTGGTGTCGGTGGTGGTCGAGTCGGTGGTGTCGGTGGTGTCGGTGGTCGAGTCGGTCGTGTCCGAAGAGTCGGTCGAGTCGGTGGAGTCGGTCGAGTCGGTCGAGCTCGAGTCGGTGGTCGACTCCGACTCGCTGCCGGACTCGGACTCGGTCGCGGTCGCGCCGACCTCGTCGTCCGAGGCTTCGTTCGAACACGCGGACGCGACCAGCAAGGGAAGCGCGAGGAAGACGGAATGGCAGGTCATCGAGCGGCGCATGAGCCCGCAAGGTAGCACCCGCGCGCTCGTACTCGCTGGTGTGCAGATCGGCGTCCAGCCGGCAGGCCAACGTCCCGTCCACGGGCCGGTTCGAGATCATCGAAATTCCATCAAGCCCATGAAATTATTGAGTTTTCAAGAGTGGCGCGTTGCCTGCTCTGTGGTCCTGCGTCGCCGCGGAACTGGCCGCGACGACGAGACCCAAAAACGACTCACCGACGGAGACCACGACCATGACCAAGCAAATCACCACCGCCCTTTGCACCCTCGCCCTCGCGCTCACCGGCTTGTTCGCCAGCCCCTCGCTCGCTCTCGCGGCGCCGCCGGTCGACGAAGACGAGTCCGCCGAGGTCGTCAAGCCCGTCGAGGGCCTCGAGGGTCAGGTCAACATCAACACCGCGTCGCAGGCCGAGCTCGAGCTGCTGCCGGGTATCGGGCCCTCGATCGCCGGCAAGATGATCAGCTACCGCAAGGAGCACGAGTTCGAGCAGCTCAACCACGTGATGCGCATCAAGGGCATCGGCAAGAAGACGTACGCGAAGATCAAGCCGTTCCTCAAGCTGGAGGGTCAGTCCAACCTGCGGTCCACCAAGTAGTCGTCCACATGTGCGTGGGGAGGGCGTCGTGGCATGGGCGCCCTCCCCTTTTTTCCGTGCTCGATCGTGTGCCGATCAGGGCATTGGCACGAAGCTCGTGCACGCGCCCATCGAGCAGCTGACCCCGATCAGGTCGGGGTCGAGCGCTTCGTTGCCGTCCTCGGCGACCGTCGGTCCGGCCGGACAATCGCACTGGGGATACTGGGCGTCGCAGATCGCCTCGGCGGCGTCGAAGGCCTCGACCTCCCCGGCGTTGAGCCCCCACGCGACCGTGTTGCCGCAGCAGTCGCTCGTGTGGATGACGACCGCGCAGTCGGAGTCCTCGATGCAGCTCTTGTCGAACATCGGGAACACGTCCGGGCACATGATCGGCTCGCCCGTGTCGGTCGAGTCGGTCGCGTCGGTGGCGGTCGAGTCGGTCGCGCTCGAGTCGGTGGCAGTCGAGTCGGTCGCGCTCGAGTCGGTCGCGCTCGAGTCGGTCGCGC
>JAMHUH010000791.1:0-5078 GCA_035904925.1 Nannocystaceae bacterium
AGACCGCCCAAGGCCAAGCCTTCGCGTTCGGCTCGCGCCTGTTGCTGCGCGGCGGGGCCGATCGAACCCTCGCCGCGGTCTTGCAGGGCGAAGCCAAGCTGGTCGAATCCGCCGGCGAGCTGCTGCTGCACACGGGCGAGCAAGCCGCGATGACGGGCGCGACGCCGCTGCGGATCGCCGGTCGTCGACTGACCCACGAGATCGACTGGGCCAGGCCCTTGCTGGCCGACGTCGACACCCGCGAGCCGGTTCGACGCGGCAACCTGATCGCCCGAGTCCCGCGCTGGACGGGCCAGACCACGGCGAGCCCCGAGTGGCCCTTGCCGATCCGCGAGCTCGACGTCGACGTCTACATCGAGGGCGGCCACGTCCGCACGACCATCGACCAGACCTTCTTCAACCCGGTCGCGCGCCAGCTCGAGGGCACCTACCAGTTCCCGCTGCCGAGCGGAGCCGCGGTCTCGCGCTTGGCCATGTACGTCGACGGTCAGCGGATGGAGGCCGGCGTGGTCACGCGCGAGCAAGGCCGCGACATCTACGAGCAGATCGTCCACACCCGCCGCGACCCGGCCTTGCTCGAGTGGATGCAGGGCAACCTGTTCCAGATCCGGCTCTTTCCGCTGCCGGGCCGGACCGAGAAGCGCGTGCTGCTCTCGTATACGCAGGCGCTCGACGAGCTCTATGGCACCGGTGAGCTGCGCGTGCCGATCCCGGCGATCGATCACCCGGTCGGCAAGGTCAACTATCGGATTCGAGTGGTCGGCGGCGCGCGATCGCAGCGACTGGATCCGCGCAGCCACGCGTTCACGAGCTCGACCGAGGGCGACGATCTGCTCGCCGAGTTCAGCGCGACCAACCATGGGATCGGTGACGACATCGTCGTCGACCTCCACCCCGAGCAGGCGCCCGCGTCGATCGAGCTCCACCGCATGCGCCAAGACGATGGCCGGCGCGAGCTGGGCCTGACCTTGCGACCCGAGCTCGGCGAGCTCGTCGACGTCAGCGTCGCGACCCCAGCGCGCGACTGGGTGGTGCTCTTCGACACCTCGGCCTCGCGCGGCCCGGCCGAGCTCGACGCGCAGCGGCGCTTCCTGATCGGCTTGATCGATCAGCTCGACGCGAGCGACCGGCTCTCGCTGCTCGCCTTCGACAACACGGTCCGCAGCTTCGCCGAGGGTCTGCAGCCGATCTCGACGATCGATCGCGGCGCGCTGACGAGCTTCCTGAGCCAAGAGACCCGCGCGGGCCTCGGACTCAGCGACCTCGCGGCGGCGATGGAGCAGGCCGAGCACGAGCTCGAGAGCTCGCCCGCGCCAGCCGATCCCGATCGAGTCGGCGAGCGCTCGGCGAACTTGATCTTGCTCGGCGACGGGCTCGCCCACGCGGCCGCCGAGGATCAAGACCTCGCGACCCTCCAGGCTCGCCTGCCCCTCGGCGCCCGCTTCATCGCGGTCAGCTTCGGCCAGGCCTTCGACGAGCCGCTGCTGAGTCAGCTGAGCGCCTTCGGCGAGGGCATGCACATCCATGTCGCCGAGGGCGAGCGCGACATGAGCTGGCGCGCGCTCGATCTGCTCTCGACCCTCGCGACCCCGCGGCTGCTCGACGTCGAGGCCCGCTTGCTCGACGCCCAGGGCAAGCCGGTCGCGCTCGCGACCACGCACGCGAACACCCGCAGCTTGGCCGAGGGCGAGCGCTTGTCCTTGGTCAGCGAGCTCGCGGCCAGCGACGCCGACCCGGTTCGGGTCGAGCTCTCGGGTCGGATCTCGACCGCCGCCAGCGTGCCTGGGCAGGGCTCGGACGCTCGCTGGACCCGCACCTACGAGCTCCCGAGCGCGGACGAGCAAGCCAAGTGGTTGCCGCGCGCGTGGGCCCGCGCCCACGTGGCCGCGCTGATCGATCAGGGCGTCGAGGCCAACCGCGACGCGATCACCAAGCTCGGGCTCGAGCACTTCTTGGTCACGCCGACGACCTCGCTGCTGGTGCTCGAGAACGAGGCGATGTACCGCAACTTCGACGTCCACCGGCCGCCGCTCGACGCCTGGGCGAGCTACCCCGCGCCCGATCGGATCGAGGTCGTCCGCGAGGGTCCGCCGGTCGTCGAAGAGGGCGAGCTGATCGCTCGGGCTCCGGTCCCGGTGCTGGTCGACTACAGCAACCAGGTCGCCCGGCGTACGGCCGGCTGGAGGACGCTGCGAGACCAGAACGAGATGGGCTTCGGCGGCATCGGGCTCGGCCCCTTCGGCCTGATCGGATCGGGCCGCGGCGGCGGCGGTCGAGGCGAGTCCAGCGGTGGGTTCGGCTTCGGCATGCGCGGCGCGAGTCGGCCGCGGCTCGAGAGCGCGAAGGCGACCAAGTCGTCCGAGTCGCGCTTCGCTGGCAACCGCTCGAACTGGAGCTGGGACAGCAACGACGCGGTCGGCTTGCCCGCGATGCCGATGCTGGCCGACGTGTCGACCGGGAGCTTCTCGGGCGGTCTCGACCTCGTCGGCAACTACCGGAGCCGCGCCATGCCCTGGCCGCAGGCGCTCTATTGGACCGGCGACGCGAGGCTCGATGATCTCGGCGAGCAGGTCCCCGCGCTCTTCGAAGACGCCTTCGACGTCGAGCGCGAGGAGCTGCTGCTCGACCTGCTCGACGAGCAAGGCCAAGACGCCGTGCGCGGGCAGATCACCGCCGCTGCCCGGGAGCGGATCGCCGCCCTGCGCCTCGCTCAAGCCAACATGCGCTTTCGCTTGCCCGAGGGCGGCGAGCTCGACATCGACGGCGAGGGTCACTTCGCGCTGATCCAAGCGCGCTGGGGCGCGCTCGACGAGAAGACCCTCTACGACGGCGAGTCGCTGCGCGCCGACTACCCCGAGCTCGGGCTCTCGGTCGTGCGCCAGGTCGGCCCGACCTCGCCCGCGCTGCTCGGACGCTGGGTCCCGTGGATGGTCCCGCCGGCCGAGCACCTCGAGCGCTTCTACGTGGTCGACACGCTTGGAGCGAATCGTCTGCGCCTGCGAGCGATCGATCCGGTCCAAGCCGACGACGAGGCCGAAGACGCCGCTGCAGACCCGCCGAGCGAGCGCGACCAAGCTCGGCTCGAGGTCGAGTTCGACGCCTCCGATCGAGTCGTCGCCATGGAGACGTGGACCGGCGACTACCTGACCAGCCGGACCGAGTTCGCCTGGACGGACGCGACGCTGACGATCACCGGCACGCGGCCGATCACTCGCCCGCGCGTGCTCGAGCGCTTGCAGGGTCCGGCGCGACGGATCGTCGAGCTCGGCCGCGAGCAAGCGACCCGCGTCGAGCTGCCGCTGCGCAGCCCGGCGTCGATCGAGCATGCGCTGGCCAGCGAGACGCCTGGCAGCGCCGCGTGGGTCGGCCTCCAAGACCAGCGACTCGCTGCGATCGCGGCGCTCGGCCTGCATGCCCAGCTGCTCGCGGTGCTCGACGAAGTGCGCGAGCACGCCGGTCGCGTGCTGCCGGGCGAGCTCGCGCTGGCGGGTGCCTTCGTGAGCGCGACCGGGGACAAAAAGGCGATCGAGCGGGTCCTGGCCGCAGCCGAAGCGACCACGCCCGAGAGCCCGATCCCCGCCTACTTGCGCGCGGGCGCCCGCAGCCACCGCGGCGATCAGGGCCCGATGCGCGGCTTGGTCGTGAGCCAAAAGGGCACGCTGATCGGCATGATGGCCAGCTATCGGGTCTTGCTGGCCGAGAACGAGCGGCGACCCAACGCCAAGTCGCTCGCCCAGCTCCAGACCTTCCTCGAGGCCTACACGCAGCCGACCTTGAGCTTCGTCGTCGCCCAGCGGATGGCGAACAACTGGTGGTCCTCGGCGCCGCGCCGCTCGGACGTCTGGCTGGCCCTGGCCAAGCAAGAGGGTCCGTGGACGCAGCGAGCCCTGCACGAGGCCGCGGGCGCGCTCTATGGCAGCAACGATGCCCGCGCGGCCGAGCTCTTCATGCAGGCCTTCGAGCGCGCCCGCGAGCAGGGCGAGGTCCCGCTGATGGACTGGCGGGCGCAGTGGTCGATCCGCAACACCCTGGGCGAGGCCGGCTGGGAGCTGAGCTGGACCCGACTGCGCGAGCGCGTGGCCAAGTCGGGCGACCCCGCGCAAGCGCTGGCCTTCATCGACGCGGCCACGCAGGTCGGCCGGCTCGACGAGATCCCACGCGTGCTCGAGCGCCTCGATCCGGCCGCGCTCGACGTCGCCACCGGGCTCGCGCTCTACGACGGGCTCGCCAACATCGGGCTCAACCACGAGGCCAACGCGGTGCTGGCCCAGATCAGCGAGCAGCTGCCGAACGACCCGGCCCTGCTGCTGCGAGCCTCGCACGCGGCCGAGCAACAGGGTCGCCTGAGCGAGGCCGCCGACACGCTCGAGCGCGCGCTCGATCGATCGCTCTCGGGCGAGGGCCTGAGCCTCGACGACATGCGAATCGGCTTCGGCCGACTCTTCGAACTGCGCGCCCGGCAAGCGCGTCCGCTCGCCGGCGCGGCGGCCAACCCGGAGGCGCTGACGCAGGCGATGGCGGTCGCGGATCGCTGGCGGATCGAGGATCCCGACAACGCCGAGATCGATCGCGTCAGCGCCGAGCTGCTGTGGAGCCTGGACCGTGACGCCGACGCCTGGCGGCAGCTCGCCAGCGTGATCGATCGCCACCCGCAAGAGGGCGAGGCGCTGGCGTGGCTGGCGGGCGCGCTCGAGCGATCGGGCGAGCTCGAGCGGGCCGACGAGGTCTGGGCGCGGGCGATCCGAGTCGAGCCGACCGATCCCACGCACCGCCTGCACCGGGCCCAGAACCTGCTCAGCCGCGAGCGCGACGACGAGGCTGCGCTGCTGCTCGAGCAGATTCGCAAGGGCGATTGGCAGCCGCGCTTCTTCTTCGTGGTCCAGCAGGCCGCGCAGCTCGACAAGCTGCTCGCGCTGCCCAAGCGCGCGCCGAACGAGTGAGCGGGCATTCACTCGACGAGCTCCGCACGATCGTGCGGAGCTCGTCTTTCGTTCGTCGCCCTGCCCTGCTGGGAGGATCCTTCGCGGACGCCGACTCGGTGGATCCTTCGCGGAGGATCGCGTCTTCGACAAGCAGGC
>JAMHUH010000792.1:0-2137 GCA_035904925.1 Nannocystaceae bacterium
CCCACCCAACGCGTCGAGCCGCTCGCGCAGCCGCACCGACTCTCGATCCGGCCGCGACTCGAAGCTCCCCGACGCGATCGCCACCAACCGCCCACCGGGCGCGAGCAAGTCGAGCGCGTGATCGATGTGTCGCGTGTCCTGCCGCTTTTCGAAGGGCGGGTTCATGACGATCCGGTCGTAACGAACCCCAACCGGCGCGTAGCTCAAAAAGTCGTCACCCACGAGCGCGAACCCCTGCGCCTGCAAGAGCCCGCGCAGGCTCGCGTTGACCTCGAGCACGTCGAGCGTCACGTCGGGATGCCGCGCCCGGATCACCTCGGCGATCGCTCCGGATCCCGCCGAAGGCTCGAGCACGCGCATGCCCTCGTCGATCCCCGCCGCCGCGACCATGCGACTCGCCAAGTCCGAAGGCGTCGGGAAGTACCCGGGGATCTTCGCGAACTGAAGCTCCCGCTTCGCCGTCGCCAGCGGATCATCGGCTTGCCGTCGCTGATGCCCACGACAGCAACCCAAGTACTCGCGCAACGCCGCCCGCAAGCTGGCCGTGTCGCGCACGCCGAGCCGCCCGAGCCGGTCGTAGCGCTTGATCCGTTCGGCGATCCCCTCGATCCGGAGCGGCAGCTTGTCCTTGCCCTCGCGGACCAAGAAGGCCCGAACCAGATCGACGTCGTCGCCGAGCAACTCGAGCCGCTGGTCCTCGCCCTCCGCGAGCGGTCGCATCCTCTTGCGCCTGCCCGCGTCGACGCGATCGCCCGCGAAGTCCATCAGCTCGCGCAAGTCGGACTTCCACAAGGCCACGCCCGTGAAGCGAGCGAAGGGAATGTCGGCGAGCTCGGGCTCCTCGTCGACCGACTCGCCCGTGTTCCGCACCCGCTCGCGCCGAGCCTCGGCCAGCGCGGCCTCGAGGTCGTCGACCTGCGGCCGCGTGGTCAGCCGCGCGATGTAGGTCAGCTCGCCGCGCTCGACCTCGTCCGCCGCCAACATCAGCGCGCCGGCGATCACCTTGTCCGAGTAGGCCCGCGCCCGGATCCCCTTGGCCTGCTCGGAGCGACGGTGGGTGTTCTCCAGACGCTGCGTCCCGATCGTCGCGTCGGCGCCCGCGACCAGACGATTCGCCACGTCGCGCAGCTTCTCGGCCTGCCGCTGACGATCCGCCGGCCGCCCCGGCCCACGCGTCTCGACTCGCGGACTCGGCTCGCTCACCACCGCCCGCAACGTTGGCGCTGCGCGAACCGGCTCGCCCAACTCGGCCAACTCTCCATCCGCGATCGGACCGGCGATCGCCGACGAAGGCGCGACGTAGTCCAGCTCGACCGGCACCCCACGCCCACGCAGCACCGCCACGAGCGACTCGAGCTTCGCCCGCTCCTGCACCGTCCCGCGCGATCGCTGCACGTACCACGCACACCCCTGCGGGAGCCGCTTCGAATAGCGAAACCGATAGGGACTGACGAGCTTCTTGATCGCCTCCTTGTGGGTCTTCGTGTCGCCGCACAACAAGACCCCTTCGGTCTCGCTGTAGCGCACGATCACCGGCCGCCCCTTCACCGGCCGCGGCAGCGAGCCGACGTCGGGCACCGGCGCCTTGGCGCGGCTCTTGTCGGTTGCCTCGAGCTCCCACTGGGCGAGCAGCGACGTCGCTTCGAGCTTGTGGATCTGGTTCTCGAAGTCGGCCGAGAACTCGTCGAGCGTCCCGAGCACGAGCCCCGACAAGGGCCAGGCCCAACCGTCGTCGGTCATGATCTTCACGAACACGACCACGCGCTCGCCCTGAAACTCGACGCGGGTCATGTCGATCGCGTCGTGCAGGTGATCGGCCCCGCCGTGGACGTCGGCGGTGTGAAAGATCCAGCCGAGCGGCGTCAGGGCGTCGACGATCCGCTTTTGCCGAGGCACGAGCGGCGGCTTGAAGCGAAACAGATCGCCGGGTCGCGCGACCTCGAGGATGCTCGTCTCGTCGAACACCATCGAGGGCTTGTCCTTGTCCTCCTCGCCGCGGAACCAGACGCGGACCTCGGGCCCGATCTCGTGCCGCCGCACGACCTCGCCTTCGCCGTAGCCCGGCACGCGAACGACGTCGGCGATCCTCAACGCACGTGCTTCGATCCGCATGGCATCACTCCGCGATCACGAAGTC
>JAMHUH010000793.1:0-16107 GCA_035904925.1 Nannocystaceae bacterium
CCACCGACACCGCGACGACCACCGACACCGCGACCTCGACGACCGACACCGCGACCTCGACGACCGACACCGCGACCTCGACGACCGCGACGACGACCACCAGCACCACCGACCCTGGTCCGACCTGCGCCGACGCGGCCCAGTGCTTGATCGACTGCGGCAACTTCGGGGCTGGCTGCACCACGCCCTGCACCGCGGATCTGAGCCCCGATCAGTCGAGCGCGCTCTTCGACCTGCAGATCTGCGCGATCCAGTCGTGCTTTTTCTTGGGCTCGTGCGACCTGGGCGACTTCAACACGCCCGAGTGCGTGCAGTGCCGCTTCGACGTCAACTCGACGCCCGAGGCGTTCGGCTGCGGCACCGAGGGCATGGCCTGCGGGATCTAATTTGGAGGGAGGAACCCGCCGGTACCCGCCGGTTCCTCCCCCGCCCAGACTTGGGCGGTGGTTCACGCGTCGCCGCAACGTTCGAGTAAACTCGCGGATCGGCCCGAGCGCCAGAATTCAGAGATCGGAAAATCGATGTCGAGCAGCGCCTGATTGCGTCTAGCAGCCCTACTGGGCGCCGCTCTTGCCACCCTTGACGCAATTTCGGCCGGCGTGCTTGGCCTGGTAGAGCAGCTTGTCGGCACCTTCGATCAGCTGTGCGGCGGACTTGAAGCCGGGCGTCCACTCGATCAACCCGACCGAGATGGTCGTCGGGATCACGTTGCCCTCGAACTCGAACTCGTGGTTGGCGACCGCGGCTCGAATCGCCTCGGCGAAGACCTCGGGCGCGGGCTGATCGAATTCGACGAGGATGACCGCGAACTCCTCGCCGCCGTAGCGCGCGACGAAGTCGTGCTTGCGGACGCATTCTTGAACCAACTGGGCGACGCCGCGGAGCACGTGGTCGCCCGCGCGGTGGCCCCAGGTGTCGTTGCAGCGCTTGAAGTGATCGAGGTCGAAGAGCATCAAGGCGAGCGCGCGACCGTAGCGATGCGCTCGCGCGACCTCTTCTTCGAGCTTGTCGTCGAAGCTGCGCCGGTTGTGGACGCCGGTCAGCGCGTCGTAGCGGGTCATCGTGTAGAGCTGCTCGTGCAGCGCCGCCTCGACGTTGTTGCCGCTGATGAACTTGAGCACCGTACGCCCGACCTTGATGCGGTCGCCGTCGTGCAGATAGACCGAGCCGGTGACCCGCTGATCGTTGACCAAGGTCCCGTTGGTCGAGCGCAGGTCGGTCAGCTTGACGCCGTTGTCGTCGACGACGAGCTCGACGTGACGCCGCGAGACCGAGCGATGGTCGACGCAGATCTCGTTGCTGCGCGCGCGGCCGATCGCGATCGCTGGCGCGCCCGGGAGGAGGTCGAACTTGTTGCCGATGTTGTCGCCGTGGATGACGACCAAGCACGCGGGCCGTCCGGCGATCTCTTCGAGCGAGCGCAGCGTGGTCACCACGGTCGGCTCGCGCACGGCCGTGGCCGAGTCGCTGGGCGGGGGTCCCGAACTCATTCACGGCCAGGGTATCAGGTCGGGGCCGAGGATTTGGTCTAAACGGCCACCTACACCGGCGTTGCAAGGGCTACCTGAATGGCCGTTGCGATGTTTGGACTTTGGGACAGGGATGCGCTGTCGGCAGGCTTTGACAAAGCGTGGCTCGGCGTCCGAAAACCAGCAGCATGTCCGACCGCGACCCTGCACTGGCCGACGCCGATCCCCAGGTCTTCGAGCTCCTCCAGCGCGAGGATCGGCGCCAGCGAGACAGCCTGCGGCTGATCGCCAGCGAGAACTACGCGTCGCGAGCGGTGCTCGACGCGAGCGCGAGCACGCTGACCAACAAGTACGCCGAAGGCTACCCAGGCCGTCGCTACTACGAGGGCATGGACGTGATCGACCCGCTCGAGCTGCTCGCGATCGATCGGGCCAAGCGGCTCTTCGGGGCCGAGCACGCCAACGTGCAGCCCTACTCGGGCTCGCCCGCCAACCTCGCCGTGTTGCTGGCGCTCTGCTCCCCAGGCGACACGACCATGGGCCTCGCGCTGCCGGCGGGCGGCCACCTCACCCACGGTTGGAAGGTCAGCGCGACCGGCATCTACTACAAGTCGGTCCAGTATGGCGTGCGTGCGAGCGATCACCGGATCGACCTGGATCAGGTCCGCGATCTCGCGCTCGAGCATCGGCCCAAGCTGATCTGGGTCGGCCACTCGGCCTACCCGCGGCAGCTCGACTTCGCGGCCTTCGCCGCGATCGCCCAAGAGTCCGGCGCATATTTGGCCGCCGACATCGCTCATGTCGCGGGCTTGGTCGTTGGCGGTGCTCACCCCGATCCGGTCCCGCACTGCGACGTGGTCTCGACCACCACGCACAAGACCCTTCGCGGTCCCCGAGGCGGCTTGATCGTCTGCCGCGAGGCCCACGCGAAGGCGATCGACAAGGCCGTGTTCCCGGGTCTGCAGGGCGGACCCCACAACCACACCACCGCCGCCAAGGCGGTCGCGTTCCACGAGGCGCTGCAGCCCGCGTTCAAGACCTACGCACACCAGATCGTCGCCAACGCGCAGGCGCTGGCCAGCGCCATGCTCGAGCGCGACTACGATCTGGTCACCGGCGGGACCGACAACCACCTCTTGTTGGTCGATCTCGACAAGCGCGGGATCTCGGGCCGGACCGCCGCCAAGGCGCTCAACTCGTGTGGGATCGAACTCAACGGCAACTCGATCCCCTTCGACAAGCGCGGGCCCTTCGATCCCTCGGGCATCCGAATCGGGCTCGCGGCCCTCACCTCGCGTGGCATGGGCGTCGAGCAGATGGCGATGGTCGCCGAGTTGATCGACGAGGGCGTGCGCGAGGCCGCGGCGCACGAAGGCAAGGTCTCGGACGAGTTCGCCAGCCGGATGCGGGCCAAGGTCGCCGAGTTCCTGGGCGCCTTTCCGGCTCCGGGCCTTTGACGGTTGGCGCCGTGATCGCCTTGGGCCGTGGCCGCCGTGATAGCCTCGGCCCTCGATGCGGACTCTCGGCACAGGGCTGATCGCGGTGGTCTTTGGGATGGCCTGCCAGGCGGGGATGGCCTGCCAGGCGCCCCCGCCGGGCAAGGTCTACGAGGATCGGGCCGAGACGGCGGGCAAGCCGGGCAAGGATCCGGAGTTCACGGCGACCGCTCACCGCGAGGCCTACGCGCGACTGCTCGACGACGTGGTCGAGCCGCTGCGTCTTTCGGACCCGATCGCGGCGGCGCAGATCGGCCGGGGCAAGCTGGCCGCCGCCCCGCTCTCGCTGGTCGAGCGACACGCTCTGGCGTCCGCGCTCGCGCCGATCTGGTCGAGCGTCGGCGAGATCGACGAGACCGCGCTGGCGCCTGAACAGGTGGTCGTATTGCGCTCGCTGCGCTTCGGCCTCGGACGCCTCCACGACGAGGTCGAGCGACGTCCCAAAGTCAGGATGGAGCCGCTTGCAGCGGTGTCCGCGCTCGAGGAACTGGTTGGGGAGATCGAGTTTCGGTTGATCCAAGGCGAGTGCGACGAGGCCTGCGGCGCCTCGCTGGTGGGTCTTTCGGACACGCTGACCAGCGCCCATCAACAGCTCGGCGCGGCTTCGGTCGCGTCCACGCGCGAGGCCGCCAAACGCGCGCAGGCGCTCGCGGGCCGGCTTCGGGGTCTGGCTGATCGCTCCGGGACACCGAGCTTCGTCGATGCTGCCACCGCGCTCGATGCCCACGCCGGGCAGCTCGACGTGCTGGCCGAGGGTCTCTCGGACGCAGATCTGCTCGAGTGGTCGACGATCGCGCCCTCTGTGGGCGATTCCGTCCGACGCCTGCCGGATCCCCTCGGCGAGCGAGCGCTGACCCGCTTGCTCGGGGTCGAGGAGCGGATCGACACGCCGGTCGCCAAGCTGTGGTCGCTGACCCGGCAACACGTCTCGCGTTGGCAGCGAATGCGGGGCGAGATGGTCGTCGCCGAGCTGGGCGCCGATCCTTCCCTGCCCCTCGATCTCGCGCGCTGTAGTGCCGCGCAGCAGCGTATCGCCGCAGGGCTGGCCGCGATCGCGGAGGTCGATCCGGCCAAGCTCGACTGCGAGCGATGGCTGAAGTTCAGGGGCCAGGTGGCGATGTCCGAGGGCGAGCTGGTGCTGGCGTTGCTCGACGAGGGGTGGATCGAGCCCCAGCGCCGACGGATCCGTAGCGAAGAGCTGCCTGGCCTCGCGCTGGTGACTGGCCAGTGGAGCGCGCAGGTCCATCGACACCTGCGGCGCGTGATGCTGCTGGCGCGACTCGACGAGCCCCACGCCCGAGCCCGCGCGCTGGACGAAGGCCGCGCGGCGTTGTGCCTGGCCAGCGCTGCGCTTTGGATCCATGGCCAGGTCGGCCCGCGCGACGAACTGCGTCTGATGCTCGGCCCGGACTGTGGGATGCTGGGTGACGCGAAGGCGGCGGAGGCGATGGTTCTGGCGGATCCTCGGGGGGCCTTGGCGGGACTGGGGTTGGCCCTGATTGGCGACGAGCCGGCCGCGATGGCGGGCTTCGACCGGTTCTGGTGGGCGCCCTTGGGCCTGATGAGGCTGCTGGCGACCCCGACCGGGGTCCATCCGGATGTCTTTCGGTTGCCGAGCGAGGAAGCCCAGGCGTCCGAGGACGCGCTCGAGGTCGAGGTGAAGATCGAGGATCTGGACCCCGAGGCCCCCCTCGAGTGAGCCCCTTCTCCTCTGTCCCAAAGACGCTTCGCGTTCGTCTCCTTCGCGCTCTTCGCGGAAGCAACAGGCATTTTAGCCGTCTCGGTCTCCGCATTCCACAATACCTAAAAATTCAGAATGAAAAACAACGTCGTGGTGGCCGACACCCTCCGCGTGACCCTTCCACGACCAGTCCCCGCCAACCGCACTTGGTTCATCACTCGCCGCTGTTCGCAACAGCTCTTCCTCTTGCTCCCGCAGCCCGCCGTCAAGCAGGCCTTCGAATATTGCCTCGCGCGGGCCGCCAACGAGACCGGCGTACTGCTTCATGCCTGGATGGCAATGAGTGATCACTACCATCTCGTGCTCACGGACCCCCTGGGCAAACTCCCCGCGTTCGAGCAAATGCTCAACTCTTTGGTCGCTAGGATTCTCAATGCCCATTGGAGCCGGTGCGGCGGATTCTGGGAGATCGGTTCCTACAATCGCGTCGAGCCACTCACAGAGGATTCCGTCCTCGAGAAGATCGTCTACACGCTAGCGAATCCGGTGAGTGCGGGTCTGGTGCCTCGTGCGTGGAGGTGGGAAGGAGCGAGCAGCGTGGCCCTCGAATTCGGCCAATCTCGGCGAGTTGCCCGGCCTTCGTTTCTTCGTGGCGGATTGCCTGTCGAGACCCTACGGCTCGTCGCTCCGCCCTCGAGCGTCCAGGCCATCACCGATCTGAACACGCTCATCCGTGAAGGCTTGCGAACGCGAGAACGCGAGGTCGGTGAGGACTTTGCTGCGCAAGGCAAGCGCTTCCTCGGCATGGCGACCGCGCTGGCGTTGCCATGGAATACGAAGCCAGCTTCGACTACGGCGCCCCGGACGTTTCGACCACGCTTTGCATCTCGAGATCGCGCCAAAATGATCCAAGCCATTGAAGAATGGAAAACTTGGATAGCAAGCTACCGAGAAGCATGGCTCGCGTTCCGCGAAGGAGTCCGCGACGTCTTGTTCCCCGCCGGGACCTACATGCTCCGAGTTCGATACGGTATCTCCGTATCGAACTCGTGAATCAAAGTTTTAACCTTCACGACCCAAACGGGTCGCATTTTCGCGAGGTTAAAATGGTCAAATGTGATTTGGAACACGGAAAACACCTGACCCAATCAGGCTGGGTATCGTGAATCAGCTCCGAAGAGTGCCAGGCCACATTTACAGACACGCCTGAACATTGCAATGTATGGATAGGTAGCTGCGATGGTTCAGCGCATCACTCGCTCACAGCACGCGAGCACCAGGTCTTTCGGATGGTACACTCTCCCGAGTGGCCGTCCGCGAGCGAAAAGCCGATCTCGCCCCAAAACTCGACGTTCCAACCCAACGCCGCCTCGCCAAGGGTGACCATGAGACCGTCGCCCGCGAGTTTGCGGAGGGGGGGCGTCACCGGGAGGCCGCCTGGGTCCTCGAGCAGATCTGGGACTTCGCCGCCGCCACCACCCACTACCTCCAAGCCAGCGCCTGGCTCGAGGCGCTCCAGGCCGCGACCGAGGCCCAGCAACCGCAGCTGCTCGACACCGTCATCCTCCAGCTCGCCGAGGCCGGCAGCCTCGAGCCCAGGCTCGTCGCCGAGGCCACCCTCGCGCTCGAACAGCGTGGCCTCCACGAGGCCTCTGCCCGGCTGCTCGCGCTCGTCGCCGCGGCGCCCGAGCGGCAAGCCGAGGCCCTCCTGCGCGCCGGCGATCGCCTCGCGGCCGCCAACCTGCTCGCCGAGGCTGGTCACGCCCGTCGGGCCCTCGCCGCCCTCGGGCCGCTCGCGCTCGACAGCAGCAACGCCGACGAACACGCCCTCGCGGCCCGGCTGCGCTGGGATCTCGGGGACGCCGAAGGGACCGCTCGCCACGCCCAGGCCGCTCGGCTCGCGGGCGCGCTCGAGGGCGAGCGCGGGCGCAAGGTCCGGAATCTACTCGCTCGTGCGCTCGCCAGCCTCGGGCACGACCTCGCCGGTCAGCTCGTGCTCGGCGATCAGGACTCCAGCCAGCCCGATCACAACCCGCTCGAGCTCGCGCCCCACGGACGCTACCGCGTCACCGGGATGCTGCCCGCGGCCTACGCCGGCGCCGCCTACGTCGGCATCGACCGCGTGACCCTGCAAGAGGTCGAGATTCACCTGCTCCTCGCCGAATACGCCGAGCAAGACAAGCCCGCGACCGAGCTGCAGCGAGCGCTCGAGCGCTTCGCAGCCACGGCCAGCGCCGCCGATGCGCTCGGGCATCCCGCCATCCGCCCGATCCTCCGGCTCGAGTCCCGCGAGGGTCTCATGGTCATGCCGCGTCGCGAGGGTCCCTTGCTGCGCAGCCTCATCCGTCCGCCCGGCCTCGAACAATCGAGCGCCCGCGCTCGTTCGGTCGTCGCCTTCATGCTCGATGGCCTCGCGGCCGGCCACGCCGCCGGCCTCGTCCACGGCTCGCTCCTGCCCAGCCAGATCGTCTGCGACGCGCTCGGCCGACCCCTGCTCGGCGCGTTCGGGGCCGATCAGCTCGCCGGGTTGGTCGCGACCCGCACCGGCGGACTCGAGGAGCTGCTCGCCGTCACGCCGCCCGAGCTGCGCAGCGGCGGCACGCCGAGCCCGGCCAGCGACGTCTACATGATCGGCGCGCTCTGGGCTGCGCTCTTGGCCGGGCACTTCGTCGATCGAGTCGACGACCTGCCCGGCAGCGAGGGCGAGACCAACGGCTTGCTCGTCGCCATGCTCGCCGAGCAGCCCGAGTCGAGGCCTACGGCTCGCGCCGCGCTCACCCAACTGCAGACGCCCGTCGAGGATCTCAGCGAGCTCGCCCGCGCCAGCGGCCCCGGACCCGAAGAGTCGGTACGCAGCGCCATCATCGACCCTCGGCTGGGCAAGGCTGTCACCGTCGTCGCCGACGAGCGCTGGTCCGACACCTTGCTCGACGCGCTCTGCCTGTGTCGCAACCCTTGGCTGCAGAACATCCTCGATCGCGAAGGCCGGACCTTCCAGCTCGCCGCCTGGCCGGAGGGCTGCCGAGCGCTCGCGCCCGGGCAAGACTGGCGCGCCTCGATCGACCCCGCCGCGCTCGAGCTGCTCAGCCCCAGCGGCGAACCCAACGAGCTCGGCGAGGCCATCGACCTCGACCAAGCGCTGCGCGAGGCGGTCGCGGCTCGGCTCGATCGGCTTCGAACTCGCGGCGAATCGGCGCTGGTCGTCACGCCGGCGGGCGAGTTCATGCTCCCTCTCGATCGTCTGCTCGGGCTCTGAACTCGAGCGCCGCACGGGTTAGGGCCACGGTCGAAATTGATTGGCGACCGATGAGCAACCAAGCCATCGCGGCGCAGTGCATGGATCGAGCCTGCCGCCTTGCTTCGACCCTGCGCCGACCAGGGAGAGAGCACCCGCGATTCGAAGGGCGACGTGTTCGAGCCCGAGCGGGCGACCCTCTTTCCCACCGCAGAGCCTGGTCGTCGAAGACTCGATCGTCCGCGAAGGATCCCCCTAGAGAGGCTCGAAGCGAGTCACGATCACAGCCAAGAGCCCAGCCGCCAGCGCGAGGTCAATCAGCAAGACGATCATCGGCGCCGACGAGCCAAGCTCGAAGCTCCGCCCGAGCAGCCAAGGCATGACCATGGTCCCGACGCTCGCGCCGACGAAGATTCGGCTCGTCAGCGCCCCGCTCGAGCCCAAGTAGCGGCCGGCCAGCGCGAACGCGACCGGAAACACCGAGGCCAAGCCGAGCCCGAGCCCGAGCGTGCCGAGCCACAGGCCGAGCGGGCCAGGCACGAGGAGCATGACCACCACGCTGGCGAGGCTCACGAGCAGATCGGCGGCCAACATCGTGCGCGCTTCGACCCGCATCGCGACGCCGATCGCGAGCAAGCGACCGAGCGTGAACGTGGTCCAGAACGCAGACAAGATCCGCGCCGCGCCCTGCTCGGTGAAGCCGGCCGAGCTGGCGATGACGTAGAGCCACCCGCCAAAGCCGGCCTCGGCCGCTTGGCAGAGCGCGAAGAGGAGCACGAAGGCGGCCAAGACCACGGGTCGATGCGGCGCGGCGATCGGCTCCGACCTCGCCGGCCCGAGCGTCAGCGCCGGGCTCGGGATCACCAGCAACCACGCGGCGACGGGCAACATCGAGAGCGCCAGCGAAGCGTAGGCCCAGTCCAACCTGCCCGCCGCGACGACGATCATCGGGGCGACGATCGCTCCGACCCCGTAGGCGCAGTGCAGCGCGTTGAGAAAGGGCGCGGCCTTGGGGCCATGCAGGCGAACCAGGGTCGTGTTGTTGCCGACGTCGAGCAGGCCCTGGGCCGCGCCGACGATCACCATGATCGCCAGCAACGAGGTCCGCGAGTCGAGCCGAGGGACCAGCGCCATGCTGGTGGCCATCACCACGAGCGCCACGACCAAGAGCGGGTGCGCGGGACGACGATCGTAGAGCCGGCCGCACGCGAGCGAACCGAGCAAGTAGCCCAAGCCACGCGCGGTGAAGAGCAGGCCGAGCGACTCGGTCTCGCTCGCGAGTCGAGCCGCGAGCGCCGGCAAGGTCGGCCCGAGCGACGCGGAGACCAAGCCCAGCGCGACGTGACCGGCGAAGTAGCCCGCGGTCTGACTCCGAGCCTCACCCGAGGACATGCTCGAGGACACGCCACAAGACGAGCGGGGCTCGGTCACCGCTTGAGCGCGCGAACCATGCCGTCCGCGAATACGTCGATCAACGAGGTCTCGTCGGGGATCGGGAACACCGGGTGCTTCTCGTCGAAGCGACCGTTGTTGAGCAGCGAGCAGAGCCCGTGGACGGAGGCCCAGAGCTGGAACGCGACGACTTGAGGATTGACCCCGTCGCGCCAGACCCCGCGCTCGGCCCCGATCACCATGCTGTCTTGCACGGCCCGCAAGGGTCGAAGCGTGCGCAGGACCTCGTCTTCGCTCAGCTCCGCCCACTCGATCTGATCGTGCTCCATCAAGACCGAGTAGAGCCACTTGTTGGCCCGCGCGAACTCGATGTAGCGATGGATGATCTGACCGAGGCGCTCGACCGGGTCGTCGATGGTCAGCGCGGGCTCGAGCGCCTCGTAGAGCAGGTCGATGCCGTACACGCGAATCTCGCGGAGGATCGAGGTCTTGCTCTCGAAGTGCTGGTAGAGCGCCGTGGCGCTCACCCCCAAGCGAGACGCGATACCGCGCATCGTCAGGCCCTCTTCGCCGAGCTGGCTGCCGAGCTCGAGGCTGGTCTGAATGATGGCTTCCCTCAAACCTGCATTGCACCGACGAGACACGATGGCCTACGCTAACATCATTCGCCCATGCGTGTGCACGAATTGTCCCCGCCCGAGCATGGGTCGGGGACCCGCGAGCGGCTCGCTCGCTCCTCGTGGTTTCCGACGCTCGCGGTGATCCTGGCCTGCCTGGTGATCACCTTGGTCTCGCTGCCACGGGCGATTCAGGCCGGCGACGCGGGCGAGTTCGCAACCATCATGCTCGCGGGCGGGGTCCCGCATCCACCGGGCTATCCGTGGATGCGAATGCTCGGGCCGCTCGCCCGGCTCTTGCTCGCGCTCGGCCTGCCACCGGCCTGTGCCGCCGCGCTGCCGCCGGGCTTGGCTGGCGTGGCCGCGTGGGCCCTGCTGCACAGGATCTGCGTCCAGCTCGACCCCTCGCGGCTCGGCGCGTGGCTGGGCGCCCTGCTGATCGTGTTGGTGGCGAGCTCGCCCCTGGTCGTCACCCATGTCCCGGACAGCGAGGTTTGGGGTCCTCACCTGTTGTTTTGCAGCTTGTTCTTGCGAGCTGCTTCACGGCGAGAACTTCGGGCGACGAACCCAGCAGGAGCTCGCCAACATGCATTTCAGCTCGGGTTGTGGCTGGGGCTGGCGGTCAGCCACCACCTGACCGCGATCTTCTTGCTCCCTCTGGCGATCGCATCAGCCTTGCCCGATCGGGTGCTCGATCGGCCGGCCCTGATCGTCCAAGGCCTGCTCGGGATCGCGGGATCGCTGATCGGGCTGCTGCCGCTGCTCAGCCTCGCGCTCGGCGGTGGCGGGGCTTGGCGTTGGGGCGAGACCCAGACGGCCGCCGGGCTCTTCCACCACGTCAGCCGGGCCGACTACGGGACCACCAGCCTGAGCCTGCACGAAGACTCGGTCGCGGTCGGGGACGCGATCGCCCGCGCGCTCGCCAGCCTCGGCGAGGTCTTCTCGGCCGGACTCGTCCATGCGCCGGTCTTCGGCGCGCTCGTGCTGCTCGCGTGTGGCCTCGCGCTGCGCCCTCGCGCACGCCCGACCGAGCGAGCGAGCGAAGGTCCGCCGCTGCGCTTCACGATCGGTCTCCTGCTCAGCTTGCTGGTCGCGTCGATCGGGTTCGCGTCGGTCCAGAACATCGATCCCAACCTGGCCAGCGGCGCGTGGATCCTCGAGCGCTTCGATCTGCTGCCCTCGCTGTTGATCATCCCGCTGCTGGTGCTCGGGCTCGGCGGGCTGTTCGAAGCTGCTCGCGCGCGGCTCGGCGAGGTCCGGCCCGCGCTGCTCTCGAGCGGCGCGATCGCGATCGCGCTGATGCTGCTCGTCGCCCAGCTCGGATCGCTGCGCGACCACGGCCGCCCCGCCGACGATCGCTCGATCGAAGCGGCCGCGCTCGATCTGGTCCGAACCCCCGATCCCGCCGGGCCCCCTTTGCCTGACACCGATCGCGGCCAAGGGCCGATCCGAGCGATCGTGATCGGCACGGACGATCACCGCAGCTTCCCGGTCCTCTACGTTCAGTCGGTCCTGGGCGAGGGCTCGCACACGCTCTACGTCGACGCGATCTTGTTCACGCAGCCCTGGTATCGCGCCCAGATCCGCCGCCGCTTCCCCGATCTGCCGGACGTCGACATGCCGCTGAAGTTGATCGGCGCGCTCTGGTCCGATCCGCGTCTCGACGACGTGCCGATCTATCTGGCCAACGTGTTCTCGAAGCCCGCGAGCCAGCTGACCACGGTGCCCGAGGGGCTGCTCTGGCGGGTCGTCCCGCCCCGCGATCATCCGGTCTTCGTCGCCGACCAATGGACCACCGACGCTGTCCTCGCTCGCCACCTCGCGGCGTGCGAGCGCATGAGCGTTCGAGCGAGCGACTTTCCCCCGCTCGATTCAGATCGGGACGCGTGGACGCACCCCTGGTCGAACGACCTTCGCTTCGCCTACGTCGAGAAGGCTCACGCGCTCGCGCTCGTGCTTCAGCGCTCGGGTGACACGAGCGCGAGCGCGAGCGCGGTGGAGAAAGTCATGGCCGCGCTGCGTACGCGAACCGGCGTCGCCCTCGACAGCGGTCGCTGAACGAGTGAAAAGCTCGCATGGCCGCGCTCGAGCAAGAGCTCCAAGTCGCACTCGATCTCGCGCATCGCTGCGGACCGATCGCTCTGCAAATTCAAGCCGGAGGTCGGGAGAGCCTCGCGACCGAGAACAAGCCCGACGACCAAGGTCCAGTGACGCGCGCCGACTTGGCCGTGCAACGCGAGATCCTCGAGACCCTGCGCAAGCACTTTCCCAACGACGCCGTGCTCGCCGAGGAGGACATCGCGGCGCGGGCGGGCGCGCGACCCAACCATCTTCGCAGCGACGACGACTGGGCCGCACGGACGCGGGTCTGGATGATCGATCCGATCGATGGCACCCGCGAGTTCGCCGATGGCGAGACCAGCTGGGCGATCCACATCGGCCTGTGCATCGACCAGGTCCCCGTGCTCGGCGTCGTGCACGAGCCGGGCAGCCAGCGCACGAGCTGGGCGATCGACCATCGCGGCGAGCGTTCGGCTTGGGCCCGCTCGGGCGAAGCGATGCCGCAGGCCCTGCATGGCCTCGGTCAGGTGGCCCCACGCTGGCGGATGGTCAGCAGCAAGAGCCACCGCAGCGCTTCCCTCGAGCCGCTCGCCGCGGCGCTGGGGATCCGCCCCGAAGAACAATTTCACTGCGGCAGCGCGGGCGTGAAGATCGCGATGGTCGGCCGCGGCGAAGCAGCCATCTACGCCCACCCCTCGGTCGGGACCAAGCTCTGGGACACCTGCGCCCCGCAGGTCCTGTTGACCGGCTCGGGCGGTCGGCTGACGGACATGTTCGGGCAACCGCTGGGCTACGGTGGCCCGCTGCAAGGCAACGAGCGCGGGATCCTGGCGACCACGCGCGGGGTCGATCACGACGCGATCGTCGAGCGCTTGCGGCCGCTGCTGCCGACTTGGTTCCCGAACCTCGGTTGAGGCCGACTGACGCCGACGAGAGCAGCCGCTTCAGCGGCCCGAGATCGTCATGCGATCGACCCGGAAGCTCGGGGCCGCGATCGAGCTGCGGTGCTCGAGGTCGTCGGCGACCGCGTCGATGCCCAAGAGCAGCTCGTCGAGGTTGCGCGAGATCGTGATCTCGCTGACCGGGATGCTCAGCTTGCCCTGCTCGATCAAGAAGCCCGACGCGCCGCGCGAGAAGCTGCCGGTCACGGGGTCGAAGCCGAAGCCCATCATCGAGGTCACGAAGAGCCCGCGCTCGATGCCCTCGAGCAGCTGCTCGGGCTTGGACGCGCCGGGCAGCATGAAGAAGTTGCTGGTCGTCGCATGCGGCACGCCACCGCCACCGCCGGCCGAGCCGGTCGGCTCGAGCTTGAGCTTGCGGGCCCCGTAGGTGTCGAGCAAGAAGCGCTCGAGTCGGCCCGCGGCGACCACCGTGTTGGCTCGGACCGCCCGACCCTCGCCGTCGAAGCGGCGCGAGCCGGGGCCGCGAACGAGCAGAGGATCGTCGAGGATCGTGATCAGCTCGCTGGCGACCTGCGTCCCGAGCCGCGCACCCAAATAGCTCTGCTCGCGGTAGACCGAGTCGCCCAGGATGCACGAGACCAAGAGCCCGAGGATCGCTCCCGCGGCCTCGCGCTCGAACACGACCGGATAGACGCCGGTGTCGATCTTGACCGAGCCGAGCGTGCGCACGGCTCGATGCGCCGCTTCACGGCCGACGGCCTCGGGCGTGAGCAGCTGGTCGAGCTTGCGCCCGCCGGTCCAGTGGTAGCCGTTGCGCTTCTTGCCGCCCTCGTCGTCGGCGATCACCTGGACGACCAAGCTGGCGTAGGTGCTCGCGGAGCGACCGACGAACCCGCCGCTGGTCGCGAGGACCGAGTGGCTCTCGCTGCGCGAGAACGCGGCCCCTTCGGACGAGGTGATCTTGTCGGAGAAGCCGAACGCCGCCTTCTCGCCCTCGAGCGCGAGCGCCAGCGCTCGATCGGCGTCGAGTCGGGCGACCTCGCCATCCCACAGGTCGAGATCGGGGAAGTGACCGGCCAGCTCGTGGGGCTCGGGCGGGACCGCCAGCGGATCTTGCTCGGCCAGCTCGGCCATCTCGACGACGATCGCCAAGAAGCGCTCGATGCTCGGCCGCGCGAGGTCGTTGGTCGACGAGGTCGCGACGCGCTCGTCGTGGACGATGCGGAGCGAGAGCCCGCGCGACTTGGCCTCCTTGATCAGCTCGACCTCCCCTTGCCGGACGCTGACCTCGAGCCGCTCGCCCTGGCTGACGGCGACCTCGGCGTGCTCGACCCCGAGCGTGCGCAGGTGATCGAGGGCGTGACGGGCCGAAGCTTCGAGATCGGCCAGCAACTCGTTGGAGGCCGAGGGAAGCGTGAGGGCGTGATCGACGTCGTCGCGGTAGACGATCGAGGGCAGCGCGACGGGCTGCTTCGCGGCTGCGGGCTTCTTCTTCGCCGCAGGCTTCTTCGCTGCGACCTTCTTTTTCGCCGCAGGCTTCTTCGCCGCGACCTTCTTTTTCGCCGCAGGCTTCTTCTTCGCCGCGGGCTTCTTCTTCGCAGCGGGCATCTTCGCCGCAGGCTTCATCGCTGCGGCCTTCTTCTTCGCCGCGGCCTTCTTCTTCGCCGCAGGCTTCTTCGCCGCAGGCTTCTTCGCCGCGACCTTCTTCTTCGCCGCAGCCGCCTTCTTCGCAGGCTTCTTCTTCGCCGCAGCCGCCTTCTTCTTACCTTGATTGACTCGAGCCACGCCCATCTCCTGCTTCACCGATCCACGAGAACTCATCCGACCGACGACCCACCGACGGTGAGGCGATCGAGCTTGACCGTCGGCATGCCGACGCCGACGGGGACGCTCTGCCCGTCCTTGCCGCAGGTCCACATCCCGTCCGAGAGCGCGAAGTCGTGACCGACCATGCTGACGGTCGCGAGCGCCTCGGGACCGTTGCCGATCAAGTTGACGCGCTCGAGCGGCGCGGTCAGCTTGCCATTCTCGATCAGGTAGCCCTCGGTCAGCGAGAACACGAAGTCGCCGTTCGAGATGTTGACCTGGCCACCCGAGAACTTCTTGGCGTAGATGCCCCGCTCGACCGAGCGGATGATGTCCTCGGGGTCGTCCTGGCCCTCTTCCATGTACGTGTTGGTCATGCGCGGCATGACCTCGTGACGGAAGCTCTCGCGCCGGCCGCTGCCGGTCGGATCTTGCTGGAAGAAGTCGGCGCTGATCCGATCGTGCAGGTAGCCGCGCAAGATCCCGTTCTCGATCAGGCGGTGCTGAACCGGCGCGACGCCTTCGTCGTCGACGTTGATGCTGCCGCGCGAGCCGGCGATCGCCGGGTCGTCGACGACGGTGACCAGCGCCGACGCGACCAGCTGACCGATGCGGTCGGTGTAGTTGCTGGTCCGCTTGCGGTTGAAGTCGGCCTCGAGCCCGTGGCCGACCGCCTCGTGCAGCAAGATGCCCGAGTCGCCCGGGGCCAGCACGACCGGCATCGTCCCGGCCGGCGCCTCGCGGGCGTCGAGGTTGAGCAGGGCCACGCGCGCGGCCTCGCGGCCGTGATCCTCGGGCGAGACGGCGTCGAAGTACTCGACGCCTTGCCGACCGCCGCCCGAGCTGCCGCCCGACTCGGTCCGGCTGCCCTCGCGCGCGACGGCCTGAACGGAGATCCGGCACATCGGCTGAAAGTCGTAGACGAGATCGCCCCGGCTCGAGACGACCAGGATCTCCTTGTGGACGGCGACCAAGCTGGCGTCGACGCGAACGATCTTGGGGCTCACGGCTCGGGTCGCTCGATCGGCGCGACGCAGCAACGCGACTCGCTGCTTGCCCTCGACGTCGACCACCTCGTCGCCGATCGGATAGACGGAGCTCGGCTCGCGGCGCACGACCGCGACCGGGCCCAGCTTGCGACCGCCGTGGGCGATCCGTCCGGCCGTGTCGGCGGCCTCGAGCATCGCGCTGGGCTCGAGGCTCTCGGCGTAGGCGTAGCCGACTGCCTGCCCGACGACGACGCGGATCCCGACGCCGAGATCGATCGAGCCGCCGACGCTGCGGATCCGGCCGTCCTCCATCGAGAGCGAGGCGAAGCGGCGATACTCGAAGTAGAGATCGGCAAAGTCGCCGCCACGAGCGAGCGCGCGGTCGAGCAAGGTGCTGGCCAGCTCGGGCGAGATCGCCAGCGGACCGGTCATGAAGGGCGCCTCGGGCTCTCGGACGAG
>JAMHUH010000794.1:0-2267 GCA_035904925.1 Nannocystaceae bacterium
GGTCGGGCGTCGACGCCGTCATGCCGCTGCTCGAGCGCATGAAAGACGAGGGCCCGAGCGCTCACGCAGCCGGCTGCCGGCTGCGTGAGCGCTCGGGCCTCGACTATCGCTTCGCGTTGATCGACGAGCAAGGCAACTTGCCGGTGTCGAGCCTCGAAGATCGAGGCGGCAGCCGCGTCGAGCTGGTCCGCAGCGCGCGGGCACGGCGGCGCCATCGGGGTGGGTGATGTCTACGATTGCCCAGTTACGCAAGGATGTGAGTGCACTCGTCGCACTCGACGAACACGAGCATGCAAGCGAGTACCCTGACCTCCGCGATCGAATAATCTCGGCATTGCCCAACATTGAGGATACCCACAAGTCCGAGGTTGTCTTTCTGATTGGGTACCTCTACTACCTCGATCCATCACTCGAGGACAAAACGAGTGCAACCCCCTGGCTCACCCTCTCCTCAATGTCCCAAGATCCACATATCGCGTCAATTTCAGCGATGTACCTCGGCCACATCGAGTACGACGAAGGTCGCTACGCCGACGCCCTTCGATGGTTCGAGTCCGCCGATCCCGATGGCCTCGACCACGACTTCCTTCGTGGCAAATTGTTGGAATTCCGCGCATGTTGCAGCATCAAGACGCTTGGCCTCGACAGTTCCATTCGCACAATCCGCAACTATGTCGAAGCACTACGCCTGTTCAATGATGCCAACGACATCTGGCCGCACGAGCTTGCCCATATTCTGGCAGAAGCACCTCCATCCTCCGCGGCGACGAAAAACATTCTATTGCAGTTGGCCAGGGAGATCGATACCATGTCTGGGCAAGACGAATGGCTGGCAGACATAGTAGCGGCCCACACAGCAATTGCCTGACCTTGTCCGAACAACAGGAGAGCCACCGCGTCATGAGGTTGCTTTTGTGCCGGATGCGCGATTGACTGGCGGCATCCAAACTCAGGAGTGTGGGCGACAACGGGCCCTACACCGCAGTCGTGCTCGGCGACCAGAACTTCCGCATGGATTGGTGGCCGTCCGCCAGACCCCGGATGAGGCAGCTTCCTCGGGGCCGCGCGGACCCTCGAGGAGGCCCGTCGCCCCCATTCCCGGCCGCTCCCAGATACCCAACGACAACCAACCCTTCCCCACGCTACCCTGACCCCGCCCCCGATGCCCCTCGCCGCCAAGCACTTCGACGTGATCGTCGGCCTCGACGTCCACATCGTGCAGCCGCCCGGCACGGTCCCGCCCGTCCCCGTTCCGCACCCCTTCGTCGGCATCGTCTTCGACCCCTTCGACTACCTGCCCTTCATCGGCTCGACCGTGAAGGTCAACGGGCTCCCGAGAGCGCAAGCCGGCTCCGCGGGCGCGTCGATCCCCTCGCACATCCCCATCGGCGGCGTGTTCGTCAAGCCGCCCGGCAACGAGAGCGAGGCCTTCATGGGCAGCGCGACGGTCGAGGTCGAGGGCGAGCCCTTCACCTACCTCGGCTTGCCGGTGTTGAGCTGCTCGGACATCGGCGTGCCTCCGCCACCGCGGCCACCCAAGGATCCCGGCGACGGCAAGCCGCCCAAGGCCGAGCCGCCCGATGGCGGACCCGCCTCGCTGATGGCTCCGACCTCGGTCGTGCTGCCGATCCCGATCGGTCGGCCGGTCGAGGTCGGCGGTCCGCCGACGGTCTCGATCTTCTCGCTCGCTTTCATGGCCGTCCGCAACGCCTTCGCCGGCCTGCGCAAGCTGCAAAAGCAGAGCACCAAGCTGCGCGAGGTCAGCGATCGCATGCACGACCGCGCCGAGGCGATCATGCGCGCGCGCAACATGAGCGACGCGGCTCGCAACCGCGTGCACACGGCGATCTGTGCCGTCACTGGCCACCCCGTCGACATCGCGACCGGCAAGGTCTTCACCGAGCAGCTCGACCTCGAGCTGCAAGGTCCGCTGCCGCTCGGCTTCGAACGCAAGTGGCTCTCGACCTCGGGCTACCAAGGTCCGCTCGGCCACGGCTGGCATCACGCGTGGGATCTCGAGCTGCGCCTCGAGCCATCGCTGCGCTTGATCGCCCTGCGCCTCGCCGACGATCGCGTCCGCGCCTTTCCGCTGCTCGAGCTCGGCGAGCGCTGGTTCGATCGCAAAGAAAAGCTCGAGCTGCGCCGCGACGCGGCCGGCTACCTGCTGCGCGAGCGCTCGGGCATCGCCTACCGCTTCACGTTGATCGACGAGCAAGGCAACTGGCCGGTGTCGAGCCTCGAAGACCGAGCCGGCAACCGGGTCGAGC
>JAMHUH010000795.1:0-1866 GCA_035904925.1 Nannocystaceae bacterium
AGCATACGCTGCTCAAGGCTTGGCGAGTCGCTCGAGCAGCGCCTCGAAGTCGGCCGGCGGGCCGTCGTCGAAGTGGAGCGGTTGTTCGTGGGTCGGGTGGCGAAACCCGAGGCTCGCCGCGTGCAGCATCGTGCGCTCGGGTTGGATCGCTCGAGTCTCGTAGCTGCGATCGTAGACGCGCTCGCCGAGCAGCGGGTAGCCGGCCTCGGCCAAGTGGATGCGAATTTGATGCTGACGACCCGTCTCGATCCGGCACGAGATCCGCGTGACCTCGCCCCAGGGCCCGACCAGGCGCTGCTCGACGTGGACCTCGGTGAAGGCCCGCTTGGCCAGCGCCGGCGGGTTGGGCCCGCGCCACGAGCCGCGCCGACCGTCGCCGCGATCGGGGACCAAGAAGGTCTCGTAGGTCGCAGCCTCGGCCCGACCCCAGACCAGCGCGACATAGCGGCGCTCGATCGTGTGGGCCCGAAATTGGTTGGCGAGGGCCTGGCGCGCGGTCTGGTTGCGGGCAAACACGAGCAAGCCGCTGGTGTCCTTGTCGAGCCGCTGCACGACCCCGAGCCACTCGAACTCGCGCCGCTTGTTGGCGCCCGAGCGAGCCCCGCTCGCGCGAGCACGCTGCTCGGCCAAGGCCACGCGAGTCCGGGCGAACAAGGTGTCGCGCTCGTCTTGCTCGTCGTAGGGGACCGTCATCAGCCCGCCGGGCTTGCGCACGACGACGACGTCACGATCGACGTGAACGATCTCGACGAGCTCGCGCGTGGCCGGCTTGGGCCGCGCCGCGTTCGGCTCGACCTCGACCTTGGCGCCCGCGCGGACTCGCATCGCCGGATCGCGCTGCAGCTCGCCGCCGAGCTTGACCTTGCCGGCGCTGACCAGCTCGCGCGCCTTCGACCAAGGCATGCCCTCGTAGAGCCCACGCACGATCGCCGCGAGGGTCGCCTCGTGCTGGTCCTGGCCGACCACGATGCTGCGCGGCGTCATGTCCACGCCCGCGAAGTACCCGGTTTTTCAGCCCTCGCATAGCGAAGCGCCGGGACCATCCGCACTCGTGCTGAATCTGCGATGCTGATCGAGTGACCGCGCGCGCCATCGGCTTCGTGCTCGCTCTGGTCGTCGCCCTCGTGCTCGTCGAGCGCGAGGCCAAGGCGTGTAGCTGCGGTGAATCCCCAGGCGTCGCCGCTACCCTCGATGGCAAGGGCGCGGTGTTCGTGGGCGTGCTCGTGGCGGAGTCGGAGATCGAGCGCGACCCCACACGTCATGATGCTCCGACCCTCGACTTCGATCCGACCCGCTACATCGCGTCTTACTTCGAGGTCGTCCGCGTGTTCGAGGGTGACTTCGCGCCGGGCGATCGCGTTCGCGTGCTGACCGAAGGCGCAGGCAGCTCGTGCGCCATGCATGGCTACGGCAGCTTGGGCGGCTCGTGGCTGATCTTTGCGAGTGGCGAGGGCACCCACTTGCACGACAGGTTCTGCTCGGGCTCGCGCCACGTCTCGCATGCCCGTCGCGACCTTCGGGAGCTCGAGCGGCTCGTCCCGAGCACCGAGCCACCCGCGCTGCGCGGGGGCTGTGCGCTCGCACGAGCAGGCGAAGGCGAGCGGGTGTCGACGATGTTCGTGCTCGCGCTCGTGCTCGTTCGTCGGCGTCGAAGGTGATGGGGCGGCGAAGCGCCGGGACCAGGGCTACTCGCTCGGCAGTGGTGCTGGGGGGACAAAGAAGCCGCGAAGCGGTCCTCCCGGCACCCATACTTCAGTGCTGGTCGTGCACCCCCGCGACGTGGCATCGCAGATGTTGGCTAGCTCGGCTGGTCCCGGCTCGGCGATGCTATCACGCGCTCGATCGCGTTCGTAGCAACCGAAAAGC
>JAMHUH010000796.1:0-8028 GCA_035904925.1 Nannocystaceae bacterium
CGTGCTCGACCCGCTGCTCGACGAGAAGGCGGCCATCGACAAGGCGATCCCAGCCTTTGGCGGCAAGGCGTCCAACTTCGCGATCCTGCCCCGGATCTCGGGAGGGATCGCGGGCGAGTTCGAGGTGCCCGACGCCTTCGCCGTCCCGATCTACTTCTACGATCAGTTCTTGGTCGAGAACGGCTTCGACACGCGGATCGATCAAATGCTCGCCGACCCGAACTTCCGCCAGGACGCCCAGGTCCGCGACGCCATGCTCGCGAGCCTGCGCTCGGACATGCGCGCGGCCCCCTTGAACGCCGAGTTCGAAGCGGCCGTGATCGCCAAGCTCGAGGCCGACTATCCCGGCGTTCGCATGCGCTTTCGTTCGAGCACCAACGCCGAGGACCTCGAGGGCTTCACCGGCGCCGGCCTCTACACGTCCGAGAGCGGCTACGCCTTCTCCGACGCCGAGCCCTTCCAGGCCGCCATCAAGAAGGTCTGGGCCAGCGTCTGGTACTTCCGCGCCTTCGAAGAGCGCGAGTATCGAAAGATCGAGCACAGCGCCGTCGGCATGTCGCTGCTCGTGCATCCCTCGTTCCCCGACGAAGAGGCCAACGGCGTCGCCCTGACCGCCAACATCTTCGATCAGTCGGGCGCCGAGCCGGGCTTCTACATCAACGTGCAAGAGGGCGACGCGTCGGTGGTCAAGCCCGATCCCGGCGTGACCACCGACCAGCTCGTCTATCACTTCGACTTCCCGGGTCAGCCCGTCGTCTACATCGCCCACTCCAACCTGGTCGCGCCCGGCGAGACCGTGCTGACCCACGCCGAGCTCTACGCGCTCGGCTCCGCGCTCGACTCGATCCACGACTACTTCGCGAGCATCTATCCGCCCAACGCGGCTGGCTGGTATGCGATGGACGTCGAGTTCAAGTTCGATGACGTCGGCGAATTCGAGGCGCCGGTCCTGTGGATCAAGCAGGCGCGGCCGCACCCGGGACTCGGGAACTGACCAGGCCTCGACGCGCCTGGGAATGCCCAGGCCCCTCGCGCGCGTCGACGACCCGAACATGGCCCGCACCACCTCGCCCACCTCGACGCTCTCGCTCGCTACCTTGACCCTCGTCGGCTCGCTCGCGCTCGCCTGCGGCGAGACCCACCGCGACACGCCCACCTACGAAGCCACGCCCACGGCCACGCCTGCGCCCTCGCCCACGAGTTCGGCCACCGCTGCTCCCACGCCCAGCGCGTCGGCGCCGATCGAGCTGGCCCACGACGCGCCGGCTCTGCCCGCCTCGAACACGCCGAGCGAGTCGAGCGAGTCGAGCGTGCTGGCCAGCGCGACGACGACGATCCCCGCCGCGCCGGAGCGTCCGTCGACCCAAGCCCAGATCCCGCTCGACATCCCCGAAGCCAACGCGCTCGCGTTCGCCAGCATCCGGACCAAGCATGACAAGCCGGTGGTCGGCGGCATCGGGGCGTCGGGCATTCACCTCGACGAGCTCGAGGTCGGCAAGGGCTGGGCGAAGAGCCGCTGCGAAGAGCCGACCCACAGCTTCGCGGCCGGGACCGACGAGCGCGTCAGCGTCTGCTTTCGCGTCGTCCACCCCAAGGTCGACGAGCAAGTCAGCGTCGAGTGGAGCTTCGGCGGCAAGCTCCGCACGACCACCCACGTCGGCGTCCGCCCGACGCATGCCTACCTGACCCGCGCATGGCTGCCCGTCGCGCCCGGCCGGGCTGGCGAGTGGACCGCGACGATCAAGAGCGAAGACGGCTCGCTGCTCGGTGCGGTCACCTTCGAGATCACCAAGTGATCGACGCATCCTCGAACACCCGACCTCGTCCGCGTGCTACGTCACCAGCGTGCCAACCGTGATTCGAGTTCGGGTCGACTTCGAGGCCGCGCGCCTCACCCTCGAGCAAGCCGTCCGCGACTCGATCGGCGTCGACCTCGGCGCGCACGACTGGGAGGCGGGCCGCTTGAACGACGCCCTCTCGGACGTGTTTCGCACGCTGTGGTCACACGACGAGGCCACGCTCGCGCTGACCCTCTTCGACGCCTACCTGCCCTACCCCGACGGTGATCCCCGCAACCCGCCGCGCACCGAGTTCGAGTGGTCGTTGGTTGGTGATCCATCGGGGCCCCTGCCGATGCCGGGCGACGTCTCGGTCCCCTTGATCTACGGCGATGACCTCGACGATGCGGTCAACGCCGTGGACCTGCGCTTTTGCGAGCAGATCGACATTGAAGACATGTACGATGTCCCCGGCCTTCGGGATGTGCTTCGAGAGCACGTCCGAGCTGCGTATGCGCAGGTGCGAGCGAGGGGCGAAGGCGTGATTCGCTTTGTCGCCGAGACCCCGGCGGGGCCCAAACCCGTCGACCTTCGCCTCGTTCGGCGCGCCGCGACGACCACCTGATACCATCCATCGATGCCAGGTCGCGCGCTCGCAGGTTGGTGGTTTGCATGGCTCGTCGTCGCCATCGTCGTCGTCGCGTCGGCCTGCAAGTCCCGCGAGGACCCCGGAGCGACGGGGACCAAGGTCACCGCCGAGTCCGACTACGACGCGACCGAACCGATCGTCGACGACAACTATCGCTTCCGCCTGACCTCGCCGGGGACCGGTTGGAAGCTGCTGCGCACGGTGGACATGCGCCAGATGATGCCCGACGCGGTCGCGGGCTTGGTCGGTCCCGCGGGCCAATTCGGCGGCGTGATCGTCGAGAAGGCGCCCGGCTTCACGCTCGAGCAAGCCGCGGGCTTGATCTCGAGCTCGATCCCGCAGGCGGTCCTCGAGTCCGAGCGCGACCTCGAATTTGTCGGCTTGCCGGCCCACCGCAGCCACTACTCGGCGATGATCGAGGGCGCCAACTATCGCTATGTCCACGTGATCTTCCTACGCGAGGGCTACCTCTATCAGCTGATGGGCTGGGGCCTCGCGAGCTCGGTGGAGTTCGCCGATCTCGAGCCCGTGATCAGCTCGTTCGCGCTGACCGAGGGCGAGATTCGTGGCCCGGTCGACGACCGTCCGCCCGTCACCCAAGCCGATGGCCCGACCTGGCAGATCCGCGAGGGTGAGTTCCGCAGCGTGGTCAGCGGGCTGGTGGTCGAGCCGACGCCCGGTTGGCGGATCTTGGTTGGCCGCGAGCTCGCGCAGATCAACCCCGAGGCCGAGCTCGCGCTGACCAACGCCGAGCAGAACGCCTACTTCACGGTCATCACCGAGCACTACGGGGTCGGCGACCCCGCGGGGCTCGTCGCGGTCATTCGTGCCAACTTCGAGCAAGCGATGGGGACCTCGCAGGTCGAGGCCACGCGTCGCGTGGCCGGCCACGCCGTCGAATTCTCGGCCTATCACATGTCGTCGCTCGAGTTCTTGGTCGGCATCATCGTGGCCGATGGTTCGATCACCCAGGTGCTGACCTGGTACCCCGAGGCCGCCCGCGAGCCCGCGCTCGTGGTGATCGAGCAGCTCATGGCCGGGATCACCGAGCTGTCTGGGCCCGAGCGCGAGGCCCTCGCCACCCAGCTGCGCGCGCGCGAGGGCGTCATTCGCAAGGTCGCGCCGCGCTCGGCCTTCCTCGCCGACGAGTTCCGCGACTTCGCCCACGCGATCACGTGGACGCAGCCGCGTGGTCTGTATGAGGTGCACATCGGCGACGAGCTGATCAACAAGCCGAACGTCGTGCTCCAGATCGCGGCCCCGATCGAGGGCGTGTACGCCGAGCTCGCGGTG
The DNA here is from genome assembly GCA_035904925.1 of Nannocystaceae bacterium. Taxonomy (GTDB): domain Bacteria; phylum Myxococcota_A; class Polyangia; order Nannocystales; family Nannocystaceae; genus Plesiocystis. The sequence continues at coordinate 3,721 of JAMHUH010000796.1, forward strand.
TTCGAAGGCGAAGCCGATCGCGCGGGCGAATACCATGAGTCGTTCGCAAGCGGCCTCTCGGATCGCCGCGACGAGTCGGGCAGCATCACGGGTGTCCCCGTCAGCAAGAGCTTCGGGATCTCGACGCTCGACGACCGGCAATTGAGCTACGCCCTGCTGACGGCCGCCCACCATGGCCACGCGATCGTCCTGAGCGTGTGGTCGCCGGTCCAGGCCGCCTCGCCCGAGACCTTGGCGGCCGTGTCGAGCGGGCTCGGCCTGCCCGCGGCGCTGCCCGAGACCTCGGTCGCGGGCGGACGCTTCCTCGATCACCGGTTCGGGATGTCGGTCGAAGAGCCGAGCGGCTGGGTGCGGCGCGACAGCTCGCCCAGCACCTTCGCGCAAGGTCGGGTCACCGAGTGGAAGCAGGGGAGCGGCGAGCTGAGCGTGGTGTCGATGAGCAGCGGGTCGTTCTCGGACGACGAGGCCTGGCTGGCCTCGTTCATGGAGCAGAGCCTGCGCGACAACTTGGCCAGCAAGCACGCGCTCGGCAAGCCCGAGACGAGCGTCGGCAGCATCGCGGGGCGTCGCTCGCGGCGACTCGTCTATCCCGACGCGCAGATCGAGATCGTGGTCGCCGGCGAGTCGCTCACGATGGTCGTGATGGTCGAGGTCGATGACGAGCTCGCCGAGCGCTTCCGCGGCAGCATCCGTTGGACGGACGAGTGAGTCGCGCGACACCGGAGGGCCATGACCTGCGAAGTCATGGCCCTCGCGAGCTTCGTTTCGGCTCGGGCTGCTACGCCAGAGCGAAGCGCATCCGGGCGTCGCCGCCAGGCTCGGGGACGAAGTCGACAGGGCCCAGCCAATCGACGATTGGCACCAGGCCATCGAAGAACCCGAGCACGCGCGTCACCTGTTGATCGGTGCTGTCGGGCGGCCGCTGCTTGGGCTCGTTGCGCCGGTAGGTCGGCTTGCCATTCGGACGCGGCACACCCCGAATCTCGATCCACTCGATATCGGCGTAATGGAGCGCAGCACCGCCGGCCGCGACCTGCTTGTCGACGAGGAAGATGTAGGCGCGGAAGCACGAGCGATTGAAGGGGAAGTCGTCGGGCGGGACGAAGACGCGCTCGCCAAATTCCTCCGTGTAAAAGGCGCCAGCCTCCCGCTGAAGCGAGATCTCGACAAAGTCGCGGCCCCCCTCGGGCACCTTCAGACCGAGTCGCACGACGACATCGAACATGGCCTCGAAGTACTGGAAGAAGTTGTAGGTCCCCCCGATGCGCAGCATCAGGTAGTCGAGCTTGGACGCGAGCATGAACGACCTGACACCCAGCCGCAGCGTGCCGAGCGGCAAGCGATTCTCGGCCCGCAGGCTGCCGCCGCGCGGCATGATCGAGGCTCGGAGCGAGCCGACGCGCGAGAGTCGATACATGTGCAGGATCGACTCCTTGAACGCCTGCGCACCGGCCACGTTGGGGTGCAAGAAGCTCATCTGTCGCCACAGGTCGAGCTTCGCCGTGAAGTATTGGGCGAGCTCGAGCGTGCGCGGATTTGCGGAGTTGCCGAGCGAAAACTGGGTCAGCGCGCTCATGAGCGCGCCCTTGCCGTAATAGGCATCGATTTGATCGAACTCGGCCCTCGCGTCGGCCTGGCGCTGCGGAGCGACCGGGTCGTGCATCGAGTTGCCATCGTAGTCCTCGAACACCATCGACTGCGGGGCGAAGAGGGCGTTCTGCCGACCGATGAAGGGCTCGCAGAAGAGCAGACGATTCGAGTGACTCGCGGTGGTCACCTCGCGCATGATGGTCGACACGAGCTGGTAGATCTGCCAGACGCGTGCTTTGACGAATTCGGCGATCTTGTCGATGTCTTGCGTCTCCGAGCGGATGAGGGTCGTCAGCGCCCCTCCGAGCGGACCGAGCAGCGCGAGCAGCCCGAACTCGAGCGCGATCCGAGAGCCCGTTTCAGCGTAGGTGTCGTTGAGCCAGCGGCTGAATCCCCCGATCTTCTCGAAGGCGTAGAACATCGACTTGATGCGCTCGTTGCTGCTGTCGGGGCTCATCAAGGGATAGTAGCCATTGAGGATCACGACCGCGTTCGGGAAGGTCTCGAGCGCCGTCTTCATCAGGCTCTCGTAGCGCGGATAGAGGATCTCGCGCGCCCGCGCGAAGTCCTCCGCCTGCGAGCCTTCGGGGTACAAGAACGAGGTGAAGTCGAGGTCGTTGCCCCCGCCGTCGGCGAAGACCACGTCGACCTTCGCCGGATCCGCGGTCCGAGCGTATTGCTGCATCTGGCCGAGGACGGTCGGGTAGGGCCGCGAGAGCTCGCCGGGCAGCGCCGCGTTGCCGAGCAAGCGATGACCGGAGTCCTTGCCGGTGATGAAGTCGATGCGCGCCGTCGCGTTGCGGTCGCGACCAAAGAGATACTCCCAGCGATCGCTGAAGGCCTCTCGCTCCGCGAAGCTGGAGTCGATGATGGCGCCGCTGTGCGCGAGCAGCTCGACGTCACCGCCGACGAGCGTGGTGCCCTCGAACGCCGCGATCTCGCGGGCGGCCTGGACCACGAACTTCTGCTCGTGCTGCAAGCCCTGCCCCCACACGACCGAGTCGCCGAACGCCACCATCTTCATGGGTGGACGGGGCATCACTTCTTGGCCTCCAGCGTGGCGATCCGGCGCTCCATCGCCGTGAGCGCGGCGGTGAGCGCCCGAATGTGCGTGAGCAGGCTGGCGATCCGAGTCTCGCCGACCCCGAGCGCGACGTCGCGGGCGTCGACGAGGCCGGTGCCCCCGTTGAGCTGCACGGTCGTGGTGGTGCCGCTCATCATCTTCAGCGTCGAGAACCCGGCGACCTCGACGATACCCGTCCCGCTCATGCGCAGGTTGGCTTCGGGGCTGAGGTACGCTGCGACCCCCGGCGCCTCGGGCCCGACCGACGCGGAGATGTGGACCATCGTCGCGCCGTCGGGACCGCGCAGCACGAGGTCACCATCCGATTGATTGCCACCGAGCACGACGTTGCCCCGCTGGCCATCGACGAAGACGCGCGTCTTGGCCATGTCCGCGGCCACGACCGGCCCCTTGCGAATGGCGACCAAGGGATCGCCGCCATGGTCGAGCAAGAAGAAGCCCGCGACTTCACTCGCCGCCGCGCCACCACAGAGCGTGAGCTGCGAGCCACCCGAAGGGGGCACCACGAGGCGCAACGCATCATTCGAAGTGTCTTCGTGTTTGAACGTGAAGCCCTTGGCCTTCAGCTCCATCGTATCGGCGAGCACGATATCCGTCTTCAATCCCATGATTTGATTGGTCCTTTTCCCTTGGTTCGATTGCCCATGGGTATCCCAGCACCCCGCCCGCGGGCCGGTGTAGCCGCGCGAGCGTGCTGGGATTCCCTCCGCGGTAGTGCCCACGACCCCCCGAGTGATCCCGACAATTTGTGATGGTTTGTGATGGTGTCTTGCGGCCCGCGGGCCGCAAGACACCTCGAGCACGACCGCCGGCCCCACCCCCGCGCCGGTGCCCAGCCAGCGACCCACGCGTTACCCTCGACCCACCATGGGCGCAGACCAACGCGTGGTGTTCGAGGCCCCCTCGACCTTCGGCGATCTCAGCGTGACCGAGAGCGCCGACGGCTGGCGCTCGCTCTGGTTCGGCAAGGGTCGGGTCTGCCAGGGCGTCGTCGAGCTCGGCCGGGTCGGCTGCTCGGGCTTGCCTTACTTGGCGGTCGCGCTCGCGGGGCTGGCCTGGGTCCGCGAGCTTCGCTCGGTCTTGGTCGTCGGACTCGGCGCGGGCGTGCTGCCTCGCTTTCTTCACGCGTACCTGCCCGAGCACGAGATCGACGTGGTCGAGATCGATCCGCTGGTCGTCGAGGTCGCCGAGCGCTTCTTCGAGTTCGAGACCGACGCGAAGCTGCGCGTGCACGTCGGCGATGGCCGCGACTTCATCACGCGCTGCACGAGTCGCTACGACGCGATCGTGCTCGACGGCTATGGCCTGCACGAGGTCCCTTCGCACTTGTCGACGCTCGAATTTCTCGTGGCCACGCGCGCGGCCCTGCGTCCGGGCGGGCTGGTCGTGGCCAACCTCTGGGGCGACTCGAGCTCGCGCTACCACGCCTGCACGCTCGCGACCTACGCCGAAGCCTTCGCGCAGATCGAGGTGCTCGACGTCGGCACGCTGGCCAACAAGATCGTGCTCGCGCTGCCCGAGTCGAGCGCGCTCGGCCGCGAAGGGCTGATCGCTCGCGCCCGCGAGTTCTCGCGCGTGCATCGGCTGCCGCTCGATCTCGGCGACCATGTCCAGGCCATGCAGGGTCTCGCCGA
>JAMHUH010000797.1:0-2793 GCA_035904925.1 Nannocystaceae bacterium
TTGACCAGCACGCCCGCGTCGGCGAGCTGCTGGTGGAGCGCGCGCGCCTGCTCGTTGCTGGCGAAGCGGACCAGCACGAGGTTGCCGTGATCGGGGAAGACGTGCGCGTCCGGGAGGCGCCGGAGCAGCTCGACCAGGCGATGCCGGTTGGCGATCGTGGCGTCGATCATCTGCTGCTGCTCGGCGCCGAAGCGGGTCAGCACGGTCTCGGCCAGCGCGATGCTGGTCTGCGAGACGTTGTAGGGGTGGCGAACCTTGTCGAGCGCGTGGGCGAGCGCGAGCGGGGCGATGCAGTAGCCGACCCGCAGGGCGGCGAGGCCGACCTTGGACAGCGTGCTCATGTGCACGTAGTTGTCGGGCCGGGCGGGATCCCAGAGCGAGCAGCCAGGGTCATACGCGGCGTAGGCCTCGTCGACCACGAACACCGTCTCGGGGAACTCGTGGATCAGGTCGAGGATCGCCTCGGCCGACCACAGGCTCGCGGTCGGGTTGTTGGGCCGGGCCAAGAAACAGATCGCCGCGCCCGGCAGCACGCGGCGCATCGCCGGCACGTCGAGCTCGAGCTCGTCGGTCAGCGGGACCTCGCAGATGGGCACGTCGAGCACCCGCGCCGAGTGGCCGTACATGACGAAGGTCGGCCAGGGCACGACGAGGTGGCCGCTGGTCGGGCCCGAGAGCGCCGTCAGCAGCATCGAGATGACCTCGTCGCTGCCGTTGCCGAGCACGATCCGACTCGGCGCGCAGCCGTGGTGATCGGCCAGCAGCTTGCGCAAGGTTCGGCCCGAGGTGTCGGTGTAGCGGTTGAACTCGATCCCACGCACGACCTCGCCGAGCGCGTCGCGGACGTGCTCGGGCCAGGACTCGGGGCACTCGTTGGCGTGCATGCGGCTGGGCGCGGTCGAGGGCGGGACGTCGTAGATGTCGAGGTCGGCCAAGCTCGGCCGCAGGTGTCGCTTCCAGCTCATGATTTCAACCTCGGGTTCAGGCGGTGTTCGACGGCGCGCGCGTGGCCTTCGAGGCCCTCGGCGCGGGCCAAGGTCGTGATCGCCTCGGCCTGCTCGCGCAGCTGGCTGGGGCTCAGGTGCAGCACGCTGGTGTAGCGGACGAATTCCCAGCAGCCGAGCGGCGACGAAAAGCGGGCCCCGCCTGCCGTCGGCAGCACGTGGCTGGGCCCGGCCGTGTAGTCGCCGGCGGCCTCGGGCGTCCACGCGCCGACGAAGATCGCTCCGGCGTGGGCGATCTGATCGGCCAGCGCTCGCGGGTGCTCGACGAGCAGCTCGAGGTGCTCGGGCGCGAAGGCGTCGGCCTCGCGGGCGAGCGCGTCGCGGTCGGCGACGATCACCGCCGCCCCGTGATCGCGCAGCGAGGCCTCGGCGATCGCCCGGCGCGGGAGGTCGGCGAGCTGACGCAGCAGCGCCGCGTCGACCCGGGCGGGCAGCTCGGGATCCGAGCAGACCAACACCGGCGAGGCGAGCACGTCGTGCTCGGCCTGGCTGATCAGATCGGCGGCGATCAGCTCGGGGTCGGCGCTGTGATCGGCGACGACCAGGATCTCCGAGGGCCCGGCGATCGAGTCGATGTCGCAGCGCCCAAAGACCAGGCGCTTGGCGGCGGTCACGTAGGCGTTGCCGGGCCCGACGATCTTGTCGACGCGCGGCAGCGTGGCGGTGCCGAACGCGACCGCGGCGATCGCTTGGGCGCCGCCGATCTGGAAGATTCGATCGACGCCCGCGAGCGCGGCCGCGGCCAGCACGACCTCGCTCGGGCGCGGGGTCAGCAGCACGACCTCGCCCACGCCCGCGACCTTGGCGGGGATCGCCGCGTGCAGCACCGACGAGGGATAAGCCGCGGTCCCGCCGGGCGCATAGACGGCGACGCGATCGAGCGGCGCGACCCGGCTGAGCAGGCAGCTGTCCTCGCCGGGATCGCCGGTGGTCTGCAACGCGGCGAGCTGCTTGGTGTGGAAGCGACGGACGTTGGCGGCGGCCTGCTCGAGCGCGCGACGCAAGGCCGGGTCGAGCTGCTCGAGCGCCGCGAAGGCGCGGGCGAGCGGGATCTCGAACTGCTCGGGGGTCAGCGCGCGGCCTTCGAAGCGCTCGGTCAGCGCGACGACGGCCGCGTCACCTTCGCGCCGGACCTGCTCGACGATCGCTCGGGCGGCCACGTCGGCCTCGCCATCGAGCCCGGTCGAGCGCTCGCACAGGGTCCGCCAGTGAGCGTGGGCTGTCGGGTCGCCGCCACGCAGATCGAGCCTGCGCAGACCGGCGAAGCGACTGTCGGGTTCGGGCATGCGACCCGACAGTAGCCACGAACCGCGCTAGCGAGCAACCAGGGGCGCGCGCAGATCGAGCTTGGCGCGGCAGCCCGGGCCGAAGGTGCCCGAGCTGGTCTCGGTGTTCTCGATCCCGCCCTCGGCGTCGAGCATCACGCATTCGGCTTGCTTCTCGTCGCAATGATCGAGGCCGAAGGTGTGGCCGATCTCGTGGACGGCGATGGTCCCGACGCGGGTGTTGACGCGCTCGCGCAGGCTCTCGCCCGGGCGCAATTGTTTGGGTTTGCGAGTCAGCCGCTTGCTCGACACGACCGCGGCGTGCCCTGGCATGTTGCCGAGCCCGAAGATGCCCCAGTCCGGGATGTCCCCGTTGGTGGTCGAGATGTCGACCTCGGTCAGCCCGAGGACCTTGTGGTGGCGCTCGCCGAACTGGTCGAGGAACTCGAGCAATTTTTCGGCGCGGTAACGTTTGCGCGGCTGGTACCACGCGTCCTTGGGCAAGGGCACGGGCTCGTGGCGAA
>JAMHUH010000798.1:0-2138 GCA_035904925.1 Nannocystaceae bacterium
GTTGACCTCCGAGCATCTCGGCATCGTCGATCTCCTCAGCCGCGATCTCGCGATCGTCGCCGAGCTGGTCGCCCACGCCCGCGGCCGCGAACCACCCGCGGACCTTCGCTATGAGCAGCGAGACGGCCGCTTGATCGCCTACAGCTTCGAGGGCCCGCCGCGCGAGATCCAAGTCGACTTGTTGGTGGTCTGCTTCCCGGCAGATGTGCCGGGTGCCGACCCGCAAATCGTCCTGCCCTTCGAGTGCCAGCTCGGCCGGGATCCCGAGAAGCTCTACCGCTACGTGGAGTATCTGGCGGCCGCGCGACGGGATCATCGCTGTCCTGGCCACACGGTGGTGTTCAGCCCGGATCCAGGCGTGCGGGCGTACATCGAGCGGCTCTTCGCGGGCGAGTCGCATCTGTGCCCGGTCTTGGTCGGCAAGGATGCCGTACCGAAGGAGCTCACGCGGGCGCAGGCGATCGCGCGGCCCGAGCTGGCGACCTTCTGCGCTATCGTGCATGCGAGCCTCGAGCTTGCCCGCAAGGCGATGGTCGGCGCACGAAGCGTGGCAGCCGAGCGCGGACAGGCCAACGTGAGGATCTTGCTGAACTGTCTGGAGGAGGACCAAGTGAACGAGCTGAAGAAGACCCCGGAGTACACCGAGACCGTCGACGAGTGGGGGAGCTGGACTCCCGGCGATTGGTACCGCCGGACCTCGGGCTTCACCCGCGGCCGCGAGGAGGGCCGCGAAGAAGGCCGTGAAGAAGGCCGCGAGGAAGGCGTGGCAGTAGGCCGTGAGGAGGGCGTGGCAGTGGGATTGGAAGTCGGCCTGCAGCGAGCGCTCGAGCTGGTGCTGAGCTCGCGGGGTCTGACCCCGAGCGCGGAGCAGCGCGCGACGATCGAGGCCTGCAAGTCGTTGGAAGTGTTCGAGCGCTGGATCAACCGCGCCGCACAGGTCGGCTCGGTCGCCGAGCTGCTCGCGCCTTGACGCGGCTCGTCGTCGAATCGACGTCCAGCCAGCGAGCCATCGTCCCGTCCATTGGCCGCTCGCAATTCCCAACCTCGCCCAAGTCCGCGAAACCACATCGCTCCGGATCGGACCCTCGCTTGCAATCCCCAATCGCATGCACCACCCGATCCCGTCCACCAGCACCAACCACCACCCCGACACCCCGACTCCGACCTTCTTCGTCCTCACCTCCCCAACCCATCGTTTGCCCCCGCGGGCCGAGCTCGAGCGTTGGCTGGGTCGATGGTTGATGCGCGAGCTCAGCGGTTGGGTGCAGCTCGTGATCGTCGAGATGCTGATCGACGGTCGGCTGGAGATCATCGAGGACGCGCTGGTCCGCACGCGGGTCGATCCGCGGCAATCGGACGAGCAACGGCTGATCGTGGTGCGCTGCTGCGATCGCGTGGGGCCGCGCCGGCCGGGCTTGTGGGCGGCGATGTGTGTGGCCGAGGCGCTCGCGGAGTTGGTCGAGGGCGAGGTCGTCGATCCGCGCCGGGCGGGGCTCGGGTTGCGGCCGCGGGCGGGTCTGCGGCCGCCCGCGGATGCGCGCGTGCACGTGGTCGACCACCTCGGGGTGCCGAGCTCGTCGATGCAGGGCCGGCGACATTGGCTGACGACGGTTGGGATGGCCCACTTCGGGCTGCCGGATCTCGAGCTCGAGGCGGTGCCGGGGACGATGACGGAGATCGCGGGGCGAGTGCTGCTCGGCGTGGCCCAGCACTTGGTCGATGGAACGGCCGCGGCGCCGCGGGTAGGCGCCGGGCCGCGCGAGGTGCTGTTGACGCTGGGCGAGATGCACTGGGCGCTGGGCCGCGATCCGCTGGCGATGCCGGCCCGTGAAGGGCGGGGGTGGACGCGGGTCGGGCTGGTCCGCGAGCCGAGTCGGGCGTTTCCCGACTTGGTCAGCTTGCGGGCGCCGATCGGGGCGCGCAGCTCGAGCTCGAGCCACTGGATCACGGCGGCGTGGCTCGACTTGGTCGGGCGGCCCGTGCCGCGAAACCAGCGATCGCTCGAGCCCGACCGGGCTCAGCGAAACAGGGTCAGCGCGGCCGAGAGCTCGTAGACCGGCGTCGTATGATTGCCGCCGTCGTACTCGCAGCCGGTCCCGAGCGAGCAACCCGTGCAGACGGGCGCGTCGGGCCGGCAG
>JAMHUH010000799.1:0-4207 GCA_035904925.1 Nannocystaceae bacterium
CGACGCTTCGACGATCGCGTTCGTCTCGCTCGGTCGATCCGACGAGGACGCCTTCAGCCGGATCTATCGAATCGATCCCGATGGCACGAACTTCGAGATCATCCCCGGCCAGGACAGCCACGGCGCGTTTGGGCCCTGGTGGTCGCCGAGCAATCGCCTGGCCTACTCCTATTGGTACTTCGACGCGGTCTTGCCCTCGGACTATGGCGTCGCGATCGTGGACGCCGGCACGGGGTCTGGCTCGCGGCTGCAAGCGGCGCGCGACGTGGTCTGGTCGCCAGACGAGACCGGGCAGGCCGTCGTGGTCTTGACCAGCGAGGGGCAGACTCGGATCGAGGTGAGCGTCGCGGGCGAGCCGAGCTGGAGCCCAGACCCGGCGCCGCCGAGCTGGTTCGACGAGCGCCCGGCTTGGCGACCGCTCCCGAGCGGCTGAGCCCTCACTCGACCGCGAGCATGGTCATCATCCCGCCTTCGACGTGCGGCAGGATGTGACAGTGGGCCATCCACTCGCCGGGATTGTCGGGCAGCAGCCCGAGCCGGACGATCGAATAGGGCGCGACGTCGAAGGTGTCTTCGACCACGCGAAACTGCGGCTGGAGGCCGTCGACCGCCAGCACCTCGAAGGCGTGGCCGTGGAGGTGGAAGGGGTGGGCGGACTGCGAGATGTTGCGCAGCTCGATCACCGACCACTCGCCGAGCGTGAGCGCCTCCATCGTGATGTCGGGGAAGAGCTCGCCGTTGATCGTCCACTTGCCGGTGTGCGGATCACCGTGGAAGGCGTAGACGATGTCGGTCCAGCCCGGGTCCGGGGTCGGCTCGTTGCCGGTGAAGGGGAAGTCGAGCGGCGCGGGCGGATCGCCAGGCTCGTCGACGACCACTTCGAAGAGCCGGATCGGCTCGCCGACCGCCGGCGCGCCGAGCAACGAGTAGGGCAAGGTCCGGACGTCGAAGCCGCCGCCGATCAACCACTCGCCGTCCATGCGGTCGCTGGGCGCCAGCGCGATCGAGCTGGCCAGGTGGAGATCGGCGAGCAGGCCTTGATCCGAGCCGATGTGGCGAAGGCTGGGCCAGGCGAGATCGAGGTAGCCCGCGTTGGCGACGTCGACCATGCGCACGCGAATGCGCTCGCCCGCGAGGGCCGGGAACACGGGGTCGACGAGGCCGTTGGCGGTCCAGTCGAGCGCGGCGCCGTCGAGGCCGTGGTGGTCGGCGGCGTTGGATTGATCGAGGGCCTGCTCGCCCCACGAGTCGAAGACCACGACGAGCTCGCGATCGGGCAGGGGATCGGCGGGGTCCTCGGCGACGATGACCCCATAGAGCCCGAGGTCGACCTGGCGATCGGTGTCGACGTGCGGGTGGTACCAATAGGTGCCGGCCTGATCGACCTCGAAGCTGTAGACGAAGTCTTCGCCGGGCCCGACCGGCTGGCCTTGCCAGGTCACGCCGTCCATCGCGAAGGGCACGTGGAGCCCGTGCCAGTGGATGGTCGTGTCGGCGTCGAGCCCGTTGTGGAATTCGACGATCAAGGTGTTGCCGCGTTGGACACGGATCGTCGGACCGGGGATCTGGCCGTTGTAGGCCCAACCTTCGACGAGCTCGCCCGCGACCTCGTAGGCGAAGGGCGCGGCTGTCAGCGCGACATGGACGATGTCGGGGTCGGGATCGAGATCCTCGGCCTCGGCGGGCGAGCGCAGCTCGGGGCGCGGCTCGGGCAAGGGAAGGTCGCTGGGGCTCTGGGTCGTGCTGGTCTCGCTGCCCGAGTCGGACTCGCTGCTGCTGGTGCCGGACTCGCTGCTGCTGGTGCCGCCGAGCTCGTCGTCGGAGTTCGAGGGCGTCGAGCAGCCCAGTGACGCGAGCAGGGCGACGCTCGGGATCGCGATCCTGTACCCGCTCACTTGCTCACCTCGACCATGACCTGCTGGTGGTTTTCCCATCCGCGCTCCTCGGCCAAGCCGACCGGGTAGGGGCGATGCACGAGCAGCGCGTCGACGACTGGATCGGCGCAGCTGGCCGCGAACACGTGGGTCGAGGTCCACTCGGCTTGGGGCAGGATCCGGTTGTCCGAGACCACGTCGATCGCTCGGTGGTGCGGGACCATCGGCTCGCCTTGGGCGTCGGCGAGCACCCGCGCGAACGCGAAGCCGGGCGCGCCCGCGACCGCCTGGGCGCTCGAGGGATCGGCGAAGGCGTCGGGTCGGCCGCGATAGGCGATGTCGCCGACCGGCAAGGGCATGTCGAACTCGACCTGATCGCCATTGATCGCGGTGATGGTCGACTCGCCGACGAAGCGCAGCTTGGTCAGGCCCTTCTCGCTCGGGTCGAAGCTGCCGTCGCCGAAGGGCCCAAAGCCCTCGTAGTCGTGCCAGCCCGTCTCGTCGACCACCCGGACCACGTCGCCGATCGCGGCCCCGGGCCAGAGCGACCAGTCTTCGGGGCCGAGCTTGCGATCGAGCCAGCCGCCGAACTCCGGGATCACGTCGCCGTCGATCGCGAGCAGGGTCTGGTCGCCGCAGCGGGCCCGGACGAAGAGCAGCAGCGAGCGCAGCGGCTCGCCGGTCGGGATCGCATGCCCCGCGCCGACGTTGCGGACCGTGATCTGAGCGCTGAGCGTGCCGTCGACGAGCGAGGCGTCGATGAAGATCGCGGCGGCCAGCTGCAGCATGCCGGAGCTGGGCGTGCGGGGGCCGATCCAGCTGTGCTCGCGGACCGAGCCCGGCGGTCGCAGCCAGCCGAACGCGAAGCCCTGCATGGCGAGCTGTGCGGCCGTCAGATCCGCCCCGTTGCCAGCCTCGGGGTCGGCGGGCATGTGGCAGCTCGAGCAGGGCGCGACGCCGAAGAAGGGCCCGCCACGCCACTCCTCGTAGGTGCTGTGGGCTGGCAGCACGCCCTCGGGCCAGCGCGTCGGATCGAGGCTGGTCCCGGGGACCAAGGCGGCTTGATCGAGCTGATGACAGCCCGCGCAGAACTCCGCGTCGAGGAAGTGGGTGCGGGCCGAAGCGCCCATGCGCGGGTTGGGGACGTCGGTGTAGGGGCCGAAGGCGAGCGGGGCCCAGGCGCCCACGCCCGGGCTCATCGAGGGCTCGAGCGGTCGATTCAGACGCAGCCGACCCGCGACGCCCGGCGCGGCCTCGAGATCGATCGACTCGACCTTGTGGCACAGATCGCAGTGGACTCCGGCCTCGTAGCTGGTGCCGACCGCCTCGAGCAGATCGCGACCTCCGACCACGCCATCGATCGCGGGCGCGTGGCAGTCGGCGCAGCCACCAAAGTCGCTCGCGACTTGGTCGCAGGCGGAGTCCTGGCCGCAGCTGCCGTCGAGGTCCGGCAGCGTGCCGACGCCGAGGTAGCAGCGAGGCGCGAGCTCGGCCGTGCCTGGGACCACGCCGACCCACCACTGCCCGCCGGCGCTGGTGCAGCTGGCTTGGTCGGCGTAGGCCGAGGCCACGCCAGCGTAGATGTCTTGCACGGCCGGGTTGCTGGCGCTCTTGCGATGCGGCGAGTCGTACCAGGAGGTCTCGAGCTGGTTGTGGCAGTGGCCGCACTGCAAGGTCGTACCCTCGACGTCGGGGACGCCTGGCGGGTTGAACAGGTAGGCCTCGTTGTCGCCGACCGCGAAGCGCACGAGCTCGAAGCGCATCACGCTGGGATCGTCGACCAGGACGAATTGGCCTTTGGTTCGCGCGAGCGGGTGCGAGGCCATCAGGCCGAGGTCGCCGGTGATCGTGGTGTCGATGATCGCCAGCGCTCGGCCTTCGGCGTCGGTGCTCACGCCTTGGTTGGCGCCGCCCTGAATGACGGTCGCGCCCTCGATCGGTTCGCCATCGAGCGTGACCTCGACCATGCGCTCGATCGAGTCGGGCAGCTCGCCGGTCTCGCTGTTGGTCTCGCTCTGGTTGCTGGTGTCGGTGCTCGAATCGCTCGTGCCGCTGGACTCGCTGGCCGTGGACTCGCTCGCGAGCGTGTCGCTCCCGGTCTCGCTCGCGTCGGCCTGGACGCCGGGATCGTCGACGCAGCCGGCCGCACAGACCGACGCGACGAAGGCGAGCAGCTCTCGGGCGCGAGCGGGCATGCATCGATGCTATCCGGCCGCGAGGACGCTGTCCGATCCGCGTCGAAATTTGCTCGTGAGCAGGCCTGGACCAGCCCGTTGGCACCCGGAGGTCCGCTCATGGTTCGCATGGATTCGCTCGCGCTGTTCCAATGCCGC
>JAMHUH010000800.1:0-2171 GCA_035904925.1 Nannocystaceae bacterium
AGCCCGATCGAGGCGAAGATGGCGTCGGCGTTTACAGGTGTGAAGGTGTTCTCCGCAACCAAAGCCCGCGAGCGCGAAGCGATCAGCGATCGCATCAACGAGTGGCTCGACGACAACGTCGCCAACATCGACATCGTCGACAAGATCGTCACGCAGAGCTCCGACCGCGAGTTCCACTGCCTGACCATCACGATCTTCTACAGGGCCAAGGAACCGGCCTAGCCGGGTTGGCGCGGGCTTGCTCGGCCCGCACCGAGCTTCCAGCGAGCCAAGTAGGTCTGGAGCACGCGCGGATCTTGCTGGGCCAGCGCGAGCGCCACGTAGCCATCCGGCCGCACCAGCAGGGCACCGTCCTCGGCGAAGCCGCGAGCCGCATGGGACGGCTGCCAGGGCCATGCGTGGACGGGAATCTTCGCGGCCTCGGCCACGCGGGCGAGCGTCGGATCCACGCTGCCCATCACATGAAGCTGCCAGTCGAGCGAAGTGAGCGGCGCATAGTTGTCCACGTTCTCGCCGGTCCACGGCAAGCGATCGCCGCCCGCGACCTCACCCGAGATGCCTTCACTCAACGCGCTCTTTCGGTACTCGACTCGCACTTGCGACACGGTGCGAAAGAGCATGCGGCGCGAGACCTCGAAGCGGGCGAGAAAGTTGATCACCGAAGGGGCGAGGTAGCGGACCACGGCGCCGAGCCGACTCCGGCTGACCAGTCGTTGGAAGACTTGGTCGGTGGTCGATACGAGCGCCCGCGCGAAGGCGATTCGTTCCGGCTCGTAGGTGTCGAGCACCTCGGCCGAGATGCGGCCGAGCAGGACGTCGGCGATCCTCCATGCGAGGTTCACCGCGTCACCGATCCCCGTGTTCATGCCTTGGCCGCCCACCGGGCTGTGGATATGCCCAGCGTCGCCCGACAAGAAGCAACGCCCGACTCGAAAGTGGTCCGCGACTCGGTGACTCACATGGTAGGTCGAGAACCAATGCACCTCGACCACGCGAACGCCGAGCAGGGGCTCGACCCAGGGTCGGAGGTCGGCGAAGCCGAGGTCGCTGCGCTCGACCAAGTCGGTCGGCACCATGCCGATCAGCCGCTGTTGACCCGGTCGGACCGGGAAGTTCATGGCGATGCCTCGATCGTCGATGTTCGCTTGGACGTCGGGCGTGAAGCCGCCCTCGAGCTCGACATCGGCGACGTAGAAGAGGCCTCGTGTCGTGCCGCCGCTGAAGCCGACGTCGAGCGAGCGACGGACGGTGCTATGACCGCCATCGCATCCACACACGTAGGGCGCCTCGATCGTCTCTTGGCCATGGGGGCCGCGTAGCGACGCGGTGACAGAGCCCTCGTCCTGGCTCAGTCCGAGCAATTCCGTCGCCCATTCGATCTCGACCCCGACCGCCGCGAGGCGCTCGATCAGGTAGGCTTCGTGCTCGTCCTGCGGAAAGGAGAGCATGAATGGATAGGGGCTGATGTCGCCGCCCATCTCGCCCAAATGGAAGTGCGCCACCTGCTTGCCGTATCGACGGAACTGCGCGGACCCGACCTTCAACCCACGCTCGGCCACGTCGTCGGCGAACCCGAGCTGCCGATAGAACTCGAGCGTACGCGCCTGGACAGCCATCGCCCGCGACTCTCGCGAAGGTCCCGCTTTGGAGTCGATGATGCGGACCGGGATCTTGCGGCGGGCCAGGCATAGCGCGAGGACGAGGCCGGTCGGCCCAGCGCCAGCGATCAGGACGGGGAGGGTGTCGTTCATCGTGGTCATTCCGAGATCCCGAGGCCCGCCGATCTGGACGCGTTGGCCAGCAACACGGACGATCGACGTGCACGATCACCACCAGAGCAAGCCTCGTGCCAGCGAAATCCCGCCCTCGATCACGGCACAGGACCAAAGAGCGTCGGCAAAGCGACGGGTGTCGTCGACCTTCCGACGCATTCGCCGTCGCCAAGTACGATTGCTCGCGCCTCGGACCGGCGCAAGGTTCTGGCGCATCGGTCAGCGCCCACCGAAGCGAGCAGCGCCCGCCGAAGCGGAGAGCGTCCGCCGAAGCGAGCAGCGCCCGCCGAAGTGGGGCAAGGGGAGCGAAGCGAACCCGCTCTCCATTCCCCGCAAGGGCGAGACGGCCCGAGCAGGGGAACCAAGCAATGCCCAGTCTACAGGGCCGGGAGGAGGGGG
>JAMHUH010000801.1:0-3193 GCA_035904925.1 Nannocystaceae bacterium
GCGAAGCGCCGGGACCAGGGCTACTCGCTCGGCAGTGGTGCTGGGGGGACAAAGAAGCCGCGAAGCGGTCCTCCCGGCACCCATACTTCAGTGCTGGTCGTGCACCCCCGCGACGTGGCATCGCAGATGTTGGCTAGCTCGGCTGGTCCCGGCTCGGCGATGCTATCACGCGCTCGATCGCGTTCGTAGCAACCGAAAAGCCGACGCAGGCGCCCGCGCCCGTCCGGTTGCGCGCCCAGGTCCGACCACCGTGGGCCGCGGCGATCCGCCGAACCAACGAGAGCCCCAAGCCCAGCGATCCGCCCTGGTGCTCGCGGCCCTGCACGAAGGCCGCGAACGCAGTCTCGGTCTCGTCGGGCGCGAAGCCGGGCCCGCGATCGTCGACCTCGAAGCAGAGCTCGCCGGCCTCGCCCTCGCGCACGCGCAGGGCCTCGAGCCCGCGCCCATGCGTGCGCGCGTTGGCGATCAAGTTGGCCAGCGCGCGGCCGAGCAGGGTCGGATCGCCCATGATCGACATGATCGACTCGACCTCGGTCTGAACCTCGAGCTTGCTCGCGTCGATGCCCGCCCGCTCGAGCGCGCGCACGGCCAGCGCGACCGGATCGATCGTTCGGCGATCGACCTGGTCGAACTCGAGCCGCGAGTGAACCAGCAGCTGATCGACGAGCTCGTCGATCTCCAGGACCTCGCGCTCGAGCTCGTCGAAGAGCTCGGGGTCGCGCTCGGCCCCGCGATCGCGGGCGGTGTCGATCAGCACGCGCAGGTGACCCAGCGGGGTCCGCAGCTCGTGCGAGACCCCGGCCAGCAGCTCGCGTTGATCGGCGATCTGTCGCTCGATCCGCTCGGCCATCGTGTTGACCGACTTGGCCAGGACCGCGACCTCGCCCCGGTGGCGCGCATAGGGGTCGAGCTGCATGCGGCGATCGAGCTTGCCCTCGCCGAGATCGCGGGTGACCGAGACCAGCTCGACCATCGGCTTGGTGATCCGCCAGGCGATCCACCCAGTCAGCGTCCACATGCTCAGCAGGCCAAAGCCGAGCGAGACAGGCAAAGCCGCGCTCGCCGGTTGGATCAGCGCGTGGATCGACCAAGCCACGCCCGCGCTGGTCAGCAGCGCCATGCTGAAGCCACGAAAGAGCCGGCGACGCATGCCGTGCTGGATCCACCACGCCCACATCGGCGGGCGACGATGATGCGGATGCCGACCGCCATGATGATGCTCGGCGTGCCAACGCTCGCGCTCGCGGATCCATGCCTCGCGCCTGGCCTCGCGCTTGGCCTCGCGCTCGGCTCGAGTGGCCCGACTCATGCTTCGCCTCGCCCGAGCACGTAGCCGACCCCGCGCACGGTCTTGATCCGCGGGCCCAGCTTCTTGCGCAGCTTGGAGATGTGGACGTCGATCGTGCGCTCGCCGACGGTCGCGTCGTCGCGGCCGGCCTCACGCAACAAGGCGCTGCGCGGGACCACTCGCCCCGCGCGACGCAGCAGCGCGACCAGCAGATCGAACTCGAGCCCGGTCAGCTCGACCGACTCGCCCTCGACTCGAACCTCGCGGGTGCCGATCTCGACCTCGATGCCGTTGGCCGAGAGCCGCTCGTTGCCGACCTCCGGCGCCATCCGACGCAGCACCGCGCGCAGCCGAGCCAGCAGCTCGCGCGACGAGAAGGGCTTGGCGACATAGTCGTCGGCGCCGAGCTCGAGCCCGACCACGCGATCAGTCTCGTCGCCGCGGGCCGTCAACATCAACACCGGGATCGCGCTGCGCTCTCGGATCCGACGCAGGACCTCGAGCCCATCCATGCCCGGCATCATCACGTCGAGCAGCACCGCGTCGAAGCCCCCGGCGGCCAGCGCCGCGAGCCCGCGCGCACCATCGGAGGCATGCGCGAGGTCGACATCGGCCGCAGCCAAGTAGCCGACCAGCAGCTCGTGGAGGCGGGCGTCGTCATCGATGAGCAGGACTCGGGTGGCCATGAGCTCGGGTCGGAGCGGAGTGCTCGGGGCAAATGGTAAGGCACGCAGGCGATCGCTCGCCTGCGTGCCCTTCGTTCACATCCGGTAGGGGCCGAAGCCGCGCTTGCCGACCATCCCCGCGAGGCGCTCGCGTTGGACCGGCTCGAGCACCTCGTGGATCTTGGCCAGCGCCCCGACCACGCTACGGCGCAGCTGCTCGAGTCGCTGGTCGTGGCGGGCGAAGAGCTCGCCCATCACCTGCTCGTCGAAGTGCTCGCTCCCGAACGCCTTGCCGAGATCGTCGCGGGTCGCCTTGCGCTCGTCCGCGAACCCGTGCAGCTCGTCGTGCACGGTCTTGAACGCCTCGCGGATGACCTCGGACTGCGAGGGCGAGGCCTCGAGCCGCCACGCCAGCATCCCCGCCCAGCGGTCCGCGATGCCGCCACCCCCGAAGCCGCCGCGTGCCCAAGGCGATCCGCCGCCACCTCCATAGCCGCGACCGTAGCCCCAGGGCCCACGTCCGTGGCCGCCGAAGAAGCCCTCGTGATCCTCGTGGGAGCCCTCGTAGCCGCGCTCCCCTGCCCCGCATCCGCGACCTTGCCAGCCGCGATGCCCCTCGTGACCCCAGCGACCGTAGCCGCAGCCATGCCCCCCTCCATGATGACCCCAGCGACCGTGTGCGTAGCGATGCATGTGCCGACGGCAGTAGGCGGCGGTTCCAAGGACGGCGGCGGTTCCAATGATGATTCCCAGCATGTGTGGTTCGTTCTCCTCGCAGCTCAGCTTGGCGGGCGAACATGAAGACCCAAGCGGCGGGATCATGAAGAAGTGTTAAAGTCGACGTCCTCGTGGCCGCCGCCTCCGAGGAGGAGCGCGACTGGAGGTCTTCACCGGAACGCTGGCGAGTCGAAGCAACGAAAGCGGGCGCTCGATCGCCACCGATCGAGAGCCCGCTCGACGTCCGCGAATCGACCGATCAGATCGGGCAGCCAGGATCGCCCGAATCGCAGCAAAAACACGCGACATCGGCGACCGAATCATCGCATTCGCCATACTCGTAGGTGACCCCGTCGATGCCGACATCCTGGCAGAAGCTCAGGCACGAGTCCCAGGTGTCCTTGCCCCACTGGCAATAGCCGATCTGATCGCCGTCGACACAGTAGGCCGGATCCGCGTCGCCACACGCCGTGCCCGAGCCCTCGCCACACTCGAACACGACCATCGTCCCGTCGTCGACGCA
>JAMHUH010000802.1:0-2181 GCA_035904925.1 Nannocystaceae bacterium
ATCGATGAACATGTAGTAGCGCCATCCGACGAGTAGATAATTCGAGCTCGTGGTCAGCATCGCCCCGATCCCCTCGAAGCCGGCCTTCTTGACCAAGTTGCCCAGCTACGAGAACGGGAGCCCTTCACGCCGGATGAGATCGACGACCTCGCGCG
The DNA here is from genome assembly GCA_035904925.1 of Nannocystaceae bacterium. Classification (GTDB taxonomy): domain Bacteria; phylum Myxococcota_A; class Polyangia; order Nannocystales; family Nannocystaceae; genus Plesiocystis. Next base: position 156 of record JAMHUH010000802.1, read on the forward strand.
AGCTGTAGGGGATGTTCTGTGGCCCCGCGGGCCGCATCTCATCGGGGTCCTCGAGGTCCACCACTGCATCGACATATTTTCCCAGCGCATGGCCGAGACAGCCCCAAACCTTGAGGAAGGCGTTGGTCATGAACGCGGCTCGAAAGTCGGCAAAGCCGGGGATGTTCTCCTCGCAAAAATCCTTGCAGCGAGGGTCCTTGTCGCCCGGGTCACGCACGCCCACGCAATTCGACACCATGTACTTTTCGTCCTCGTAGGTGTTGAGCAGGATCGGACCCTGGACCCACGCGTGCGAAAAACAGTGCATTTGAATCAGGGTTCGGGGCGCGACCGCCCCGAGCTTGGCGATGTAGTCGTAGATGTCGACGACCGAGATCGTATCATCTTTGTGGCGACGTGCCTCTGCTTCCTTGGATTCGCCATTCTTGATGTAGGGCACGTCGTTGCCGACAAAGACCGCGTCCATCTCGTGCCAACCCTCCTGGCCCTTGATGTGACGGCGGCGATATCCGGTCACGAAGTCGAAGTGCGTGACGACGGTGTGATCGTGGATCACTCGCGGGATCGGATGCGGGGTGCCGCCAAAGTAGGTCTCGCCCGTGTAGAGCTCCTCGCGCAGGGTGTCGGTGAAGCGCGTGTAGTTCACAGACCCCTTGAGGTCGACGCCCGCGACCATCACGATCTCCTCGTGGCGCTTGGCCAGGTCGAATTGCAGCGCGACGATGGTCAGGCTCTGCTCGGGCCCCTTCGACACGACCTGGCGGGTCAGCACCGCGCAGCGGGGCACCTGACCGCGAAACGAGAAGGTCGCCTTCTTGCTCTTCTTGCCATTCTTGCCCTGATTGGCCTGCATCGCAAAGCCGAGCGGGGGATGGCCAGGCAGCCGCAGGACCAACTGGACATTGCCCTCGATCTTGGCGTCGAGCAGCAGCGACTGGACCTGATCGGGCTCGGGCTGGAACTCGGCCAGGATGCTGACGCTGCCGGGCGGGACCAGCCAGACCGGCTCGATCGCCATCGGCTTGCCATGCTCGTCGCGGACTTGCACGAATACCTTGGTCGGCATCACCCGATCTCCATGTCGGCGCTGTCGGTTGGTTCGAGGGTCTCGCGCGTGGGCAGCGGGCGGATGAAGCCGGTGAGGCCGATCTCGCTGGCGTCGCTGGACTCGCCGGGCGCCTCGTCGAGGGTGGTGATCAGCGGGTCGAGGTCGAGGTCGCGCGCGAGGTTGAGCGGCTCGCCCTCGGGTGGCTCGTAGTCGATCGAATAACGCAGGCCGCGGGCGATCCCGTGGAAGTGAAAGCGCAGGCAGTCTTCGTCGTGCACGGCGTCGCCGATCTTCACGCGCAGATCGTAGGGCCCGCCGTAGAGGCGTAGCTGGGCGTCGGCGGGGACCGAGGCCGGATCGTCGAGGGCCATCTCGAGTTCGAAGCAGGGGCCCTCGAGCGGATGCGGGCCGGGGCCGGGCGTGATCTCGATCCAGCGATAGGCGCCCGGCTCGTAGATCGCCTTGCCGGGTGGGTCGCCGCCGATCGGATCGGGGCGATCGTCGGGGTGGAAGACGAGCAGCTCGACGCGGCGATCGTCGCGGCAGACGGGCGGACGGGCGAGGTCGTCGTTGGGCCAGTGCTCGCCGCAGCCGAGCGTCGCGGGATCGCTCAGCACGATCGCCTCGCGCTCACTCGGGAGCTCGTCGACGCCGAGGCTCAGGCGCGCGGCCAGGTCGAGCTCGTACATGACGAAGAAGGCGGACCAGTCGGCGCGATCGAAGTGCTCGCCGCTGCCGGCCGACTCGCCGCGCTCGTGTTCGAAGCGGGCGCGAAAGCCCGAGCGTGCAGACTTGGTCTTGGGTCCTTCTTCGCCGTCGATCGGGCCGGGGTCGCAGGGCCAGCCAAAGCGCATGGCGACCCAGCGCAGGACCTCTTGCGCGTCCGCGAGCTCGGCGTGCTCGTGGGCGTGCGCGGCCCAGGCCTCGCGATCGCCGACGCAGTAGCGACGCAGGTTCTCGGCTCGGCGTTCGGACAAG
>JAMHUH010000803.1:0-10979 GCA_035904925.1 Nannocystaceae bacterium
GCGGGAAGTACTTCGACAGCGACGGCTGCACGTCCGCGTCGACCAGCAGCACGCGCAGGCCCATGTCGGCCAGCAACGCCCCCAGGTTGGCCGTGAGCGTCGTCTTGCCGACGCCGCCCTTTGTGCTCGTGACGGTGAACTTGATCATCGATTCCGCGCCGATTCAGGTCTGTCATCAGGCATACGGAATCGCGTGAAAAAGTGTCGGACTACTCCTTCAGGTAGTCGCCAAGCCCCTGATCCGCGAAGACCTTGCGGATGCGCTTGATCTCCTCGTACAAGGTGCCGCGCGGAATTCGGAGCCGCTCGGCGGCCTCTTTGATGGTCAGCCCCTCCGCCCCGAGCATCTGGCACAGCTGCCGCTGAACCGGCGTAAGCCGCTCCAAGGCGCGGCCGATGTCGATGCGCGCGTGGCGCCGTTCGACGGCGCCGGGGTCGTCCGGCTGGGCGGACTCGTTGTCGGCCAGTAGGTCAGCGAGCGTCACGCCGTCCTCCGAGCCGTCGAGTGACGCGTCGAGCGAGAGCGCGTCCTGTTCATCTACGGCTGGCGCGGGGCCAAGGTCGCCAACATCCTCGGCTTCGACATCTACTTTCGCGACGCCAAGGTCGTGAAGCTCGAGGCCAACTATCGCTCGCGGCCGCCGATCACCACCTGCGCCAACTCGGTCATCGCCCACAACACCTCGCGCCACGACAAGCAGCTGATCCCGCACCGCCGCGGCGGCGAGCCGGTCCAGCTGGTCGTCCTGCGCGACGGCCCGATGGAGGCCAAGTGGGTGGCCGACAAGGTGCTCGAGCTGACCCGCGACAAGGTCCCCGGCGAGGAGATCGCGATCCTCTATCGCTCGACTCGCCAGGCCCGGCCGATCGAGCAGAACCTGCAAGAGCACGGCGTCCCCTTTCGCGTGCTCGGTGGCCAGCCCTTCTACGACAAAAAAGAGGTCAAGGACGCGACCGCCTACCTCAAGCTGCTGACCATGCCCGGCGACGAGATCGCGGTCCGGCGAGCGCTCGACACCCCGCACAAGGGCATCGGGCGCAAGACCGTCGACCGGCTCGGGCAGTGGGCCGAGCAGCAGGGCAAGCGGATGATCGACGCCGTCCATCACGTCGCCGACATCGAGGGCATCGGGCCCAAGCAAAAGCACTCGATCGAGCAGTTCTCCCAGCAGATCCGCCACGCCAGCGCCCAAGCCCACGCGGGCTCGGTCTCCGAGGCGCTGCGCAGCCTGCTGGGCGAGATCAACCTGCGCGACAACGTGCTCAAGGACACCGGCTCGGGCGAGGCCGCGCAGGTCCGCTGGGAGTCGGTCGAGTTCTTGCTCGGCAGCGTCTCGCGCTACGAGCAGCGCGCCTGGGATCAAAAGGGCAGCAAGGACAACCCCGAGGGCAAGCCCAAGTGGCGCGAGTACCTCGGCAACCTCGACCTCAAGAAGAAGGACGAGGACGAGAAGCTGCCCGGCACGGTCACGCTCTCGACCTTCCACTCGGCCAAGGGCCTCGAGTGGGGCCACGTGTTCATCGTCGGCGTCGAGGAGGGGACGATGCCGCACAAGCGGGTCGAGGCCCCGCGCTTGTCCGACAAGATCTCGGGCGACATCGAAGAGGAGCGGCGGCTCTTCTACGTCGGCATCACCCGCGCGCGCGACCGGCTCTGGCTGACCCGCTCGACCACTCGCATCGACCGCGGCCGCGAGCTCGAGCTCAAGCCCAGCCGCTTCCTCGACGAGCTGCCCGACGACCCCAGGGTCATCGAGACCTACGACGCGCGCGAGCAGGACAAGCTGACCAGCGAGACCATGGAAGAGCTGGCCAACGCGTTCATGAGCCAGCTCCAAGCGCTCGCGCCCGATCCCGCCGCGAAGCCGGCTGCCGGCGCGACCTCGCGTCGCTCGTGAGCCCGACTCAGGTGTCGAGCTGCTCCTCGAGCAGGTCGCGTAGGTCGGCCTTGAGCTCGGGCTGCTCGGTCTCGAGGTTGTCGATCAGGTTCAAGAGCGTGGCCTCGCGCTGGGCCGCGGCCTCGCTCTGCTTGCGCAGGCGTCGACTGTTGCGGAACAAGATCACGGTCAACACGATGATCATGGTCCCGAGCGCGAACGAGACGAACAACGAGACCGAGTAGCCGAACGCGACCTTGTTGCCGAACAACTGCAGGCTGCTTTCCGTGCCCGCAGCCTTGTTGGCCGCGGCCTCGAGGTCGATCGCGTCGCCCGCTCCACCGACGAATTCGGCCGCGAGCGAGCGCGTGAAATTGGCCACGACATCCTGCATCTCGGGCGTGTCGAGCCCACGGCCGAGCGCGGGCAGGATGTCGCGTTCGAGCGTGGCCGCGAGCGCGGGTCCGAGGTCCTTCTCGATCGTGGCTGCGAGCGCGGGCCCGAGATCGTGCTCGATCGAGGCCGCGAGCGCCGGCCCGAGGTCCTGCTCGATCGTGGCCGCGAGCGCGGGCCCGAGATCCTGCTCGAGGCCCTTGGCGAGCCCGCGAATGGCCGCGTGGGTGGCCCCTTCGGCGAGCGCTTCGACGCGGCCGATGTGCTCGTCCGTCAGCGCCGAATCGAGGGCCGAATCGAGCATGCGCGCGACCATGCGGGCCACCGCCGGACTCAGGTGACGGTCGATGCTCTTGCCGATCGCCTTGCCGATCTCGACGTCGGTCTTGCCCTTCGAGCGAGCGTCGACCATGCCGTCGATGACGCCGAGCACGAACGACGCGCTCAGGTCGTGAACTGCATCGCGCATCTGCGGGGAGTCCAAGATGCGACCGAGACGGGCCTGATTCTCGGCCTCGTCGAGGGTCTCGAGCCCCTCTTGAATGATGCCGCGCGAGGCCTGCTCACCGATCCGCTCGGCGACCCGCTTGCGCTCTTCTTCGGGGGGCCCCGCCGCGACGGGGCGAGGCAGCGCCATCGAGACCATCGAGGTCAAGAGGGCCAACAGGGCCAAGAGGGCCAACGAAAACACATTCGATCGCTCGTTCATCACCCGACTCATTTCAACCGCCATCGGTCCACCCGAGCGGGTGGATTCGACGTCAGTATGCATGCCTGGAATCTGCACGACCCGGCTAGGTTTGCGGCAAGAGCGAGCGATGGCCAGAACTCGATCGATTCGGAGATTGAGCGCTTTGTTTTCGCTTGTCACCCGCACGAACGAATAGCAAAGAGGACACATGCTACGTGCAGCCATCGCATTGATCATCATCGCCTTCATCGCCGCGCTCTTCGGGTTCACCGGGATCGCCGTGGGTGCGGCGAGCATCGCCAAGATCCTCTTCTACGTGTTCTTGATCCTCGCCGTGGTCGTCGCGCTCGGCGGCATGCTCTTCGGCAAGCGCTGGTTCGGTGCCGCCTGGTGATGTCCAAGCCTGTGGCATGTGGATTTCGGGTGGAATGATCATACTCCGGCCCACGCGAAGCCACATTCAGCACGGCGCCGTGCAGAGGGACAGCGCGGCGCACCTCGTCGACGAGGTGTTGCTCGAGGTCCCGCTCCAATGCTCTGTGCTCGGTCGAAGACGCGCGTTTTGGCGCGCGCGCGTTCGTGCGCAAGGCTCGCCGTTCGCGCGGACCCGGCGGACGATCATCGTGGTTGCGGACCATCGACCAGATTCGGCACAATGACGGGGTGTCGGGAGTGTTCGATGCGAGGGTGCGGATCACCCGACTCGGCAACGTCGTGATGTCGCATCAGCGGCAGGTGCCCGACCTCGACTACGCGCACGCCGAGATCGCGATCTTCGAGGCCTTGGCGGCCGAGATCGGTCGACCCGTGGCGATGATCATGCTGCTCGATCGCGTGCTGCCGCCCGCGAGCGCGGCGGTCCGCGAGGTCTACCGGATCTCGGCCGAGCGCACGCCGATCGCGGTCTGGACCGCCGTCGTCGGCGGCGTGATGGGCTTCGCCGCCTCGATCGCGACCAGCATCGCCGCCCAAGTTTTCTCGCGCCAGACGGTCCCGATGCGGGTGTTTCGAACCGTCCCACCCGCCGTGGAGTGGATGGCCCAGGTCACCGACCTCGGCGTCGATCCGGCCGAGGTCTTGGCCGAGGCCGAGCGGCTGCGGGCCCCTTCGCCCGAGATCCGCCAGGCCGGCTGAGCCCGCCTCGCGCTGGATCGCCGCTCGGATCGCTTCGACGCGGCGCTTCGACGCGGCGCTTCGACGCGACGAGCGCGCGGGTCGAGTGCCTCGTCGCGGGCTCGTCATGAAGCGCGACGAGGCCCGCGCAGGTCATGTAACATCCGCTCGACCGGGCTGGCCGCGAGGGCTGGCTCGTCCGCCCCAGGAACTGCCATGGTCCACCAACTTCGCTACGGTCTGCTCTTGCTCCCCTTGTTCGTGGTCGGCTGTCCCGACAGCGAGGCTCGCTTCAACGAATTCCTCGACGCGACCAAGGACGACCGCCCGCAGGGCGAGGAAGACACCGCATCGGAGTCCGGCACCGAGGACACCGGCGTCGTCGACGGCGTGCCCGACATGACGGGCATCTACCTGCTCGCGCTCGAGACCTCGCTCGTCGCCGACTCGCCGCTCCAGTTCGTCACCACCGTCGACATGACGGTCGACGCCGACGGCATGGGCGCGACCGCGACCTTCACCTTCCAACCGCTCAGCCTCGGCGTCGGGTCGTTGCTCGAGCCGCGCGAGTTCGTGGGCATTCCGCTCACCTTCGAAGACATCGCGTTCGATGCCGGCGGCAACTTCGAGATCGACATGGGCGTGGTCATGGTCACCGGTATGGCCAACCCGATCACGGGCAGTGACATCACCGCGTCGCTCGTCCTCTCGGGTCGGATCATCCACATCAACGCGTTGTGTGGCGACATCACGGGCGAGGTCACGAGTCCGATCCAATCCGACCTCGTCGGCTCGAATTTCGGAATGCTTCGCCTCGACGACGATGGCTCCGATCCCGCCACGTTGCCGACGATGTTCCCCTATCAGTGTGACCAAGTCCCACCGGCTCCTGACGGCGGTACCGACACCGGTACCGACACCGGTACGGACTCCACGACCTGACCTTCGAGCGAAAGACCTCTCCAGCCATGACTCTCCGCGTTCGCTCTTCCTCCCTCTCCCTTCTTCGCCTCTCGCTCCCTGGTCTCGCGCTGCTCGGCTCGCTCGTCGCCCAGGCAGGCGACGCCGAGGCTTCGGGCATCGCTACGGCTCGCTTCGGTGGCGAGCACGGCCACCCGACCACCGAGAACCCGACCGGCATCTACTACAACCCCGGGGCCATCGCCCTGTCCAAGGGCACCAACATCTTCGTCGACGGGACCATCGCGTTTCGCGGGGTCTCGTACACGCGGCCCGAGAGCGCCGTCGATCCGCAGCCCGGCGGCATGAACAACGTCAGCCTCGACTTCGCCAACGGGGCGAACAACGGGACCAACAAGCTCTTCAACGTCGTCGGCGCGCCCTTCATCGGCGCGACCTCGGACTTCGGCACCGACTTTTTCTACGGCGGCTTGTCCTTGTCGGTCCCCTTCGGCGGTGGCTCGACCTGGAACAAGAACAGCGCCTTCGCCAACAACGCCCAATTCCCTGGGGCGGTCGACGGCCAGCAGCGCTGGGCCACGATCGACGGCTCGATCCGCTCGCTCTACATCACCGGCGCGATCGCGTTCAAGATCAAGGCCGCCAAGATGACCCTCGGCGTCAGCGGCAGCGCGATCCGAAGCTCCATTGACACGATCCGCGCTCGCAACCCCGACGGCACCGACAACCTGGTCTCGGGCAACACCGAGGACATGTTCGCGCTCAAGGAGGGCCGCAGCTGGCTCAAGGCCGACGGTTGGCAGGGGGCGTTCGCGGTCGGCGTGACCTTCGAGCCGCTCGACGATCGCCTGTGGATCGGAGCCTCGTATTCGAGCCAACCCAACGTCTCCGGCGGTATGACGCTCAAGGGGACCTTGACCAACATCTTCGCGGTCCAAGAAGCGTCGGTGACCGACATCGAGCTGACCCAGACCCTCCCGGACATCATCCGGCTGGGCTTCCGCATCCGGCCCATCCCCAAGCTCGAGATTCGCTTGTTTGCCGACTACACGCGCTGGTCGGTGTTCGACAAGCAGTGCGTGCTGATCGCCTCGGAGCCGAATCGCAAGTGCGACTTCCAGAACGCCGACAAGGCGATCAGCGACCCCGCGAACTTCGGCGGGCTGCCGCCTGATCCCGCGCCCGCTGATCCTGATGTAAACCAGACCGACGTCGTCGGGGTGACCCAGCATCTTCCTCGCTACTGGAAGGACGCTGGCGGTGTTCGTCTGGGTGTCGGGTACTTCTTCCTCGAGGAGCTCGAGGCCTATGTCGGGCTCGGCTACGACAGCTCGTCGATCCCCGTGCAGACCGTCGATCCCTCGCTCTTCGACATGAACAAGATCAGCGTCTCGATCGGCACCTTGTGGCAGGCCCACAAGCACGTGGCGATGGGGGTCACGCTGACCCAGATCATCTACATGAAGCTGGACACCAAGGGGCAGAACGCGCTCGCCAAGTACCAGGCGCCCACCCGTCAGCCGGACGCCAATGGCATCTACAAGCAGTGGCTCTCGGTCGGCAACCTGTATCTGCAGTTCTCGTTCTGAGCCGCGCTCGCGCTGGTAGATTCGACCCGTGGCTGGTTCAGCCACGGGTCGATCGTTTGGGGAGTCCCATGAGCACCGACGCCAAATTCTGGAACGACATCGCCACCAAATACTCGCGTCAGCCCGTCGGCGATCCTGCAGCGTTCGAGCGCAAGATCGCCATCACCCTGGCTCGAATGAAGCCGAGCGACGTGGTCCTCGACATCGGCTGTGGAACCGGGTCGCTGGCGTTGCGCCTGGCCGCGAGCGGCGCTCGGATTCACGGGCTGGACTATTCCAGCGCGATGATCGAGATCGCCAAGGGCAAGGCCGCAGCGCAGCAGGTCGACAACGTCACCTTTCACGTTGGCGCCTTCGACGAGACCTTCACCGCCTTCGCCCCAGACAGCCTCGACGGCATCTGTGCTGGCAGCCTCTTGCATCTGGTCGACGATCGCCCCGCAGTTCTGCGCCAGGTCTACCGATTGTTGAAGCCCGGCGGCTTCTTCATCTCGTCCACCGTCTGCCTCGGCGATTCATGGGTTCCCTACCCGCCGATCCTGCGCTTCATGCGGTGGCTGGGCAAAGCCCCAGCCGTATCGACCTTCTCACGGCGAACGCTCGCGGACGAGATCCGGCAAGCGGGCTTCGTCGACCTCGGCGAGCCCGAGGTCGGGGCGAAGCCGACCATCGCGTTCATCGTCGCGAGCAAGCCGCTCCAACCAGGTTGATGCGAGCCGCTACCCCGGCCGCGGGAGCCGGAGCTCGACCGGCAGGCGGCCGCGGGCGCGGGCGTCGACCAGCGCCTTGATCGATCGCCGCTCGGCCGCGCAGCGCGAGAGATCGAGCCGCTCGAGCGAGCCGAGCTTGGGGATCGCCGCGAAGGTCTCGACCAGATCGTGGGGGATCACGCTGTCGGGGAAGCGCAGCTCGAGCTGGCGGATCCCGGCCAGGTCAGGCAGCGAGAGCACCTCCGCGAACACGCTGGGCTCGACCTCGAAGCCGCCGACGAACTCGAGGATCAAGCTGCGCAGCCGCGGCAGCCGACCGGCGACGAAGGGCTCTTGCAGGCCATCGGGCAGACCGTGGAGGCGACCCGACTGGGGCAGGCCACACAGGTGCAGCTCGAGCTGCTCGAGCGTGGTCGAATGGAGGCTGCGCAGCGGCGGTCGCTGCTCGTACAGGACCAGCCGACGCAGGTGTTGGAGCCGCGGCCACAGCCGAGCCAGGAGCGGGCGGTTGCGGCTGTGCCCGGGCGCTCGAACCGTGTCGCCCAGCTCGAGCTCGCGCAGGCTCGCGACCACCGGCGAGTTGATCAGCAAGGGCTCGAGATCGCTGCGGCCGAGCAGCGCGCTCGCGAGGCCGAGCTTGGTCATGCACGCGGCCACGGGCAGACGCAGCAGCGCGCCGAGCACCTCGATCGAGCCACCGGCCAGGCGCGTCCACGCCAGCGGTCCGACGAAGGCCGAGTCGATCATGCCGCAGCGCCAGCGCAGGTCGAGGTCGCGCGAGACCTGCCGCAGCGGCCCGTACAGGTGGCTGGCGTGGGCGGCCACGAACTCGTCGATGCGGGCCTCGAGCTCGGCCCGATCCGGCTCGTCCGCCCGCTCGAGCGCGCAGTGCAGGGCGATCAGCTGACCGCGAGCGTCGCCGCGGGCTTGCAGCCAGTCGCCGTAGATCTGCGGGGCCTCGACCCCCTCGGGGTTGTCGCGCAGCTGCTGCTCGAGCTTGGGCTCGCGCGCGCTGACCCGCTCGAGCACCGCGAGCTCGTCCTCGGCGACGGCCAGCCCGCGCGCCTGCCAGTCGCCGAGCAGCTCGACCACTCGACGCTCGACCAGCTCGGGCGCCGCGAAGCCCTCGCTCTCGCCCCCCGTCCACGCACCGAGCTCGCCACGCTCGAGCTCGAGCTCGTCCTCGCCCACGCGCAAGCGCTCGAGCTGCTGATCGCCACGGGCGGGGTCGTGCGGATCGAAGGCCAGCATGGTCCGCCAGGTCCGCTCGACCTCGACCTGCGCGCCGATCTGGCCGAACTGGTCGGCGATCCTGCGCGCCTCCGCGGCCGCGACCCCGTCGAGGATCACCCCGCCGCCATCGACGATCTCCTTGGCCTCGCGCAGGCCGAGGGCCGTGAACTCGCGGACCAGCTTGATCGCCTGGATGGCGTGGCTGCCGTCGAGATAGCGGATGCGATAGGTCTCCATCGCCGCCTCGGACTATGCCCCAGGCTCGCCGACGCGTCTCGAATTTCCCCGCCGAAGAGCTTTTTGCGGCGATCAGCGTGCGGCGCGGCGCGACATCGTTCCAGATCCGTTGCGGTCTCGCAGCGATCGCGTCGATGCTGGGCCTCCCCGATGAACCGACTTCGCGCGACTGCTAGCTCGTGGATCGTGAACCACGCGGCGACCCCTCTTCGAGCTTTGCTGTCGACGATGCTCTGCTTGTCCAGCGCCTGCGTGGCTGGTTCGCTCGAGTCACCGATCCCGACCGCGAGCTACGCCAAGTCCGAGCAGGCACCGGCCCGCGCGCTGGTGATCATGCTGCCGGGCGCGGGCGATCGCGTCGGCGTCTACGACGAGCGAGGCTTCGTCGCCTCGCTGCGCGAGAGCGGCATGGACGTCGACATGCTCGAGGTCGACGCCCACTACGGCTACTACAAGAGCCGGACCTTGCTCGAGCGAATGGAGCAGGACGTGCTCGCGCCCAACCGCGACAAGTACGACGAAGTCTGGATCGTCGGGATCTCGATGGGCGGCATCGGTGCGCTGCTGAGCGCGTGGACCTACCCCGACGACATCGATGGCCTCGTGCTGATCGCCCCCTACCTGGGCCGCCGCAAGACCCTCCAGCAGATCAGCGCCGCCGGTGGCTTGGCCAGCTGGCAGCCGCCCGCCGAGAAGGGCGAGTGGGACCTCGAGATCTGGCGGATGCTCAAGCAGATCAGCGAGTCGGGCGACGCGAGCAAGCCCCAGCTGTGGTTGATGTACGGCGTCGACGACTTCGGCGTGCGAGCCCACGAGCTGCTCGCCGCCGGGCTGCCAGCGGATCGAGTTCGGACGACCACGGGCGGGCATGCGTGGGACACCTGGACGCGGCTGTGGGCCACGCTGATCGGCGAGCGGCCTTTCGCGTCGATGCCCGCGCTCGCGGATGCGCCCATCGAAGCGGAAGCGTCCGCGCTCTGATCGGAGGAATCTACGCCAGCGATCAGGCCCTCGTCAGCGGAGCCGGACAGTTGGCTCGGCCATCTGTCGACGTGCTAGAGTCGCTGCCGCGATGACGCCCGAGCCCAAGCCGCTCCGCAGCCTGCCCGCCATCGCGGATTTGCCCGAACGTCATCCGGGTCTCACCCGCTCCGTGGCGGGAGTCTACGCTGAGTGCGCTGCCGTCTGCTTTTCGCGGCATCATCAGCCGCCGACCGAGCTGGTGCTCGATGCCCACGATGCGGAGGTCGTCGAGTGCACTTGGGCCACGCCGAGCGAGCGGGAAATGCGAGCGCATGCCAACGTCGACGACGCGACGCGAGACGCCGCCTATGGGGTTGCGATCGCAGCGATCGAGGTCTCGCTCGACATGCGTGCGATCGATCGCGCCGAGACTCGGTCGGGTGCCGACTATTACATCGGGTCAGCCTCCGATGCGCCTGTGGTCGATCTCGAGCGCGCGATGCGGCTCGAAGTATCGGGTGTCGACGCAGGGGAGCTCGAGGATGTGCGGCGACGGGTCACGCAGAAAGTGGGCCAGCTCGCGCGCGGCAACTCGGATCTACCGGGGATTGCAGCGGTTGTTGGATTCAGGGTTGGGCATGTGATGATTCGAGCGATCGAGAGCTGAAATGGTCATGCGCGACGACCATCGAGATGCTCAGGATGCGGCCCAGCAAGCCGAGGCATTGGTTCGGCGCGGTGATCTGCATCGGGCTCGCAGCCTCTACAACCAAGCCGCGCAAGCCGAGGCACGGGCGCTCGCGGCGACGCCCGTCGACAAGCCACGGACGTACAGCATCTTGGCGGTCAGCGTCGTCGCGCTCTGGTACAAGGCGAGGGCCTTCGATCAGGCCGAAGCGGCGGCATTTCGAGCTCTAGCGGCCGAACAGACCAATGAATGGGCTCGAACGCAGCTCCGCGAATTGTTGGAGGCGACGTGGAACGAAAAGGCCATGCACGCCCAGGGCTTGGGCGACATCCACGATCGGATCCTCGTCTCGCTTTCCGGGGGACAGGTCGGCTACGGTAGCGCGCCGCTCGGGCTCGCCGTGCAGGCCCAAAACGCGATGAGCTCGCTGGTGACCCGGGTCGCCGAGTGGCTGGGCGGCTTCCCCTTGCGTCGGCGTGGGTCACCGTCGCCTGATCTGCTCGCGGTATTCCAGCTTCGGATCGCGACGGCTCAACCAGGTAGCTACAAATTCGCGATTGATCT
>JAMHUH010000804.1:0-1794 GCA_035904925.1 Nannocystaceae bacterium
ATCCTCATCCTCGTCGTTGGCGGCGTCGCGCTGGGCGTGACGGGCCTGTGCACGTGGCTCGTCTTGCGAGGCAAGAAGTTGGAGCGAGAACAGGCCGCGCACGCCCAGGCCGAAGCGGCTCGCGTCAAGCCGCAGACGCCACCGCGACGGCCTGCGACGCCGAGCGCTGACATGAGCTCGAGCCCGCGTCCGAGCTCGGCCAGCGCTCCCGAAGCGAGCCCGCAGGCCGCGGCACCGGCCTCGACGAGCTCGGCCGCAGCCGCCAGCGCGAGCGAGCCGGTCGCGGACGTGAACGAGTCCGCCGCGAACCAACCGCAGGTGATCGTCGACAACCGGCGCAAGTGCTACGCGGTCCCGCCTGGCGGCGTGATCGAGCTGCAGACGCCGGTCAGGAGTGAGCGCTGCGCGTTCGTGGCGTCTCGCTCCGACGTCGCCGTGCACGTGATCGAGGAGCAACCCAACAAGGTCCGGCTCTCGCTGGAGGGTCCGAGCGGGCTGGTGAAGCTGGCGCTGCTCGAACCCAACGAGTCGGTGCGAGGCCACCGGGTCTTGAGCAACTGGAAGTTCGATCTGCGAGCCGCCTGAAGGGTTGATCATGGTCCGCACGATCGCTTGGATGTTGGCAGGAGGGGTCGCCGTGGGTGCCGTGGGCGTGGCGATGGGCTGGATCGATCTCGGCCGCGTGCCGCTGCTCGGCCGCGTGTTCGGATCGAAAGAGCGGCACGGCGCACCCGAGCCTGCGCCGCCCCAGCCCGAGCGCCCGCGCGAGTCCGAGCCGTTGGAGTTCGAGACGCGGATCGCCGGTGAATCGACGCGCACCGACCCGAGCCCGAGCCCGGCCGCGCGCTGCTGCGTCGATCGGCAGCAGCTCGGGGCCGCGACCTTGTTCGAGATCCAAGACGCGCTCGAGAAGCGCTGGCCGAAGCTCGAGCGGATCGGCTCCGACCAGATCGTCGTCGGGGATCGCGTCGCGTTTCTGATCGAGATCGGCTCGGACCCCGAGTCCTTCGCGCGCGAGCTGAGGACGGGCTTCGTCGCGGCGCTCGACGAGCGCAGCTTGACCGTCGAGCTCGATCCGCTCGCCGGCGCGGGCTTGAACCCGAACGAGGGCGCTCGCACGATCATCCCGCGTGGCACGGTGCTGGGCTGGTCTCGCGCCAACGCTCCGCAGCGGCGCGTGGCGATCGAATGGACCGCGAAGCCCGACGACGAGGGCCTCTTCGTGCGGCACGTGGAGATCGGCCAGCCGATCACGCTGGCGATCCCGGCTCCTCGTGACGGACTCCGCTGGTCGATCGAGCCCGCCGCCGCCAACTTCCGGGTGCTCGGCGTCGACGCCAACAACCTCGCGCAAGTCGTGTTCGATCGCGGCTCGCGGTCGGGGCGTTTCCACGTTCGTCTGCACGCCGACGATCCAGGTTGGGGATCGACGGCGCTCGGACACTGGGCTTCTCAACTCCGGGGAGTGAGCTGATGGGAATTCTGGCCGAGCTGTTCGCGTCCTTGTTCGAAGTCTTCACGCAGATCAAGGCGCTCTTCACCGAGGGGATCCTTCGGACCAGGCCGAAGCCCGCCGAGGCATCCGAGCCGACGATCCCCGAGCCGGGCGGACGCTTCGCGTTCACGCGCGCAGCCACGATCGACGCCAAGGAGATGGAGGTGGTCGGCGACGTGTCCGTGCGGCGCTTCGACCTCGAGCTCGCGCCGGACACCGACGAGCTGTGGGTTGGCGACATGCTTACCTTCCGGGTCGAGTTCTTGGACGGCCGCAAGCCCGATCGGAGCTGGGCCTGG
>JAMHUH010000805.1:0-16830 GCA_035904925.1 Nannocystaceae bacterium
CGCGGGCGCTGACGCGCCTCTTTCCGGCCTGCCGGGCGAGCGAGTATCATCCGCGCCGGCATGGCCTCCTATCAGTACATCTACACCATGAAGGGCCTCGGCAAGATCTACGGAGGCGGCAAGCAGGTGTTGGAGAACATCCACCTGTCCTTCCTGCCCGGCGCGAAGATCGGTGTGCTCGGCAACAACGGCTCGGGCAAGTCGACCTTGCTGCGGATCATGGCCGGGGCCGACAAGGAGTTCATCGGCGAGGCCTGGGCGGCCGAGGGCGTGACGATCGGCTACCTCTCGCAGGAGCCCGAGCTCGATCCCAACAAGGACGTCAAGGGCAACATCGAAGAGGCCGTCGCCGAGATGCGCGACACGCTGTTGCGCTTCGAGCAGGTCTCGATGATGTTCGGCGAGGTCTCGTCGGACGACGAGATGAACAAGCTGCTCGAGGAGCAGGGCCAGCTGCAAGACAAGATCGACGCCGGCAACGGCTGGGAGCTCGACCGCACGCTCGAGATCGCGATGGACGCGCTGCGCTGCCCGCCGGGCGACGCCAACGTCGAGACGCTCAGCGGCGGCGAGCGACGCCGGGTCGCGCTGTGTCGGCTGCTCCTGCGCCGGCCCGACCTGCTCTTGCTCGACGAGCCGACCAACCACCTCGACGCCGAGAGCGTCGCCTGGCTCGAGCATCACCTTCACGAGTACCCGGGCACGGTCGTCGCGGTCACCCACGATCGCTACTTCCTCGACAACGTCGCCGGCTGGATCCTCGAGCTGCACAACAGCCGCGGGATCCCCTGGAAGGGCAACTACTCGAGCTGGCTCGAGCAAAAGCAAAAGCGCCTGGTCGAGGAAGAGAAGAAAGAGTCCAACCGCCAGCGCACGCTCGAGCGCGAGCTCGAGTGGGTCCGGATGTCGCCCAAGGCTCGCCAAGCCAAGAGCAAGGCCCGCATCAAGGCCTACGAGGACCTGCTCAATTCGTCGGAGAAGCGCAGCGCCGACACGACCTCGATCCACATCCCCTTCACCAAGCGGCTCGGCAACGTGGTCGTCGAGGCCAAGGGCATCAGCAAGGCCTACGGCGACAAGCTGCTCTTCGAGGACCTCAGCTTCACGCTCCCGCGCGGCGGCATCGTCGGCATCATCGGGCCCAACGGCGCCGGCAAGACCACGCTCTTTCGAATGATCACGGGCCAAGAGCAGCCCGACAAGGGCGCGATCAAGATCGGCGAGACCGTCGACATCGCCTACGTCGACCAGAGCCGCGACGCGCTCGATCCCAAGAAGTCGGTCTACGAGGAGATCAGCGAGGGCAAAGAGACGCTCGACCTCGGCGGCGTCGAGATGAACTCGCGCGCCTACGTCGGCAAGTTCAACTTCAACGGCGCGGCCCAGCAGCAAAAGGTCGGCACGCTCTCGGGTGGCCAGCGCAACCGCGTCCACTTGGCCAAGCTGATCAAGCGCGGCGGCAACCTGCTGCTGCTCGACGAGCCGACCAACGACCTCGACGTCGACACCTTGCGGCACCTCGAAGACGCGCTGAGCGAGTTCCCCGGCTGCGCGGTGATCATCTCGCACGATCGCTGGTTCCTCGACCGCCTGGCCACCCACATCCTGGCCTTCAACGGCGACTCGACCGTCGAGTGGTTCGAGGGCAACTACGCCGACTACGAGGCCGATCGCAAGGCTCGCTTCGGCGACGACGCGCTGGTGCCCAAGCGGGTCAAGTACCGCAAGCTGGTCCGCTAGCCGGCTCGCTCGCGAACACATTGCGGCAGGTCGGGCGTGGTGGACTGCTACCATTCGCCCACCATGCCGCTCGCTCGATCCCTGCCGCTCACGCTCGCGCTCGCGCTCGCGGCCTGCGTGACTCCCAAGGGCATGGCGACGACCGTCGAGCCCAAGCTCGAGCTGCAACCCGGCGCGGGCGTCCGGCCGACCGACGTCGCGCTGCCGATGCACGCGTCGGCGGTCGTCGACCTCGCCTTCGTCGAAGCCGGCGAAGGTGCGCGCTGGCAGCTGATGAGCGCCGACGCCCAGGGCTGGATCCGGATCTGGCGCGACGGCAGGCTGCGCGCAGCCAGCCAGGGCCACCGCGGCGGCGTGACGGCCTTGGTCGTCGGCGTCGACGGGGTGCCCTTCTCGGCGGGCATGGACGGCCGGGTGATCGAGGGGAGCCGCGACGGCGAGCGGATCGAGCGAGTGTTGCTCGCGCGCGCGCCCGCGAGCCCACCCGATCCCGCCAAGACCAACGACGCCAAGGTCGACCCCGCGAGCAGCCAGGATCCAGCCGCGGGCACCCGCAAGATCGAGCCGGACAAGCTCGCCCAGCCGCGGCCGATCATCGCGCTCGCGCTGGCCCGCGACGCGATCGCGATCAGCGACGGCCACTGGGTTCAGGTCTGGTCGCGCGAAGCGACGCCGCGGATGCTCTGGTCCCACCACTCGCGCGCCTTCGTCAGCGGACTCGCGCTCGCCCGCGACGGCTCGGCGATCGCGATGGCGATGCTGCGCGAGGAGGCGCTTCGCCAAGGCATCGCCGAGCACCCGGCGGCCGAGTTCCCGCAGCCCAGGGGGACCCGCGATCCCGCTCGCGCCCGCGAGCTCGCCGACCAAGAGGCGCTGACGAGGATGCAAGCGCGCGTCGATCATCCGGGCGCCACCGCCGACCTGATCGAGGTCCATGGCCTCGGCGCCGACTGGGACGTCACGCTCGAGCCGCTCGCCCCGATCGACGCCGACCTCTCGATGCCCGAGGAGGGCCTGCTGATCTACCGCGAGGTCTATGGGCCCGACCTCACCCGCGTGATCGGTCGCAGCATCGGCAACAAGGTTCACATCGGCGTCCGCGTCGGAGTGATCGCCACGACCCCGGGGCCGAACGACCTGCCCACGCCCACCGAGCCGAGCGAAGGCCTGGCCGACTTCGCGTTTGGTCGGGGCCTCGACGCCGAGCAGCCGCCGATCGGCATGCGGCTCGAGCCCTACGACTCGCTGCCGATCGCCGGTCGGCGCGAGCTCGCGATCGGCAGCAAGTACTGGGCCGCGGGCGACGAGCACGGGCAGCTGGTCATCGGCCCGCGCGAGGGCGGTGCGCTCGAGTGGCTGCCCGCGTCCGAGCCGATCGAGCTGATCGCCGCCGCGCCCAACCAGCCGCAGCTGGTCACCAGCGGGCTCGAGCAGCCGGTTCGCATTCGTCGTTGGCAGCTGGTCGAGGGCACGCAGCGGATGGTCGGGATGATCCTGCCGCCCGCGCCCGACCCCGAGACCGGCGAGATCCCGCCCTCGCTCTATCCGGTCGAGCTCGCGATCGACGACTCGGGCAACCGGATCGCCGTGAGCTCGTGGAGCTTCTCGGCCGAGCAGGCGAGCGAGCTGCGGCTCTTCGATCTCGCCAGCGGCGCGGCCAAGGTCGTGCAGCAAGGCGCCACGCCCGAGGGCCTCGACATCGCGCTCGCGGCCGAGGGCGACTCGCTGTGGAGTTGGTTCGCCGGGAGTCGAGCGCGCGCCTTCGCGGCGCCCGAGTGGCAAGCCAGCGAGACCCAGGGGCTCGGGCGACCGGTCGCCTCGGCCGACGCCCGCTGGCTGGCCTTCGTCACTCAAGATCGCCGGCAGATCTTCGATCGCGTCGAGCAGCGCATGGACCAGGACCAAAAGCTGGCCAGCACGATGCCGACCGAGTTCGTGGCCGCGCTGGCCCGCGACGGCACGCTCGCGCTGGTCGTGCCGCTCGGCGGCGGCACGATCGAGCGCCTCCACCCGAGCGAGGGCGTGCTGCCCTCGATCACCACCTTCGGACCCGTCACCGCGCTGGCGTGGATCCCCGATCCCGCGGGCGGCGAGTCCTTGCTGATCGGCCAGGGCGAGGGCTCGATCGATCGGCTCGAGCCTGGCGCGAGCGAGCCGAGCCCGCTGCGGCCCGCCGAGGGTGGCCGAGTCTGGTCGCTCGCGGGCGTCGGCGGCTCGCTCGGTGGCTTCGTCGAGCTCGACGAAGAGGGCCTGTGGATGCATCGGCTGGGCGACGGCGCCACGCTGAGCGTCGCGCTCGCGAGCCCCGAGCCGCTGGTCGCCGAAGCCATGGCCAACCCCAACGCCAGCCCGAACCCGAACGGCGCCTCGCAAGGCCTGGTCGTCGTCTGGCGGCCGAGCGCCGGAGCGCCCGCGTGTCGGGTCTACGACGGGACCTCGGCCGGCGTGGTCACGCGCGAAGGCGTCGCGCTCGAGCTGGGCGCGCCGACGATCTTGGCCGACTTTTTCGCGGGCGTGGTCGCGTGTGCGCCCGAGCCCGAGCCGAGCGAAGTCGAAGCGCCGAGCGACTCCACCGAGCCTGCCGACGCAGCGAGCGAGCCCACCGAAGTCCCGAGCGAGCCCGCCCAACCAGCGAGCGCGGAGTAGCTCGGGTGCATCGAGTCCTCGCGGCGTGCTTGCTCGTGCTCGTGCCGGGCTGCCTACGCTCGGGGTCGAACCGCGAGCGGCATCACTTCGACGGACCCTTCGCGCAGGTCGTGGTCAACTCGCGCCACACCTGCTTGCTCGACCTCGCGGGGAGCGTCCGCTGCTTCGGTGGCGACGACTCCCGCAATCCCCCGATGACGCCGATCCCGAAGCGGGCCTATCGCAAGCTGGCCAGCGCCCGCCGGACGGTCTGTGGCATCCGCGACGCCGACCGCCAGATCGACTGCTTCGGCTCGTGCATCGGCGAGGACGTCTGCAGCCCGCCGCCCGGATCCTTCGACGACCTCGCCCTGCACGACGACGGAGGCGGCTGCGCGTGGGACTCGACGACCACGCGCTGTTGGGGCGACGAGCGCTTCTCGAGCTTCGTCGCGCCGCCGCCCGAGCTGCTGCTCGAGCCGGTTCGCAACATCGTGTTCGGCCCCGACTGGAGCTTGATCCACTACGTCGCGGGCACCATCGCGATCCACTCGGCCGGCCGCCCGAGCGACGAGCGGGGCGTCTGGAACGACCCGCTGCTGGTCGAGCTCGCCGAGTCGGGCGAGCGCGTGGCCGGCATCGCGGGCAAGGGCGCGACCGCCTGCGTCATCGACTCGGCCGGCACACCGCGCTGCGTCGCCTACTACGGGGGCCACGCGCCCGAGCCCGCGAGCCACGTGATCGCCCTCGGATTCTCGGCGCCGATGGGCACGATGCCCGCCTGCTCGCTCGCGGCCAAGACCACCGGTGAAAGGGTCGGCTCGCTCGCGTGCACGCCCAACGTCCTGGGCGTGCACCTGAGCCTGCCAGGCCACGACTACACGCAGATCGCGGTCGGCGATCATCATGTCTGCGCGCTCGAGCGCGGCGGCGACGTCGAGTGCATCGGCAGCGATCGCACGGGCGCGGTCACGGGCCGACGGGATTGGCCGACGCAGGCCGACTGACCCGACTGACCCGACTGACCCGCCATGCCCGCGATTGCGCCGAAGCCCGCGAGACGCGACCCTGTCGGCATGGCTTTGCGTCCTGCGTCTTCGCGCTCGCTCGTGTTCGGGCTGGCTTGTCTGACTGGCTGCAACCCCGCGAGCGATGACACGGGCGACGAGCTCGCGGGCAGCGAGACCTCGAGCGAGACCGACACCGGAACCGAGACCGGCGCCGAGCCGATGGCCTGCACCCCGCGAGCCCCAGTCGAGCCGAGCAGCAATTTCTTCGCCGACGTCTCGGACGAGAGCGGCATCCGGGTCGACAATTTCTACCCCGATCCGCCGATGGGCACCGCGATCAACGATCACAGCCGGCTCGCCTTCGCCGACATCGACGGCGACGGCTGGGACGACCTGGTCGCCCACAGCCTCTTTCCCAACCCGCAAAACGGCGTGCCCTTCGAGCACCTGATCTTCCACAACCGCGGCGACGGCAGCTTCGAAGACTGGTCCGACGCCTCGGGTCTGCGCGACGTCCAAGCCGGCTTCTTCGCCTTCGCCGACGTCGACAACGACGGCGATCAAGACCTCTTCGCCGGCCAGGATCTGCTCGACTACCCCTTCACCAGCACGATCTGGCTCAACGATGGCGGCGGACACTTCACCCTGCGCGCCGACGCGGGCGTCGAGGCGGCCCCGAGCGCGGCCGCCAACGCGGTCTTCGCCGACTTCAACGGCGACGCGATCGTCGACCTCTACGTCGGCATGGGCGGGACCACGGCCTCGCTGACCGACCGGCTCTACCGGGGCCTCGGCGACGGCAGCTTCGAAGACGTCAGCGGCGCGCTGCAAGTGAACGAGCAGCGGCCGAGCAACGGCACGGTCGCCTGCGACTTCGACGACGATCGCCTGCTCGACGTGTTCGTCTCGACCTACTCGGTCAGCACCAGCGGCGGCCACAACATGCTCTGGCAGAACCAGGGCGGCGGGCTCTTCAGCAACGTCGCGGCCGAGCGCGGCTTCGCCTATCAGATCACCGGCAACTCCTGGCTGGCGAGCACCGGCCATGGCGTCGACGCCGAGCCCAACCCGCCTCTGGGTGTCTATCGGGGCAGCAACGGGTTCGGGCTCGACTGCGGCGACCTCGACAACGACGGCGACCTCGACATCTTGCTCGCGACCATCTCGCACCCGGTCGACAGCGACTACGACCGCAAGTGGTCGGACCCCAGCCAGTTGTTGATCAACTCGGGCGCGGCCGGGGGCTACGCGTTCACCAACCAATGGATGATCCGCGGCCTGCCCTTCAACGAGGGCGACGTCGACGGGGCGCTGATCGACTTCGACAACGACGGCCAGCTCGACATCTCGCTCTCGCGCGAGAGCAAGTACGAGGGCGGCTACACGAGCGAAGATCAAAAGAGCTGGTTCGGGCTGATGCACCAAGACGACCCGGGCAGCTTCACCAGCCTCGGGGTCGCGAGCGGCATCAACGACCCCGACGAGCTGCTCGCGCGGATGAAGGGCGCGCAGAACCACGCCTGGTCCGACGTCGATCACGACGGCGATCTCGACCTGCTCGTCGGCGGCCGCGATCAGGGCGGCGGCCGGCCGAACTTCTTGTTCCGCAACGACATCGGCCAGGACAACCGCTGGCTGGCCGTGCAGATCGTCGGCGACGGCCAGGCGGTCGACCGCGACGGCTTCGGCACGCGCGTCACCCTGCGCGCGGGCGAGCAGCTGCGGACCCGCGAGAAGAAGTCGAGCCGGGGCACCTACAACTCCGAGGACACCCGCGTGCTCCACTTCGGCCTCGGCGACCTCGACTGCGAGGGCCTCGAGCTGGTCGTGCTCTGGCGCGACGGGACCCAGACGGTCTTCGATCGGACCAGCTTCGGCGAGGACATGTTCGTGCGGATCGAGTACCCCGATCAGCTGACCATCCTCGAGTGAGCCTCAGGGCCCCCGACCGATCCACTCGCCGCCTTCGTCGTCGATCTCCTTCTTCCAGATCGGCACGTCCTGCTTGAGCCGCTCGATCGTCTCGCGGCAGGCACGGAACGCTTCGTCGCGGTGGGCCGCGCTCGCGGCGATCACCACCGCCGTCTCGCCGACCAACAAGGTGCCGATCCGGTGGGCGATCGCCACGCGCGTGCCCGGGATCTCTTGCTCGACCGCGAGCGCGATCGCATCCATCACCTTCAGGGCCATCGGCGCGTAGGCTTCGTACTCGAGCCGTTGCACTCGCTTGCCTCGGCTCGCCTCGCGAACGTTGCCGGTGAAGGTGGCGATCCCACCGGCGTCGCGATGCTCGACCTTCGCGACCACCTCGGCGAGCGAGAGCGGCGCGGCGCCGAGCCGCGATCGCTCCCCGGACCAGGACTCGGGATCGGGCTCCAGCGGCGCCCCGGAGCCGCCCGAGACCGGCGGAATCAGCGCGGCCTCTTGCCCCGCCCGAAGGGGTTGATCCTCGCGCGCAAATTCCTGGTCGATCGCGAAACGGCAGTGATCGATCGAACCGAGCTCGGGATGCCGCTGGGCGATCGTTCGGCGCAGGTCTGCGACGGTTGGGGAGTCGGGAGAGTCGAGCTCGACCAGCAGCTCGGCACGGCCGGCTCGCTGGCGCAGAGCCGCGAAGAGCAACACGGTCAAGTGCATCGGACTGCTTTCCTTGTCTGGTTGGGATATGGTGAGGTTATCACCCCCGGGGCAGAATCGTCCCCACGAGGCAAATTCGAGATGATCGTTCGGGCTCGTACGAGCGTATCCGCGAAATTCGATCGACCTTCGTGGCCAACCCATACTGTCGACACGCTCGATGGTCGCTCCGATCTCGCCAGCTTCCTCCCAGCGCAGCTACCTGCGCCCTGTCCCCTCTCCACCCCCGCGTCCCGCTGGCTCGAGGAAGGATCCTGAACCGATGCCGCGTTCTCGACCTCGCTCGGGTGCTCTGAAGGTCGTCGCGGACAGCGACGAGGGCTTCGAGGCCTTCGACAGCTTCAGCCAGCTCGAGCACCCCTGCTTCGACCTCGACGAGCGCTACCACCCTGGTCATGACGGTCATGACGAGCACGACGAGCACGCCGGTCAGGACGAGCTCGCCGAGCCCAGCCTCGACGACGACTACACCGACCTCGACGCCGAGGCCCAAGAGTCGCTGCGCGACGAGCTCCAAGCCCGACTCGGCGCCCACCTGGTCCGCGGTCGCGCGCGCGTGGTCGTGACCGACAACGTCCGCACGATGCTCTCGATCAAGCGCGGCCAGGGCGTCTACACCTTCCGCCTCCATCACATGTTCGTCGACGCGCCGCCGCTGGTCCTGCGCGCGATCGCCAACTACGCCGAGCAGCAGGACCGCGAGGCCGCCGAGCTGCTGCGCGCCTTCATCGACTCCAACGACGAAGCGATCCGCTCGCGGGTCGAGCCGCGCCCGGTTGCGATCGACACCCAAGGTCGCTGGCACAACCTCCAGGCGATCTTCGACGAGATCAACGCCCACTACTTCGACAACCGAATCCGCGCCCGCATCACCTGGGGCTCTCGGACCCGACGCAAGCGCGGCCGCCAGTCGATCAAGCTCGGCAGCTACACGGTCGAGGACGAGCTGATCCGCATCCACCCGGTGCTCGACGCCGAGGACGTGCCCTGGCTCTTCCTGGCCTGGGTCGTCTATCACGAGATGCTGCACGAGATTCACGACATGCCGATCGTCGACGGCCGTCGCGTCTACCACACCCGCGAGTTTCGCCGCGCCGAGGCCCAGTTCGACCAGTACGCCGAGGCCGTGCTGTGGGAGCGGACCAACCTGCACAAGCTGCTCGACCGCTGACGCGGGTGTAGACTCGGCTCGATGCTCACGCGCTTCGGCATCGGGAATTTCAAGAGCTTCGTCAGCGCCGAATTGTCGCTGAGGCCGATGACCGTCCTGATCGGCGCGAACGCGTCGGGGAAGAGCAACCTGCTCGAGGGGCTCCGCCTGCTGGCCTGGATCGCCAGCGGACAGCAGCTTCCTCAGGTGCTCTCGGCGATCCGCGACGAGGAGCTCAATCTTCGTGGGACCTTGCCGCAGTTGACCCACGAAGGGTCGAGCGCCCCGATCGAATTCTGGTGCTCCGTGTGGGGCCAGTCGCGTGTGGGCATACGACAATTGCAGCTGCGCTTGCACCTTGCCCTCGACGAGCCGCTCGGTCCGCGGATTGCGTTCGAGCAGCTCGACGCGATGAACATCGAGAGTTCGCCGCCGCTCTACGTTGGCCGGGCGGTCGCTCCGACCAGCCACGGCTTGCGCATCGACTACAACAATTTCAAGCGTGGCAAGAACAAGCCGCAGATCGACGGAACGGCGCTGCAGGCCGTGTTCACCCAGCTCTCGACCGGCACGCGCTTCGCCGCCAAAGACGACGTCTCGCAGCAGGAGATCCCCGCGGCGACCGAGATCGTCGCCGAAACCCTTCGCAACATCTTCGTACTCGATCCGATCCCCAAGCAGATGCGTGGGTATAGCCACACGCTCGATCGGAAGCTGCGCTCGGACGGCGCCAACGTATCGGCGGTGCTTCGGCATTTGCAGGACCAGGGATCGTTGGGCGCAGTGTTGGAGTTCGTTCGAGCGCTGCCCGAGCAAGACATCACGGGCATCGACTTCGTGCAGACTCCACGCGGTGAGGTGATGGTCCAGCTCGAGGAGAACTTCGGCGGGACCAAGCGCTGGCGCGACGCGGCCACGCTCTCCGATGGCACCTTGCGGGTCCTCGCGATCGCGGCGGCGCTCTTGTCGATGAGCGAGGGGGCGACGGTCGTCATCGAGGAGGTCGACAACGGCATCCATCCGCCGCGCGCAGGGCAAATTCTCACGTTGATGCGGGTGGAGGCCGAGCGTCGCAACTTGCGGCTGCTCGTGACCACGCACAACCCCGTCTTGCTCGACGCCATCCCCGACACCGAGCTGCGCCACGTGGTCGCTTGCTACCGCGATCCCGAGCAAGGCGACTCTCGCCTGGTTGCGCTCGGATCGCTCGGCCGCTTCCCCGAGCTGACCGCGCAGGGACACCTCGGGCAGCTCGTCAGCGCGGGCATCCTCGAGCGGATGCTTCACGAGGGCGACGAAGGGGAGGAGGCGCGAAAGCAGCGGAACCTCGCCTGGCTGCGCTCGCTGGAGGCGGGCGCATGAAGGCGATCGTGCTGGTCGACACCTCCGTCTTCCTCGAGATCCTCGATGTCCCAGTCAAAGCGAGCCGGGCTGTCCAATTTCGGATGCACCTGAGGGCGCGGATCATGGCCGACGAGCGCCTGCTCCTTCCGCTCGCGACGATCCTCGAGACCGGCAACCATATCGCTCAAAATGGCGATGGCCGTCAGCGCCGGGCTGCGGCCGAGCGCTACGTCGAGCAGGTACGCGAGGCCGTCGCGGGACGAAGCCCCTTCACGCCGACATCGTCGCTCGAGGTCGCGGAGATCGTCGGGTGGTTGGAAGAATTTCCCGACTCCGCGACGCGAGGCATGGGCATCGCCGATCTCTCGATCGTTCACGAGTGGCGGCGCCAGTGTGCCATCCATGCGGGGCGCCGGGTGCTGATCTGGTCGCTGGACGAGCACCTCTCGGGCTACGACACCGGCGAGCGCTGAGCGGGAGGCAGAACATGAAAGGGGCGCTGGCTGGCCAGCGCCCCGGATGGAGGGTCCAGGACTCGAACCTGGAGAGATTTGAAAGGACCCGAATCACATGGATGACCGCCGCAGGCAGCCCCCCACCCGAACCCAGTGTTGCTATCGAGCAGTCTAGAGCTGCTTGCGTCTACCGATTTCCGCCAACCCTCCGAACGAACTCCGCCAATCTAGCCGAGCCGCTCGCTCGCGCAAACGGACATCGCTCACGGATCAGGTCTCGGGCAGGGGCCCACGCGCTCGCACGACTGCGTCGGCCCGCGCGAACCATTCGAGCAAGGTCGGACGCGCCTCGATCAGACCAGCGAGCGGCGTCGGAACTCGTGGCCATCGCATGCCGGCGATGAAGGCATGCGCGACCGCGTCGAGCGTGCAGGGCCGATCGCCGAGCAACCATGCCGCGTTCGGCTCGGCCAGCTCGACCAGCGCGTCGAGTCGCGCCTCGGCGCGCTCGATCAGCTGCGGCGGCGATCGACGACTCGTGCCTTGGCCATGCAGCGACCCGAGCACGCCACGCCGCGCGAAGCGGGCGATCAGCCCGGCGATCGGCTTGGGCGCGCCGGCGCGAGCGATGAGCTCGCGCAGCACCGGCGCGTACTCGTTCCACGCGCTGTCCGGGACCCAGCGCATGTAGAGCATGATGAAGTAGAGGTCCTCCTCGAGCATCGATCGCAAGGTCGTGCTGATCGCTCGCTGCCGCGTCGACAGCCAGCCGTCGAGGTCCGCGAGGCCCTCGCGCGCGAGCCGATCGATGACGTCCTGCGAGTCGCCGAGGACCTGGCCCGCGAGCTCGACGTAGGGCAGCTTCCCGCGCGGCGCCTTGCGGATGTCGCCGAGCCGCTTGCGGTAAGGGAGCTCGGCCAGACGGAGCCACGCCTCGAGCTTGTGCGCGAAGGGACCGACGTCGAGCAACGCGAAGGGATCGCCCGGCTCGTCGACCGAGCCGAAGCCGTAGAGGATCAGCGCTGGGTTGGCGTCGCTCATGCTGCGAAAGAAATCTTCGGGCCCACGCACAAACCCTGCAAGGGCCCCCGCGCGGGGCCGACAACCCTGCTGCGATGAACCACTGCCAAACCGACCGTTTCCCGCGTGTCCCCGACCCCGAGCTTCGTTTGGCCCTCGAGCACCCCGACGGCCGACGTCACTCCCTGCCCCACTGCGAGACCCTCTTGATCGGATCGGCGCCCGACTGTGGGCTGCGCCTCGCCGATCCCTTCGTGAGCTCGCGCCACGCCCGAGTTCGCTTCCTCAAGTCCGGCTCCTATCGACTCGAGGATCTCGGCTCGACCAACGGCACCTTGGTCGACGGCGTGCCGGTCGGTCGGGCGCTGCTCGAGCCCGGCATGCGGATCGACGTCGGCGGCGTGCGCCTGAGCGTGACGCGGATCGATCGTGAGACCGAGGAGGGCCGCCCACGCCGGAGCGCCTCGGGGGCCCTGCTCACCGGCCTGCCCGCGGGCCACCGCTTGATCGGCCGCAGCCGGGTCATCCGCGACGTTCGTCGGACGCTCGAGAAGTACGCCCAGCTCGCCCTTCCGGTGCTCATCCACGGCGAGACCGGGACCGGCAAGGAGCTCGCGGCCAAGACCGTGCACGAGTTCGGCCCGCGCTTCGCCGAGCCCTTCTTGCCGCTCAACTGCGGGGCGATCCCCGAGGCGCTCTTCGAGTCGGAGCTCTTCGGCCACCGCCGCGGCTCGTTCACCGGAGCCCACCGCGATCACGAGGGCGTGTTCATCCGCGCGGCCGGGGGCACGGTCTTCCTCGACGAGATCGGCGAGCTGCCGCTCTCGGCCCAGGCCAAGCTGCTGCGCGTGCTCGAGACCCGCACGGTCATGGCGATCGGCTCGAGCGGCGAGCAGACGATGCGCTGTCGGGTGGTCGCCGCGACCCACCGCGATCTGCCCGAGATGATCCGCGAGGGTCGCTTTCGCGAGGATCTCTTTCATCGGCTCAGCGTGCTCGAGGTCTCGCTGCCGCCGCTGCGTCGGCGTCGCGGCGACATCCCGGTCTTGCTCGATCACTTCTTGGCCGAGGCCGCGCACGAGCTCGGCCGCGAGGTCGTGCTCTCGCACGAGGCCGCCCGCGAGGCGCTCGATCACGCCTGGCCCGGCAACGTCCGAGCGCTGCGCAACGCGGTCATGCGGGCCGCGGCGCTCAGCGAGGGCCCGATCGAGCCGGCCGAGCTCGTGCCCAGCGGCGCGCCGACGAGCCCG
Source organism: Nannocystaceae bacterium (assembly GCA_035904925.1). Lineage (GTDB taxonomy): Bacteria > Myxococcota_A > Polyangia > Nannocystales > Nannocystaceae > Plesiocystis. Next base: position 13,232 of record JAMHUH010000805.1, read on the forward strand.
CGCGGCGACCTGATCATGGTCCCGCGGGGTGACTACGCGAGCATGACCTCGGCGCTGATCCAACACGTCGTCGCCGAAGAGGGCAGCATCCGGCGAGCCGCTCGCGTGCTCGGGCTGCCCCGCAGCACGCTCGGATCGTGGGTCCGTCATCAGTGGCCTGCCCCCGAACCGAACGCGGCGTGTGTCGACGCGGAAGGGTCTGTGCTGGCCCTTGGCCGTGCGCCCGCGCGACTTCATCGACCCGCCAGGTCGGCGGGTTGATCCCGAAGCGACTCGGCGGCAATAGTTTGGGCCCGCGACCGCGTCGTGGTCGCTTCGAACTCCTCGGCAGCCGCCCCGCGGCTGCCCTCACCCAGCCGCCGAGCGGCTGCGATGAAAGCTGCGAGAGATGCCCTTCGAACTTCCCAAGCTCCCCTATGCCAAGGACGCCTTGGCGCCGCACATGAGCGCCGAGACCTTCGACTACCACTACGGCAAGCATCACGCCGCCTACATCGCCAAGCTCAACGCCGCGATCGAAGGCAGCGCCTGGGCCGACAAGTCGCTCGAAGAGATCGTGCGTGGCTCCGAAGGCGGCCTGTTCAACAACGCCGCCCAGCACTGGAACCACAGCTTCTTTTGGAACTGCCTCAAGCCCGGCGGCGGCGGTCAGCCCAGCGGTGCGCTGGCCGACGCGATCACCCGCGACTTCGGCTCCTACGACAAGTTCAAGGCCGACTTCGCCGCGACCTGCCTCAACACCTTCGGCTCGGGCTGGGGCTGGTTGGTGGCCGAGGGCGGCAAGCTCTCGCTGCTGAGCACGAGCAACGCCGACACCCCGCTCAAGCACGGCAAGACCGCCCTGCTGACCATCGACGTCTGGGAGCACGCCTACTACGTCGACTACCGCAACGATCGCGGCAAGTTCATCAACACGATCCTCGACAACCTCGTCGACTGGGACTTCGTCGCCCGCAACCTCGGCTAGTCCGAGTTCGCGTTTGCGCGCGACAAGCCGCTGCCCGCTCGTGGGCAGCGGCTTTTTGTTTTGGACCCGCGCTCGGGCCGAGCTCCCCGCGATCCCGATCTCGAGCTCGATCGCCCGATCGACGTCCAACTTGGGGCAGCACGACTCAGCGGGGCGCGAGTCCCCAGACAGATCAGGGCACGGGCAGCGGCTTGCGCCGGCCCGCGAGCAGACGAACGACGAGCCCGGCCCAGGTCTGCTCGAGCGCGCTGGGCTCGAGCGGTCGGCCGGCGACCTCGCCGAGCGTCCAGTGAGCACAGAGCGCGAGCGCATGATCGAGCAGCGCCCGAGCGTCCGGCTCGTGCCCCTGCAGCTCGAGCCGGGTGACCAACACCCGCGTCAAGCCGACCAGCAGGTCCGCACGCGCAGCGTCGAAGGACTCGGCGGCGGCTTGGTGTTGGTCCCGCAGCCGCTCGGCCTCTTCGCGCACGATGGTCAGCCGCTCGCGCATCGCCGCCGAGCTGCAGCCGCGATCCGCGATCGCGCGCGCCAACGACCTCGGCAGCCCCAGCGCGACGATCATTCGGGGCACGTAATCGTGCACCACTCGCTGGAGCTCGGCCGGTTCCACGCGGGTCATCGCGGCCGACCTAGCAAGGCCCGTACCGTGTTCCGCTTCGTAACCCAGCCTACGCTTGGTCTGGCTTCGGTCGCCGCGTCGATGCTGCTCCTGCACGTACAATCCCGCTCATGATCGTGCTCTCTCCCGCGCAGCGAGCCCACCTCGCGGCCGACATCGAGCGTCGGCTCGGCCAGTGCGTGCCCTGGTCTCGCAAGCTCCGCTACCAGAGCGAGCTCAACATCCAAGCCAAGACCTACCCGATCACGCGGCTCTTTCCCGAGGTCGTGCCCAGCGACGCGCCGGCCAGCCAGCTCCAGCCCGACGAGTTCATCGACTCGCCCGGCGGCCGCTTCCGCTACGTCGTCCGGCTGCATCGTCGCGGCAAGCTGATGGAGACCTGGTTCAACGACCTGCGCGGCTCGGTCGTGTTCGACGACGACGTCGAGATCCCCGTGCTCTACGAGAAGCGAGCCGACGGCGAGTGGGGCATGTATCCGTGGATGAGCCTGACGCCGGCCGAGCTGCTGACCTTGCGACCCGGGACCAAGCTCGCCCGCGGTCGCGTCGTGATCGCCGGGCTCGGCCTCGCCCACCAGCTCATCGAGGTCGGCAAGCGCCAAGCCGTGACCGAGCTGACCGTCGTCGAGCGTTCGAAGGAGCTGTGCGATCTGATCATGCCGCGAGCGATGGTCTTGCTCGCCGCGCATGGCAAGCCCAGGGTCAAGGTGCTGATCGGCGACGCGTTCACGCTGCTGCCCACGCTGGCCGCCGACGTCGCGCTCGTCGACGTCTTCCCGGAGTACGGCAACAACCATGCGGCGACCGCCCGACTCGGCCGCGAGTGCAAGCAGATCGCCAAGGTCTGGGGCTGGGGCGGCTCCAACGACGATCCTTGAGCCCCCGTCGCGGCCTGCGTATACCCTCGTCATGCCGATCGACGATCGCACTCGCACCGAGATCGAAGCCGCGGTGTTCCGCCGGCTCGTCGCCCACTTCCAAGACCGCAGCGACGTTCAGAACATCGACCTGATGAACCTGGCCGGGTTCTGTCGCAACTGCCTGTCGAAGTGGTACGCGGCCGCGGCCGCCGAGCAAGGCGTCGCGCTCGAGCTCGACGAGGCCCGCGAGACCATCTATGGCATGCCCTACGAGCAGTGGAAGGCCGAGCACCAGACCGGGCCCAAGGTCGTGCTGCCGGCGACCAAGCAGGACTGACATGCCGACCTGGGCCAAGACCTTGACGATCGCAACCGAGGGTCGCGCGACGATCGACATCAGCGCGCGAGTCCAGCGGGTCGTCGACGAGTCGGGCGTGCGGCTCGGGCTCTGCAACCTCTTCATCCACCACACCAGCGCCTCGCTGATCGTCTGCGAGAACGCCGACCCGGAGGTCCGCGCCGACCTCGAGCGCTTCATGGCCCGCCTCGTCGTCGACGGCGACCCGCTCTTTCGCCACGCCGACGAGGGCGACGACGACATGCCCGCGCATGTCCGCAGCGTGCTGACGGCAACCACGCTGACTTTCCCGGTCAGCAAGGGCACGATCCCGCTGGGCACCTGGCAAGGCATCTATCTGTGGGAGCATCGCCACGCGCCGCATGGCCGCAGGCTGACCATCACCGTGCAAGGCGACACGCGGATGCCGGGGGAGCGCTGACATGGACGAGCGGCCCGCGTGCACGGCCCGACTCGCGCGCTCGATGGGCAAGGCGATCGGCGACTTCGGGCTGATCGAGCCCGGCGATCACATCTTGGTCGCGATCTCGGGCGGCAAGGACAGCTACGCGCTGCTCGACCTGCTCTGGCAGCTGCGCAGCAAGGCGCCGATCGACTTTCGCCTCACGGCCGTCCACCTCGATCAGGTCCAGCCCGGCTATGACGGCGCGCCGCTGCGAGCCTGGCTCGAGCGCTTCGGCGCGCCCTTCGAGATCGTCCGCGAGGACACCTACACGACCGTCATCGACCAGACCGCGCCCGGCAAGCCCTACTGCGCCGTCTGTTCGCGGATGCGCCGGGGGATCCTCTACACCA
>JAMHUH010000806.1:0-7188 GCA_035904925.1 Nannocystaceae bacterium
GCCCGCGTGGCTCTACACCTACTGCGAGGGGATCAGCGCGCCAACCACCGACCCCTTGATCCGCGAGCTCTTCATTCGCCTGGCGCCGCCGATCGAGACCGGCCTGCCCCAGGTCGTCTTTCGCATCGACCAGGTCTTCGCCGACCCCTCGACGCCCAACAGCTCGCGTCTGATCCGCTTCTCCGACAGCCTCTGCGTCCCGCCCTGGCAGCCGCCGCACACCATCGCGTTCTCGGTCCAGGGCGAGCCGGTCGAGCTGACCAAGACCGATCTGGGCAGCTATCGCTGCTGCTCGGCCGACTGCCTGCCGACCCAGGGGCCCGACGACGAGCCGACGCCGCCGCCGAGCGTCGACAGCTGCACCAACTTCGAGACCGCCCGCTTCACGACCCAGTGGTTCCTCGACGACGCGCAGACCTGGGGGCTCGACGGCTGCACCCAGCCCTCGACCAATTCCGAGGGTGGCAACGGCCGCTACGCCCGCGAGGTCGAGAAATTGAAGGCGTGCAGCGACACGCCCTGCACGGTCGACCTGACCCAGGGCGAGGTCGACGAGCTCGACCGGCTTTACGAGGTCGAGCTCACCCAGCCGACCAACTCGGTGTTCCGCTCGCTCCGACGCCAGGTCACGATCGGCCCCGACACCCTCGACTTCGGCGAGCCTTTCGAGCTCGAGCCGCGGGTCCTGCTGCGTGGCCAGATCATCTGCGCCGCGGGCAGCGAGGCCAACTGCAACTCGGTCAACGCCATCGTCGCGGCCGAGCGGCTCCAGGTCGCGAGCGACGAGAACGATCCGCTCGGGCCCTTCTTCTTCCAGGGCCGCAGCGACGCCGAGGGCAACTTCGTCCTGCCGGTCGAGCCGGGGGTCTACGTAGTCACCGGCTACCCGGCGATCGGCCAACCAGGCGGACCTGCGCCGCTACAGATCCTCGATCTGCGCAGCGACTCGGCCCGGATCGAGCTGCGCGACGGGGTCCCCAACGCGACGCTCGAGCAGGCGATCGAGCTCGACGAGGGCGTCTTGGTCCGCGCCCTGGCCAAGGACTTCGACGTCCAGACCGGCGTGACCCCGATCGACCTCGGCTCATGGACCAACGACCCGGCCTTCGACGACTTCGATCTCAACGCGCCCGAGACCTGCCACAACGCCTCGACCCGGCGCGGCTGCGTGATCCGCCGGCTTCGCCCGACCGACGCGTCGATCTCTCTGCTCTTGTCGAAGCGCTTTCAGTTCACCGCCCGCACCGGCGGATCCAACCAATGTGAGCCCTGAGCGACCCTGAGCGGTCGCCTGGCCCCTCGCGGCCGCTTTCGGCGAATTTGCGCGATGTTCGCAACTTCGCCCAGCCTCCGCTCGCGCCTTGACCCCATCCCTGCGGTCTGAAAGACTCGCACCACCTGACGAAGCCTCCAGCATCGAGCCGCAATCGAATTTCTCTGTGGCTCCAGATCTTCGGTGCGATCGCTCTGATCGTATTCGCGCTCTGGGGAGTCACTCTCGGACTCTGGCAACAGGTCCCCGAGTTGCCTGCAGACCAAGCTGACTGCTCCTATCGCGTGGAGCTGATGCGAGAACGGCTCGAGACCATGATGGACCGCCTGCCCGAGCGGGCGCCTCCCGATTCCGAGGCCGATCAAGCTTTCGCCAACCTCCTCCGCGAGACCCACGTAGCCTGTGCCGATGCGAGCCCCGACTTGGCGATCAAACTCGAGCGAATCAACGCGATTCATGCTCGAGATCGCGAGCGGAGGCGGGAAACGGCGTCAGCGCGTGCGGAGCTCAGCGCGCTCGAAGGTTCTCCTCGATGACCGAGCCCACCGGGTCCGATCCTACTCCGGACCAATCGCCCCACTCCACCTCCCCTACTGACCTCTCTGTCTCCGTCGACGCGCCGCCTCCCGAGGTCGAGCCGATCGCCGAGCCATCACCACCGGACCTCGCGTCTGCCCCCGTCGAAGCGCCGCCTTCGACCGAAGCCTCGTCTTCGGTCGAAGCCGCTCCCGCTCCGACGCAGGCTCCAGTCGAAGCGCCCGCCGAAGCCGAGGCGCCTGCCGAAGCCGAAGCGCCTGCCGAAGCCGAGGTCGTCACCTGGCCGACCACCTGGGACGAGATCGGTCTGCCGCCGCGCTTGCGTGCGGCCGTCGACGCGCTCGGTTGGACCAAGCCCACGCCGGTCCAAGCGCGCTGCTTCCCGAGCATGGTCGCGGGCAAGGACGTGCTCGTCCAATCGCAGACGGGCAGCGGCAAGACCGGCGCCTTCTGCATGCCCTGGCTGGCCAACCGCTTCGTGCCCGGCCCGGCCAAGTCGACGGGCGTCCAGCTCTTGGTCTTGCTGCCGACGCGCGAGCTCGCCAAGCAAGTCTGCGACGAGCTGGTTCGACTCGCGGTCGACAGCCCCGTCGACGTCTTGCCGGTCTACGGCGGCACCGCCATGGCCCCGCAGCTCGACGCGCTCGCGCGCGGCGTCCATGCGGTCGTCGGCACGCCCGGTCGAATCCTCGACCACATCCGCCGCCGTTCGCTCGATCTCTCGAAGGTCCGCACGGTCGTGCTCGACGAGTGCGACGAGATGCTCTCGATGGGCTTCCTCGAGGACATTCGGGCGATCCTCTCGGCCTGCCCGGTCGAGCGCCAGACCTGCCTCTACTCGGCCACGGTGCCCCGCGACATCGAGCGGATCGCTCGTCGCAACATGCGTTCGCCCGAGCGCATCGAGCTGTCCGGCGACGCGATCGCGGCCGCCGAGATCGACCACGCCTTCTACTCGACCGGCAGCACGATCAAGACCCGCGATCTGCTCGACATGGTCATGCTCGAGGATCCGGCCGCCGCGATCGTGTTCTGCAACACGCGCGAAGAGACCCGGCTGGTCGCGACCGTCTTGCAAAAGGCCGGCTACGTGGCCGAGGCGCTGTCCAGCGACCTGACCCAGACCGCCCGCGAGAAGGTCATGGCCCAGTTCCGCGAGCGCAAGCTCCGGTTCTTGGTCGCGACCGACGTCGCCGCGCGTGGCATCGACGTCTCGCACGTCAGCCACGTGATCAACTACTCGTTCCCCGAGAACTCCGAGGTCTACGTCCATCGGACCGGCCGCACGGGTCGCGCGGGCCGAGCTGGCGTCGCGCTGAGCCTGATCTCGCCGCTCGAGATCGGCAGCTTCTACACGCTGACCAAGAGCTACAAGAGCATCAAGTTCACCGAGCGGATGTTCCCGCCCGGCGAGCAGCTCGGCCTCCAGCGGATCGAGAACAAGCTCGATCGCATCAGCCGCGACTTCGCCGAGCCGGTCTCGCCCGAGTGGATCTTGCTGGCCCGCAACCTGGCCAACGATCCTCGCGGGGAGCGAGTGATCGCCTACCTGCTCAACGCCGCGATCGAGGACAAGAAGATCCCGACCCGGCGCGAGCTCGCGGGCGAGGAGCCCGAGGCCGAGAGCGAGGACCGGACCCAGATGCGGGAGTATCGCGAGCGCGAGCCTCGGCCCGATCGCGGGCCTCGTGATCGTGATCGTGGACCTCGTGATCGTGATCGCGGGCCTCGTGATCGTGATCGCGGGCCTCGTGATCGTGACCGAGGGCCGCGCGACCACGCCGGTCCGCGCGAGTACACGCCGCGCGAGCACACGCCCCACGAGGCATCCCACGAGCAGGCCCCGCAGGCGCTCGCGCAAACGACCGACGCCGCAGCTCGCGAGCCACGCGAGGGCGAGGACCGAGACGCTCGTCGTCGTCGCGACCGCTCCGGTCGCGGCTCGGCCGACCGTGACCAGCCGCGAAGCGAGCACGACGAGCCTCGTCGTCGTCAGCGTGAGTCGGTCGAGGCTCGGCCCTTGGCGGCCCAGCCCCTCGACTCCCAGAGCTCGGACGAGGCGCTGCCTTACATCCGCGTGCCGATGGACACGCCGCAGGTCCGCGAGGCCGAAGCCTTCGTCGCGCCCGATCGCGACTACCAAGGCGAAGACGCCAACAGCGAAGACGCCAAGGGCGAAGACAGCGAAGACACGAACGCCGAGGAAGCGGGCGAGTCGAGCGAGGGCGATCCGACCAAGCGTCGGCGTCGGCGTCGGCGTCGGCGTCGGCCCGAGGGCGAGAGCTCGGCCACCGAAGCGGCCACCGAGCCGGCCACCGAGCCGAGCGAAGGCGCGTCGGCCATCCCGGCCCAAGCGGGCGAGGGTGATGGCGAGGGTGACCTCGAAGGCGACGAGCTCGGCGAGGGCGACGAGCTCGGCGAGGGCGAGTCCGAATCCGAAGGTGAAGAGGGCGACAAGCCGCGCAAGCGTCGGCGCTCGCGTCGGCGCCGACGTGGCAAGCGGCCCGAGGGCGACGAGGCGAGCGCGTCCGAGTCCACCGCTCGCGAATCCGCCCCCACCCCGGCACCCACGTCCGAACCCGCGAGCGAGGCTTCGGCCAACGACGAGCGGCGCTCGGCGTCCAAGCGAAGGCGCAAGCGCAAGCGCGGTCCGACCTCGTCGCCCTCGTCGTCCACCAACGCCGAGTCGGCCCCCTTGCCCGAGTTCGTCGCCGAGCCCCGGGTCTCGCAGGACGAGATCGTCATCGACATCGACGAGCAAGAGCTCGAGCTCGTCCGCGACGAATTCGGCGAGATCGACGAGCTCGACGACCTGACCCTCAAGGGTCGGCGTCGCGCGGTGCTCGACGAGCTCAACGACGAGATGGAGATGGAGGTCGAGGACCTCAGCGTCCAAGACTCGCTGCCCAGCGCCAGCGAATCGGGCGAGTACGCCGAGGGCGAAGAGTACGAAGACGAGGGCGAGAACGGCGACGAAGCCGAGACCCTCGAGCGCCCGCTCGAAGGCGCCGAGGCGAGGCCCGGCGAGGTCGAGAGCGACGACGATCGGGCCAAGAAGAAGCGTCGCCGACGACGGCGCAAGAAGGCCGCCGTCCAAACGCCCGAGCTGAGCTGCCCGCCGCACAAGGACTTCTGGGAGGTCTGGGCTGCGCGCTTCTCCGCCGTCGACTTCGTCCGCGAGTCGGACAACGAGGACACCCGCGAGGTCGACGAGAGCCCGATGCACGTGGCCGCGAGCGAGTACGAGCGCGAGCGCGAGCGCGACGATGACGAAGTCGACGCGCTGCCGGCCGACTCGCTGATCGACGAGACCCCCGACGAGTCTTTCCTCGTCCGAGTCACGCTCAACCTCGGTCGGCGTCACGGGCAAAAAGCCGCGGGCATCCGCGCCCTGCTCAAGCGCCTGATCGGGCTCCACGGCAAGGCGGTCAAGGACCTCACGGTTGGCGACCAAGACACGCTCTTCCGCATGGACGGGCGCCACCTCGATCTCGCCGCTGCGCGGCTCGAGGGCCAGGTCGTCGACGACGTTCGACTCAGCCTGGTTCGCGCCGACGAAGCCGGCGGATCCGAGCCCACCACCGTCAACCCGCAGGTCACGGACGCCATCACGGATGCCGTGACGCAAGCGAGCACCGAGCCCGTCGTCACGGTCGTGCCCGAGCCCGTCGTCGTGCCCGAGCCCGTCGTCGTGCCCGAGCCCATCGTCGTGCCCGAGCCCATCGTCGTGCCCGAGCCCGTCGTCGTGCCGATCGCCGATCTGCCCGCCGAGCCGAGTCCGAACGAGCCCGACTGAGGTCGCATGCCGGGCCACACCGACTTGGCCCCCTACCCTTCGCCCGAAGCCCGCGAGCGTGAGCTCGTCGAGCTCGCAGGGCGAGTGGCGGGGGCCGAGTTGGTCCACTACGGCCAGAGCGTCGAGGGCCGATCGCTCGACGCCCTGCGGATCCCCAGCCGCATCGCCGCCGCCCCACGGGTGTTGGTCTGCGCCAACATCCACGGGCCGGAGTTCATCGGCAACCGCGTGTGCATGGCCATGCTCGCGGCCATCGTCGCCGAGTCTGCCCTGCTCGAACCACTGCGTCAGCGCGCCGAGCTCTGGCTGGCGCCCTGCCTCAACCCGGACGGCTACGCCCGGACCTGGGCCTGCGCTGGCGTCGGCTCCTTGCCGATGCTGCGCCACAACGCCCGCGGCGTCGACCTCAACCGCAACTGGCCGCTGCCGAGCGGCGAGCGTCGGCTCCCCCTGCCTGGGGCCGGCAGCTCACGACCCGGCGACGCGACCTATCGCGGCGTCGAAGCGCTGAGCGAGCCCGAGACCGCCGCCCTCGATCGCCTGCTCGAGCAGCACGACTTTCGGGCCAGCGCCAACCTGCACAGCTTCATGGGCGTGCTCTTCCCCGCCCGCGTGCGCGAGCGCGAGAGCTTCGCCGGCTACCGCGAGCTCTGCCACAGCTTCACCCGCGCCCAAGCCCACACGCGCTATCGCAGGATCGCCAGCCCTCGCTTCGACACATTCACCGGCGAGCAAGAAGATCACCAGCACCACACCCGCAACTGCTGGGCGATCTGCGTCGAGAGCTTCCCGCTCGCCGCCAGCTTCGCCCAACACCTGCGCGCCCCAAGCCTGTTTTGGCGCTTCAACCCCCGCGAGCCCGAGCGCTGGACAGCCAACGACGTGCCAGGTGTCGCCGCGTTCTTGTTGGCCGCCCTCGATCGCCCGCGGCCCCTTCGAGCTCCCCATGATGGTTGACGGCCCAAGACGGCCAACGAAAACCGTCATGAACCAGGCCCAAGACGCCCAACGAAAACCGTCATGAACCAGGCCCAAGGCGGCCAACGAAAACCGTCATGAACCAGGCCCAAGGCGGCCAACGAAAACCGTCATGAACGAACCCCAAGACGGCCAACGAAAACCGTCATGAACGAGCCCCAAGACGGCCAACGAATACCGTCATGAACGAGCGAACGCGAAGTGAACAGGCGCGAAGCGCTTGTGGGGTGGGAGGCTCAAGCTACTTACAAGCTAAGTGGCCGGTTTTACTGGGGGTCCACCGGAGCGTGGATCCGCGCCGCCGCGCCGTCTCCAAATCGGTGCGCGGCGCCCCCCTCCAAGCGGTCGACCGCCCCGCGGAGGGCTCGCGGGGTCAGGTGCATGTATCGCTGCGTCGTCTCGAGCTTGGAGTGACCCGCGAGGGTCTTGATCTCCATGACGTGCGCCCCGGTCATGGCCAGGTGCGAGCAGAAGGTGTGCCGCAGCGTGTGCGGTCCCTTCTCGTCCAGCCCCGCGTCGCGTTGCGCGGCGTTGAGCCAGTCACGTGTCGAGGCCTTGCACGGCGGCTTGCCCGTGCTGGTCACGAGCACGTTCGTGCCCTCGC
>JAMHUH010000807.1:0-4435 GCA_035904925.1 Nannocystaceae bacterium
GGGTCGCGAGCCTCACGGTCGAGTTGGCCAAGGTCGTCGACCGGGCCGACTCGGGCGAGCTGGCCGCGATCCATTTCGACGCTCAGGCGCTGCGCGAGATCAACTATGCGGCGTTGCTGCACGACTTCGGCAAGGTCGGCGTGCGCGAGGACGTGCTGGTCAAGGCCAAGAAGCTGCACCCAGGCCAGTTCAGCCGGATCCTCGCTCGGGTCGAGCACATGCGGACCGCCGAGCGGGTCCGGCTGCTCGAGGCCAAGCTCGCGCTGGCCGAGCAGGGCCGGCGCGACTACGCGGAGCTCGAAGATCGCTTCGCCGCGGACCTTCGCCGCGTCGATGAGCTCTGGGAATTGATCTGTGCGGTCAACGAGCCAGCGGTGGTCCGCGAAGAGACCTCGCTGCGGATCCGCGAGCTCGCCGATCGCCAGTTCAGCGACGGCAACGGCCGGACCATCCGTCTGCTCGAGACCGACGAATTCGAATCCCTGCTGATCGATCGCGGCAGCCTGACCTCGCTCGAGCGCGAGGAGATCCAGAGCCACGTCGGCCACACCTTCGACTTCTTGATGCAGATCCCCTGGGGTCGGCAGCTCGCGAGCGTGCCGCTGATCGCCGGTCGGCATCACGAGTACCTCGACGGGACCGGCTACTTTCCCGAGAAGATCGATCGCGCGGCCGCGATCCCGGTCCAGACCCGAATGATGACGATCGCCGACATCTTCGACGCGCTGACCTCGAGGCGGCACTACAAGGAAGCCGTGCCGCTCGAGCGGGCGCTGGCGATCCTCGAGGCCGAGGTCCGGGCCGGCAAGCTCGACGCGCGGCTCTTCGAGGCCTTCGTGGCGGGCCGGGTCTTCGACGCGATCGCGCTGGCGCGGGCCTGATAGATTCTCGGCGCATGCACCCGACACCCCGGATCGCCCTCGCTCGTGTGCTGCGTGGACGGATCGACTCGCCCGCGCTGCACTTGCTCGCTCGCCGGACTCGGGTCGCCGCCCGGCGCATGGGCGTGAGCGCCGAGCAGCTGGCTGCGCTCGGCGTGAAGATCGTCGATGACCGCGAGATGGCCGAGCTGCACCTGAAGTACATGGGCGAGCCGGGTCCGACCGACGTGCTCTCGTTCAGCGGCGAGGCGCCCGAGCTGGAATTCGACGATCCCGACCCGCTGCTCGACGTCGCCTTCGCCGAGCCGGGCTTCGGCGACATCGTGCTCGACTGGCAAGCCGTCGATCGCCAGGCGCGGGTGCGGAGCCGGGCGGGCTTACTGGACGAAGCCACGGTGTTGTTGGTCCATGGGCTCGCGCACTTGCTCGGCCACGATCATCGGACCCGCGACGAAGCCCAGCGGATGCATCGACTCGAGCAGGTTGGACTTCGAGCCCTGCGCGTCGCCGATCCGCCGCGGCCCTACGCGCCTTGGCAGGGGAGCGCGCAGCGATGAGCGAGATCGTCGTGGTCGTCCACGGGGGCGCGGGCAGGGTCGCCGACGAGCTGCACGAGGGCGCGATCGCAGGCGTCGAGCGGGCAGCTGCGCGCGGCTTGGCGAAGGCCGTCGAAGCCGGCGAGGCGCTCGATGCTTGCGTCGACGCTGCGATCGCGGCCGTCCGCGAGCTCGAGGACGACGTGTCGTTCAACGCGGGCCGCGGTGCGTGCATGACCCAGGCCGGCGAGTTCGAACTCGACGCCGGCATCATGCGCTCGCGCGACCTCGAGTCGGGCGCGGTCGCGTCGGTCCGCGATCTCGCCAACGCCTGCGAGCTGGCCCGCGCGGTCATGGAACGCAGCCGGCACGTGCTCTTGGTCGGCGAGGGCGCGCGGGCCTTCGGCGAGGCCCAGGGCGTCGGGCTCTGGGGCCGCGAGCAGGTCTGGACGGCCAAGGCCCAGCAGCGCTGGGAGGACGCGCGCAGCGGCGTGATGCAGGCGGACAATCGGGCCGACACGGTCGGGGCGGTCGTCCGTGATCGTCGAGGGGACTTGTGTGCGCTGGGCTCGACCGGCGGCGTGTTGCTCAAGCTGCCCGGTCGCGTCGGCGACACGCCGATCGTCGGCGCGGGCTTCTACGCGCATCCCGAGCTCGGGGCCGCGGTCGCGACCGGGGTCGGCGAGGTGATCATGCGGCGCGTGCTGATCTACGAGCTGCTGCGGCGGGTCGGCGCTGGGGCGGCGATCGAGGCGACTGCTCAGGCCCTGTGCGACGAGCTGCACGAGCAGACCGGCATGGCGGTCGGCTTGGTCGCGATTGGGCCGAGTGGCGAGACGGCGGTCGCCCACGCGAGCGATCACATGGCTTGGGCGATCGCCCGCGAAGCGGCCCCGCTGCGCGCGGGGCTTCGCTGACGCGGTCCGTGGTATGAGCGAATCGTGCTTGGGTTGATCGCTGCGCTGTGGCTCTCGCTCGCTCCGCCCGTCGAGCCGGTGCCCGGGCCCACGTTCGACGAGGTCGTCGAGCTCGAGCCGCCGCCCGAAACGGAGGGGTTCGAGCCTGCCGAGCTGGATTTGGTGGAGCCGAGCGAGCCAATGGCGCCCGCCGAGCCGGTGGCGCCGCGCGAGCCCGTGCCCAACGATGACACCGACCTGCTCGCGCCGAGCTTCTCGCGCTCGACCGAGCCGCGAGGCTCGACGCTCGTCTCGCCCTCGCGCGCTTCGGTGCGGCCTCGACCGGGTCAATCGCCGCCCTGGCCGGGCAAGTGGCGAAGGTGGGGCGCGCCGCTGCTCTCGACCTTCGTGCCGGGCCTCGGCCAGATCGCCAACGGTCAGGTCCTCCAAGGTGCGGGCGTGTTTTTTGGCAGCGCCGGCGGCTTGGTCGGTGCGCTCGTGCTCTACCGAGCGCGCAACGACGGGAGTCGCCCGCTCGGCCGCGAATACGCGCGCCTGACCGGCTACGGCCTGCTCTCGACCGGTGTGCCGCTGCTGTGGATCTTCGCGATCGTCGACGCCTACGAGGTCGCGAACGAGGTCGAAGAGGTCCGGCCCGAGCTCGAGCATCGCCTGCGCTTGTCGGTCGCTCGCACGATGACGGTCGGATTCCGGGCCGACCCCGATCGACCCGGCTTCTACGACGAGTGGACGGGTGCGATGCTCGGCCAGGTCGCGCGGCGTTGGAGCGTGGGGGCCAGCGATCTCGGGCTCAAATTCGATCGCGCGCGCCTCGACGTGGTCCAGTTCGGCGCGCGGGTCGACTACCGGGTCTTCGATCGTCGCCGCCTGTGGATCGACCTCGCGCTCGGCAGCGCCGTGCAGGTCAAGACCCGCCGCAGCCACGCGGCCCTCGATCCCGAGGCGCCTGCGATCGTGACCAAGACCAAGCTCGGGGCGGTGCCCTACGTCCAGATCGACCTGCGCTGGTTCTTGATCGATCGGCTCTCGCTCGATCTGATCCCGCGGCTGAGCGTGCCGGTCACGACCCGCTACTTCTCGGCCGATCGCGCGCTGCCTCGCTTCGCGCCGACCCTCGAGCTGGGCGCCAGCGCCAGCGCGTACTTCTAGCAGCCCGTGGTACAACCCATCACGACACCTCGCTTGGTCTTTTCGACGAGGGCTTTGTCGCCTCAGCTTGCAGTACGCCCAGTACAGCTGCGCTTCGGCTTCGCGCCCTCGCCGAAAATCCCGGCGCGAGGAGCCGCGCTGGGTTGCACCACAGGCTGCTAGCCATGCTCGCCATGCTCGCCACGCCCCAAGCTCGTCATGCACGTCGGCTCGCGCTCTTGGCCGCGCTCGCGGCCGGTTGCGTGTTCGGCTATCGCGGCGCGGTCCCGATTGTGGGCGAAGCATCGCTGGCGGAGCTCGACACGGTCGTGCTCGAGCTGCCGCCGACCGAGCTCGAGCTGGTCGGCTCGCCGGGCGCCAGCGATCTGACCTGGCAAGGTCGCTTCGTCACGCTCGGCGCGAGCCCCAAGGACGCGCTGGCCAGCGCCGAGCAGCTCGAGCTGCGCTGGGAGACCTACGCGCGGGTCGGTCGGCTCTTCGCCGTGTTGCCGACCGAGCTCGCGGACATCAGCGAGCTCGAGCAGCTGCGGGTCGAGAGCGCGAGCGAGCTCGCCCACGAGATCATCGGCGCCGGTGCGGTGGTGGTCTCGGGCATCGACGGCTTTCTCAGCGTCGAGCTGAGCAGCGGCAGCGTCCAAGTCGAGGGTGGGCTCGACGAGATCCGGGTGGACACGGGCTCGGGCTGGGTCGCGTTGCACAGCGCCGCGCGGGTCGACGTCCGCTCGGGCGCGGGCGCGATCGACCTCGAGCTCGACGACCCGCGCTCGACCTTCGTCACGACCGCGGGGCCGGTCGACATCGCGGTCGCGAGCGGCGACGACCTCGCGATCGACATCGCCGACGCCGGGGTGATCGTCGTCGAGCTCGACGGCGTCGCGCATGTCGGGCGGGGCAGCTTTCGCCGGACGCTCGGATCGGGGAGCCGGCCGCTGCAGGTGCGGGCAGGGGGCGG
>JAMHUH010000808.1:0-4208 GCA_035904925.1 Nannocystaceae bacterium
GTCGGCGATGAATGGCATGGCCTCCACGAGGTCGTCGAGATAGCGAGCGACGAACCCCCGCAGCTCTTCGAGGACTGCCAGGCGCGGAACGATGACGGGGTCTTCATGACCCCAGTGTGGCAAGATGATGAGTCGCGGGCCGCGTCGATCCTCGTTCCATATCCTAGAGCACCGACCGGTTTGAATCCACGCGCTGATGCACGCCTGGGGCCGCCCGAGGCGGTGTCGCTCGGCGCTCGACGTATGACCGGATACGCCTTCGGCCTCGCTCCTACCCTCGGACGGCCCCAGACGCACCTCAGCACGCGAATTCAAACCGGTCGGCGCTCTAGCAGTCCGTGGCGCAACCCATCACGACACCTCGCTTGGTCTTTTCGACGAGGGCTTTGTCGCCTCAGCTTGCGGTACGCCCGGTACAGCTGCGCTTCGGCTTCGCGCCCTCGCCGAAAATCCCGGCGCGAGGAGCCGCGCTGGGTTGCGCCACGGGCTGCTAGGCGAGCTCGCACGATCATTCGGCCGACTCCACGACGATCTCGTAGCGACTCCGCAACTCGGCGAGGGCTCGATCGCGCTGGGCTTCGCGGGTCTGTTGCATCGAGCCTTCGCGGGCTTGGCTGCGGACTTCGTCGACGCTGGCGAGCCGACCCGGCAGGAGCTCGTCGACGTGGACGAGGTGCCAGCCGTAGATCGAGCGCACGCGATGCCAGCCGTCTTTGGGCAGCTTGGCCAGGGCCCCGCCGAAGCCCTTGCCGAACTGGCGATCGAGGTCGGCGACGGTCTTGGCGGTCATGACCTGACCGAGCACGAAGGCCTCGCCGAGCGTGGCTGGGTCGGCACCATCGGCGAGATCCTGCTCGATCGCGGCGAGCTCCGCTTCGGGCGTGACGCGCGAGGAGCTGGCCACGAACACGTGGGTGAAGCCGAAGCGCGGAGCCTGCTCGAAGCGATCGCGGTGCTCGGCGATCCAGGCCTCGAGCTCGGCGTCGCTCGGCTCGGGCACGGCTTCGGCCTCTTCGAACAAGAACTGCATCTTCTGGACGAGACGGCGACGGACGATCGGATCGCCGCGATCGAGGCCGAGCGCGATCGCTTCGCGGTAGAGCAGCTCGCCGTCGGCCCAGGTCTGGATCGCGGCGTCGAGCTCCGCGGGGTCGGGCTCGCGACCCAGACGGCGGGTCTGCTGCGTGCGCAGCCGCTCGACCGTCTCCTCCGACACGACGATCGTCGCGCTCGGGCGCGGGGCGACGAGTCGAAACAGACCAAAGAGCGCCACGCCGAGCAGGGCAAAGTGGATCAGCGGCTCTCGAAACCACGCGCGGGCCGGCATCGGCCGCAGGATCGCCCGGCCTGGACGCTCGAGCAACGTCGGGCCTACGCTCGATCGCCATGGCCCCCGGCTCGCGCCCCTGCCCGACCCCGCATCCGATCCGCGGCAGCGGCTACGATCATCAGGGCGATCCGCAACCATGGGCCGACTCGATCGAGGAGATGGGCGGCTACGAGGATTCGAACTGGCTGCGCTGTCGCCGGTGCGGCGCGTGGTTCTGGGCGGTCAGCGACACCAGCCGCTTCGCGTATCAAAACGAGTGGCGGCTGCCGACCGAGCAGGCAGCGCAGGCGCTGCTCTTTCACGATCCCGCGTTGGTCGTCGCGCTCTTGGTCGGCCAGGGTCTGCCGCATGGGCCGCTCTGGGAGCTGGCGGACGCGCGGATCGGCCTGCTTCGCCACCTCACCGCGGGTCACGACGACGCCGAGCGGATCGCCGCGCTGCGAGCCATGCCCGAGCTCGACCTGACCTGGACCGACGCCCTCGCCTCGTTGATCGACGAGCACGCGGCCCAGCAACGCAGCGTCCGCGCGCCTCGCTTGGAGTTCATCGTCGATCTGCAAAAGGACATGACGCAGTGCGACGAGCTCTTCGAATTGCCAGGCGCCCTGATCGCGCCGCTGCACGAGTCGGCTCGGCTGCTGCGCTTCACCGCCGAGGCCGGCGTCGAGATCCCCTTGGCTGGGCCGCCACGCCTGCTCGCCGCGCAGCCCGACAGCCTGCTCTTCATGCTCGAGGGCCCGACACCCAGCCTGCTGATGCTGCGGCCCGAGACCATGCTCGCCGTGCCGCTCTCGCCCGGCGCTCGCCTGCTCGGGCTCGCGCTCGATCGCGGTCACACCTTGTTGATCCCGGACCCCGAGCCCGCGCCCGAGGGCCCGCGCCGGGTCGAGCTGCGCGACGCCAAGCTCGAGTTCTGCGTCTCGCTGCCGATGCTGATCGAGGCGCGCTCGCCCTACCCGACCTCACCGCGAGCGCTGAGCGAGGGCTGGGTGTTCTCCAACGTGGTCAACGACGCGGGCGAGCCGATCGCGATCTGCAGCTTCGACGCGCAATGGCAGGTCGTCGCGTACAGCCGCACGATCACGGGCGCGCGATCGCTCGACCCGATCGACGATGATCACCTGCTCGTAGTTCCGCTGAGCGGCCCGAGCAAGCTCGAAGGCTGGCGGCGCGAGGGCGATCGCTTCGAGCGAAGCTTCGAGCTGCCCTGCCACGCGCACGTCCGCGTCGGCGAGCGCTTGGTCTGCGCCGAGATGGGCACGCTGAGCGGCCGCAACCTCGCGGGCGAGGTCTGCTGGATGCGAGCGATCGATCCGCTGAACCTGCAGATGATCGCGCTCGGGCCTGGGAGTGTGCTGGTCTGCGGCGAGCGCTTGCTCGAGCTGCTCGAGCCCGAGCAGGGCGAAGTGCTCGCGCGCTTCGAGGGCCCGCTCGATGATCGGATCCACGTCGATGGATCGGGCTGCGCTCACCTGATCGTCGCCGCGACCCTGCTCTCGTGCAGCCCGAGCGGCACGATCGTGCACACCCCTCTCGATGGCGAGTACACGCTGGTCAGCAGCGCCGGTGTTGGCGTGGTCCTGCGCGGGCGCGAGAATCGACGGCGACACCTGTGGATCGCGGGCACGGGTGAGTTGCTCGGCGAGTTCGAGGCTGGGCATGCGCGCTGGTCGGTGATCGGCAGCGTCGCTGGGCCGCATGTGCTCGAGCCGGATCGGCTGCGGATTCATCGGCTGCCGCCGGCGTAGCGCTTCATCGCTTCACACCTCTGCACGCACCCACGCCCAAACCCTTCACCCGCCGATGCAAGCCGAGCTCTGCCAGGCCTGCGGTCTGTGTGGTTGCTCGCCCCGAGTGCGCGCTGCGATGGTAGATCGTCGGGGATGACCGCCCTGCGTGAGCGCCCATGGTTCGCCCACCTGCGTGGGGTGTTGGTCGGGCTCCACGTCATGGCGATCTGTGTGCTCTCGCTGCCAGACCTGAGCGGCGCGCTCGACCGGCGCGCGTGGAAGGCCGCGACGGTCCAAGACGAGATCCGCGTCTGGGCGGGCCGCCTCTCGATCAGCCCGCCCGAGCTCGAGGATCGGCTCTGGTCGATCGCCATCGCGTGGACCGAGCTGCGCAAGACCCTGATGCGGCCCTTCGCGCCCTACGCCGAGTACATCGGCGTTCGCCAGCGCTGGCGCATGTTCGCCGCGCCCAACCGGGTGCCGGCGCGGCTGCGGATCGCGGTGAAGATCGAGGGCGAGTGGCGAGTGGTCTATGAGGCGCGGTCCGACACGTACACGTGGCAGGCAAGCCGCTTCGACACCGAGCGCATCCGCGTGACCATCCATGACGCGTCGTGGCCCCACCACGACCCCGCGTACCGGCGCCTCGGAGCGTGGATCGCCGACGAGGCCGCCCGCGACTTCCCCGACGCGACGCAGGTGCGGCTCAGCTTCGTGCGGGCGCGGACGCCCACGCCCGAACAGGTTCGTGCTGGCACGAGCTCCGCACAAAAAGAAGAGCGCCCGCTCGTGTTCGACCTCGAGGACCGACGATGAAGTGGCTGAGCCGACCGAGCCGGCTGTGGGCGTGGTGGGTCGAGCTGCTGAGCCGCGAGGAGACCGGCGAGTGCCTGGCGGCGATGCGGATCCTCGTCGCAGTCACCGTCCTGATCATGATCGGCGTCATGATCCGCCAGGACATCGTCGGCGTGCTCCACTACGGGCCCGAGCAGGGCGGCCACCTCCAGCACGGTGAGCTGCCCTGGCTCGTCGAGCGGCTCGGCGGGCCCACGCCCGAGGTCGTCTGGGGGCTCGTGATCACGACCTTGGTCGCTGCGATCGCGCTCGCGCTCGGGGTCCAAGCCCGGGTCGCCGCGCTCGTGGCCGGG
>JAMHUH010000809.1:0-1625 GCA_035904925.1 Nannocystaceae bacterium
GCTTCGCACCCTTTGCCGCGGCCTTGACCGAAGTCGACCGAAGCATCCAAGCCGGCGCCTGGCCAAGTCCGGCCCTCGCCGGCCTCGCGCTCGCGCGCCTCGGGCTGCTGCGATCGAGCTGGGCGGCGAGCGAGGCCGAGGCGCGCCGAGCGGTCGACGGCGTGCCTCTCCGCTGCAAGGATCCGGCCCATCGCCGCGCGCTCGCCTGGTACGGCCTGTGCGAGCGGCTGCTGAGCTCGCTCGCCTCGCCGGAGCGCGGCGAGCTGCGGGCCCTGCTCGACTATCTGCTCGGCCTGCTCGCCTACTTCGAAGACAACTCGCGCCGCGCCGAACCGAGCTCCGCAGCCTGCACCGCGCTCGTGCTCGAGGTGTTCTCGGCCGCGACGAATTGCAGCATTTCGGCGCCTGACGCCGAATCGAGCGAGCTGCTCGGCAATGCCCCAAGGAGCAGCCCGAGCACGATCCGCAAGCAACTCCAAAAGGCCCGGCTCCGCGCGGCGCAGCGTAGCGAGGGTCGAATCGATGATCGCACCTGGGACGAATTGCTGCTGCCCATCCTGCGTGAGCTCGGCCCAGCGAGCCTGCTCTAGAACCTGAACCTCCAGCCGACCGTGACCCGCGCGGTCTTCTTGTCTTTTGTAATACCGACTTCGTCGATGCCAATGAGGACCGAACCGGCCGCGGCCAAACCAAAGCCGGAGCCCAGCAACGCGAGCCCCGCGACCTTCGTGGTCCACAGCGAAGGGCAAACATCGACTCCATCGGCGGGCACCGCATCCTTGCTCGCCTTGCCGCTGGCACACTCTCCGTCGATGGCGAAGAGCACCGCGCCACTGACGATCAACCCCACACCGGCGACGATGGCGGAGATCTCCACGGGCCGCGGCAGCAGACGCTTTGGACGATCTCGACGCGCTTCGACCGGCGCAGGCCGAATTGGCGTGGGTCCCTCGACCTTCGCTTGCTCGGGCTCGGGCGCGGGCTCGGGCTTGGTCCCAAAGATGAAATCCAGCGGTGGCTCGCCAGCCTCGCGGGGTCCGAACTCGGCCAGCAATGGCGCGGTCGAGCCGGACGAGGCGTCCGCAGCCTCGATCCAGAGCCGATAGCGACCCTCGCTCATGACCTCGAAGCGCGCCTGCGTGGCGAACTCGTCAACCGAGCTCGGCTCGCTCGCGTCGACACCGGCGACGATTCGCTCGTTGAGATAGATATTGCACTTCACCCAACAGTGGACCTCGACATCCTGTCGAGGCAGGCTCTCGACCTCCTTGATCTTCTGTTTCCACAGCTTCTCGACCCGCGGACCGTAGACGGTCGCGGGCAAGTCCTGGCCCTCGGGCGCGGAGCGAATCCCTTCTGCCAGCGCCGCGCCGGCTTTGCCTTCATCGCGGACGGTGAGGTAGGCACGCGCGAGGCTCACATAGGCCTCGGCCCGCAGCGCGAGCGCCTCGCTGTCGTTGGCGAGTTGCGGCGTGAACTGCGGAAGCACTGCCAGCGCGCCTTCGAGGATCGAGATCGCTGCCTTGGGTTGATCGTCGCCGATCGTGACGCCGTAGCCGAGCTGTTCGAGCGCACGTTCATAGCTTGGCTCGTCCAAGACCGCTTCGTCTGCAGCGGGCGTCTCC
>JAMHUH010000810.1:0-8278 GCA_035904925.1 Nannocystaceae bacterium
GCGACCAGGCTGAGCGCGCCGATCCCAAACAGGGCGATCGCTGCGTTCGCCCAGCGCTCGGGCAGCCGCTTGCCCGCTTCGCCGGCTCGCCAGGCGACTCGGGCCGCCCGCATGAACCCGATCGCCGTGAACACGCAGGTGATCGCGATAGCGAGCGTCCAGACGCTCTCGAGCGCCTGTACCCGCGAACAGAGGGTCAGCGAAGGCACGCAGCCGCGCGTGGTCGGCAAGCGGCGCCGCCAGAGCGTCTCGAAGAGCGTCTCGAGCAGGTCGTCGAAGGGCCAGAGGCTGAGGAGCCCCGCGACGAGGCCGAGCGCCAGCGGCAGCGAGACCGCTCGGATCACGGGCCCGAGCGAGAGCCCCGACCTGCGCCCGAGCCTGCGCGCGGCCACTCCGATCAGCGCGAGCCCGAGCAAGGCGACTCCGCTCGCCCAGAACACGAATTCCTCGTCGGGCGAAGTGCTGACGAACAGGGCGCGCGCTTCGTAGTAGGCTGCCTGCGTGGGCGCGATGCCCAGCGTTGGATCGCTGCGAAAGCTGCCCTGCTCGAACGCGGCGTAGCCCATGCGAAATTCGACGAAGATCCCGATCAGCGCCCCGATCACCATGATGAGGCCCAGGCCGAGCACGACCCGATCGAATCGGACACGCGAGGCGCTCATCGCCGCAAGGCCCCCCACACGACCTGGATCTGGTCGATCCAGCGTAGATACGCGGCCATCAGCATCAGCGCGCCAGCCGAAGCCAGCGCCAGGGATACTACATTGTGGAGTCCACCACGCGCCATCGATTCAACGTAGAGGATCGCTCGTGTGTGGTCGAGAGCGATCGAGCGCGATCGACCACGCGCAACGCTCCATTCAACGCACGATCGTCACGTCGGCATTTCCAGACCCGATCACGACACGCAGCGTTCCGCCGAGCTCGGCCGGCTCGAAGCTCCATCCGCGATCGACTTCGGCCAACGCCGCGGTGTCGAGCATCGGCACTTCGCCCTGCTGGTCCATCACGCTGGTCGGCGCCGAGCCCAACGCGACGACTTCGAAGATCGCCCCGAACACGAACTCGTCGCCCGGCTCGAAGCTCAGCGTCATCGTCCCCGCGAGCTCTTGTCGGCCGAGCGTGGTCTTGTCGAAGAGCACGAGCTCGTGGCTCGGCCCCGCGCTGGTTCGGACGGTCAAGCGCCCGGGCGAGCTCGCGTAGGAGTCGACCTCGCCTGCATTGATGCCGGGCATCGTCGTCGGCGCGAGCGTGTCGATGGTCGGCCGCAGCAGAGGCACGAGGTCGCCCGCGCGCAAGAAGAGCGGCGGCTGGCCGAGCGGCGCGGCGACAGTCTTCATGGTCGCGCCGCCCTCGGCCGCGTCGATGACCTCGCCGGTCCACCAGAGGATCCAGCGGCCCGGCGGAAAGCCGATCTCGCGGGTGGTCGCGCCCTCGTCGACGACCGGCGCGACCAAGAGCGCGTCGCCGAGCATGTAGTCGAAGCTCGGGTGGATGCCGAGCTCGGGGTAAGCCAGCCCGAGCGGCCGCACGATCGCGCGTCCATCTTGCTCGAGCCGAACGACGTGGGTCCACAGATAAGGAAAGAGCCGCAGGTGGAGGCGAGTCAGCTCGCGGTACCAGTCGAGCACCTGCAGGTCGAAGTCCCAGGCGACATCGCTGGTGCCGGTGCCGATCTGCATGACCGGCATCAAGGCGGTGTGTTCGAACCAGCGCACGAAGGTCTCGGGCGAGGGCGGCGAGTGGCGGTAGCCGCCGGTGTCGGACGCGAACAAGGGAAAGCCGCTCGGCCCGAGCGAGAGCCCGGCGACGACCGCCGCCGGGAGTCCGCCGACGCTGGTGTAGCCATCGACCAGCTCACCTTGGCGAGCCATGGTCGCGTCGAGATCGCCTGGCCAGATCACGTCGACGTTGACTTGATCGCCGTGCGTGCCCGCGCGCGCGAGCAAGAACCCGCCGCTCGCGGGCAGCCGGTCTTGATAGACGCGATGATAAAAACGCGAGTAGCCCTTGTGCATGGTCCGCTCGCTCGAGCCATCGGCGAAGGCCCAGACCGTGCGCACGCCGTCGAGCCCGACGGTCACGTCCTCGGCGTAGTCGAGCTTGAAGCCCTCGACGCCCATCGTGGTGTATTGATCGATCTTGTCTTGCCACCACGCGTAGGCGTCGGGGTTGGTGAAGTCGATCGGCTCGGCCCAATTCGAGGTCAGCAGCGCGGTCTTGGGCGGGAAGTAGCCGAGCAGCTCGGCCTCGCTGCGCAGGCTGGCCACGCTCGGATCGCCGGGGTCGAGATAGGGCGTGTGCCAGAGCGCGAAGCGAAGCCCGAGCGCGTGGGCCTGATCGATCATCGCTTGGGGATCGGGGAAGCCGGTGGCTTCGAAGTCGAAGCTGTTGACCCCGCTCGCGTAGGGCCGATCGACCCAGATCGCCGAGGTCGCGAGATCGAGGTCGCGCAGGGTCTGCATGTCTTGCTCGACCTGGGCTTGGTCGTCGTTCTCGTTGCGCCAGATCCACGGACCGAGCGCCCAGCGAGCCGGACGATGCGGCGAGCCGCTGACGGCGTAGTAGTGGCCGGTGATGTCGAGCGGATGCTCGGCGCCGAACAAATAAAAATTCAAGCCGGCCTCGCTCGCTGGGCCAGTGCCGACCGTCGCGGTCACGCGATCGTTGGCGCTCTTGGCCACGTCGAAGACCATCGGGTGGTCGTCGGCGACGTACATGCCCCAGCCGCGGGTGCCGGTGATGAAGGGCACCGGCACGTGGACCTCGTTGTTGCTGCTCTCGAGCGCGAGGTCGAACTCGAGCTGGAGCGCGCGCACGCTGCCGCGCTGCTCGGGCCGATCGAAGACCTCGCCGAGGCCATAGAAGCCCTCTTGCGCGTCGACCTGGGGCGAGAGCCGGAGCAGCCCGAGCGCCGGGCCATTCGGCTCGGGCGTCCAGCTGGCGGCGAAGCGACCCGCGGCCAGCTCCTCGACCACGAGGTGGGTCCGCGCGCCGCCTTCGAAGATCAGCGTCGCCTCGACCCGCGTCGGCGTGTCCTCGATCGTCTCGGCCGCGCTGACGATCCGCCAGGCGTCGGGCTCGACGAAGAGCGGGTCGTAGCTGGAGCTGTCGAGCACCTGCGCGACCTCGCCGAGCTGAAAGCCATCGGCCAAGAAGCGCAGCAGCACGTCGCTGCCTCGGACCAGGCGCAGCTCGGGCCCGAGCTCGTCCCACTCGAGCACGATCGGCTCGAGCTCGCCGGTGTCGCTGGTGTCGGTGCCCTCGCCGGTGTCGCTCTCGCTCGAGCTCGACTCGCTCGAGCTGGTCCCGACTTCATCGTCGCCGCTGCTCGGCGTGGGCGAGCAAGCGAGGCTCAGGCCCGCGAAGGACGAGACGACGAGACCACGATCGACGCGCACCACCATGCGCCGGTTTTATCAAACGCGGCGCGGCCGGGTCACGTCACGACTCGACCACGGGGATCGGCTGCGCGAGCGCTTCGGCCAGCGCCTGGTGACTGGCGAAGGGCGGCCCGATCTCGGTCATCGGCACGATCCGGGGCGTGCTGCCGAAGGCCTGCTTGAACGCGACCAGTCGACGCAGCGGGCCCTCGAGCAGCTTGTCGGGCGCTCGCTCGAGCTTGCTCAGCACCTCTTCGCGCAGGTCGGTCTGCGAGCAGACCAGCAGCGCGTCGACCCCAGCCTCGAGCGCACCGATCGAGCGCTGCTCGACCGAGAAGTGATCGGCGACGGCCTTCATCTCGAGGTCGTCCGAGAACACCAAGCCGTCGTAGCCGAGCTCGTCTCGCAGCAGCGCCATCACGTCGGGCGAGAGCGTGGCCGGTCGCTTGGGGTCGAGCCGGGGGAAGAGCACGTGCGCGGTCATCATGGTCGCGACCTCGGCCTCGACGCAGGCGCGGAAGGGCGGGAGCTCGCGCGTGCGCAGGCGGGCGAGGTCGAGGTCGAGCTTGGGCAGCGCGAGGTGGCTGTCGAGATCGGTGTCGCCGTGACCCGGGAAGTGCTTGGCACACGCGGCGACGCCCATCGCCTGCATCGCCCGAACGAACGCGGCCCCGTGCGCGCCGACCAAGCCGGGCTCGCGGGCGAAGCTGCGATCGCCGATCACCGGGTTGGCCGGGTTCGAGTCGACGTCGACGACCGGCGCGAAGTCGAGGTCGATGCCCATGTCGAGCAGCTCGAGCGCGAGCGCTCGGGCGAAGCGCTCGGTGTCGACGACGCCCGGCCGCTCGCCCAGCGCTCGCATCGGCGGCCAGACCGTCCAGGGATCGCGCAGCCGCTGGACCCGTCCGCCCTCTTGATCGATGGCGACGGTCAACGGCGCACCGGCGGGCGCGAGGTCGTGAAGATCACGAACGAGCCCGCGAACCTGCTCGGGATCGCGGATGTTGCGGGCAAACAAAATCACGCCGCCGATCCGTCCCTCACGGATGCGCTCGGCGAGATCAGGCGGGACCACGTGTCCAGCGAAGCCGACGAAGAGGAGCTGACCGGGTTGCCAGAGGCTCACCGTGGCAGTGTAGGGGACAGGGCCAGCGGACCCAACGGACTCATGAGCGGGGGCTTTCAGGCCAGCGCGAGGCGCCGGCGCTTCGGTTGACGGTCCGGGACCCGGTTGTTAGCGTGCCCCGCTTTCATGCCCGCTCGCGGACCCCGGCGCGTTCTTTCATTTGCAGCTCCAGCGCTGGCCGTCTCGGTCGGTCTGCTCACGGGGCTCGTCTCGACGTCTGCGTTCGCGCTCCAACCCCCCATGGGCGGTGGACCGGGAGGCATGGGCCCCGGTGGCAGCGGCATGGGCCCGGGTGGCCCGCCCTCGGGCAAGGACGACAAGGAGGGCCCGGCCGAGGCCGCGCCCAAGGACAAGGGCGCGCTCGCTCCCGTGGTCCCGGTCCCGGCTCAGCCCGAGGGGCTGCGTCGGCTCCAGCTCTTCGAGCTGCACGGCAACCTGCGCATGCGGGCCGACTACTTCCACCGGCTCGACCTCGGCCTCGCGAGTCAGCCCGGCGGCGACACGCTCACGGAGTTCTTCGTCCCGCCGGCCGAGACCGGCGAGCAGCAGCCCGACGGCCAGGTCTTCTCCAACGACGTCAACTGCCAGGCCCAGCTGACCGCGCGCGGCGTGTCGATCGATCGCCAGTCGCGTCGCTGTCCGCGGCGGCGAGGCTTCGGCGGCGCCAACATGCGCCTGCGTCTCGAGCCGACCATCCACGTCACCGACACGGTCAAGATCCACGCCCAGGTCGATCTGCTCGACAACCTCTCGCTCGGCAGCACGCCCGACAGCTTCGGCGGCGACAACCCCTGGGCGCCGATCGATCTGCTCACCCGCACCCAGCTGCCGCCCAACGCGGGCACCAACTCGCTGACCGACAGCATCGTGGTCAAGCGGGCCTGGGGCGAGATCCGGTTCGGTTGGGGGCTCAAGCTCGAGTTCGGCCGCATGCCCAACCACTGGGGCATGGGCATCCTCTACAACGACGGCAACGGCTACGAGCGCGGGCAGAAGGACGACATCGTCCGCATGGTCGACACCGACTACGGCGACTCGGTCGACTCGGTCAAATTCTCGTTCGACTTCGGGGCCGACAAGCGCAACGCGATCACGCTCGGGGTCAGCTACGACTGGGCCGCGAGCGGCCCGACCACCGCGCAGCTGCTCGGCCCTGGTTGGGGCGCGGGCAACCGCACGGCCGTGCCCTTCTCGGCCGAGTTCTACGACAACGTCCACCAGTTCAGCTTCTGGATCGCCCGCAAGGACGACAACGGCATGCTCAAGCGCAAGCTGTCGACCGGCGAGCCGGTCGTCAACTACGGGCTCAAGACCTGGTTTCGCTGGCAGAACATCGACCGAGCGATCGGCTCGCCCGGGCTCGGCGACGGCCTGAGCGGCAACCCGAGCCTCGACCCCGACGTCGATCCCGACGGCCTCTATCACTCGGGCGTCGCGCTCGGCAACGGCGGCTACAACGAGGACGGCCTCGACGGCCTGCAGAAGTACGCCAACTCGCTCGTGCATCGGCGCGGCTGGATCCTGACCCCGGACCTGTGGCTGCGGGTCAACTGGCGAACGATGCGGGTCGAGGCCGAAGCCGCCGCCGTGATCGGTGGCTTCCATCGGCGCACGCTCGGCAACCAGCGGACCGACAGCGACTTCGAGATCGACACCGCGCTCGCCGATCAACGGACCTCGATCTTGCAGTTCGGCTACGCGCTCGAGTTCAAGTACGGGCTCTTCGGCGACCGCTTCCACATCGGCCTCGACCACGGCTTCGCCAGCGGCGACCCCTCGCCGCCCAACCAATTCGACTACACCTCGCCCTGGCCGGTCTCGTCGGCCAACGGCGACTTCCGCAACCTCAACGCCTTCCGCTTCAACCCCGCCTACGTGCAGGACCTGCTGCTCTTCCGGGAGGTCTTGGGCACCGTCTCGAACGCGGCCTACGTGAAGCCCTGGCTGGCCTTCTACTTCTTCCAGAGCAACCTCAGCGCCCGCGCCGACATCGAGTTCGCCGGCGCCGTCGACAAGCGCGGCACCGTGGCTGCCGACAAGTCGCTCTGGGGGCTCGAGCTCAACGGCTCGGTCCGCTACCACGACGCCGACGAGCCGATCTTCGTCCAGCTCCAGTACGGCGTGATGTTCCCCTTCGGTGGCTTCAACGCCCAAGTCACCAACGGCACGGCCACGCAGCGGCTCGACGCCAAGGCGGCACAGAGCATCCAGGCCCAGATCGGCGTGCGGTTTTAGCAGCCTGTGGTGCAACCCAGCGCGGCTCCTCGCGCCGGGATTTTCGGCGAGGGCGCGAAGCCGAAGCGCAGCTGTACCGGGCGTACTGCAAGCTGAGGCGACAAAGTCCTCGTCGAAAAGACCAAGCGAGGTGTCGTGATGGGTTGTACCACAGGCTGCTAGCGGGTCAGCCCGGGCAGACGCCGAGGCTGCCGTCCGAGAACTCGCACTCGGCCCCGATCGGGCAGTCCGGCTTCTCGCAGCAATAGGCGTTGCTGGGCACCGGCGCGCAGACCAGCGTGTCGGTGCAGCCCAAGCCCTGCATGCAGTCGCAGGCGCTGATGCAGTCGCCCCCGACGCCGCCGGTGTCGCTCTCGATCACGCCGCTGGAGTCGGTGTCGTGGGTGCTCGGGCCGTCCATCGGCGGGCTGTCCATGCCGCCAGTGCTCGAGCTCGCGTCGGTCGAGCTGCTCTCGGCCGTGCCGTCGACGCTCGTGCCGGCGCTGCCATCGAGGGTCGTGTCGGCCGAGCTGCTGCTGCCTGCGCTCGCGCTTCCGGCTTCGCCCTGGGTGCCGGCGTCGGGGCCCGAGCCCGCCGGACCAGCCTCGTCGGTGTTGGCGTTGGTGGAGGCGGTGTCGTCCGAGCCGCCGCACGCGGCGAGCAAGCCGATCAGCAAGAGCCCTCGAGTCCGGTGCATCGGCGGACGATAGCAGTATCAGCCGGTGGTGGTGTCGGTGCCGCTGTCCGTGCTCGTGTCGGTGCTGGAGCCCGTGTCGGATCCACCATCGGTGCCGCCATCCGAGCCGCTATCCGAGCCTGTGTCCGAGCCGGTGTCGGTGGTCGAGCCGGTGTCGGTCGAGGACTCGAAGGGCGGCTCGCACAGGCCGTCGAGCGAGCACTCGAGGCCTTCGCAGCAGCTCGCGTCGTCGATGCAGAACTTGGCCAGATCGAGCGACTCGACGCACTCCGGCACGCACTGCGCCGGACCCCGCGCTGGTTCGGCGTCGGGATCCCAAGCCGCGACGCAGTAGCCGGCCTCGCAGGGCATCGCGCTCGAGCAGTCGTCGGGGATCGGGAAGCCGGTCTCGGCCCCGCTGGCCTCGTTGGCGCCCTCGCTCTGCGTTTCGCTCTCGGCGTCGGCCTGAGCGCCGGATCGGCAGGCCGCGCTGGCGAGCACCAAGCATGCGAGCAAGCTCGTCCGCATCAGGGCTCCTTGACGCAGCGAACCCGGAAGGGCTTGCGGTCGCGCGGGATGGTCGTCGACGGACCTTCGCCGCTCGGGTCGACGATCCACACCTGAGCGAGATCGTCTTCGAAGGGAGTTCGCGTCCAGTGGTAGCCCGCCGTGGCCTCGAGCCCGGCGACGCCATGAAAACGCGGCACCTCGTCCTTGCTGGGCAGGCGCCAGTCTTCGTGACCACCGAGCCGCAGCTTGCGGCAAGCAGCGTCGCCCGCTGGCTGGAGCAGCTCCTCGCAGGGGAAGGGCTCGGCGCAGGTCTGCACGTAGAGCCAGGGATCGGGCAGCGCGATCGAGCCTTCGGGCGCGGGCGGAGGC
>JAMHUH010000811.1:0-18059 GCA_035904925.1 Nannocystaceae bacterium
GCCGCCCTTCTTGAGGCAGATCAGCTCGCGGTTGCGGAAGTACCAGCAGCGCGGGCGCTGAAGCAGGTTGCCGCCGAGCGTGGCCGTGTTGCGGATGCTCGGGGTCGCGGCCTCGCGTGCGGCTTCGTGCAGCGCGGCCATGCCTGGCATGTCTGCATCGGCCAGGCTCGCCAGGGTCGTGAGCGCGCCGAACATGAGCCCGCTCCCGACCTCGGTGGTGCCTGCGATCAACCCAGGCGTGTCGGCGATCCGCGAGAGCTCGACCAGCAACTCGGGCTCTTCGAGTCCTTCCTTGAGTCGATCGAGCAGATCGATGCCGCCAGCCCGCAGCGCTCGCGCGTCGGGCTTGGCGACGATCAGCGCGCGCGCGCGGGCGAGGGTCTCGGGTCGAACCAGCGCGAAGGGCCTCACTTCGTAACTCCTTGGGCCTGTTGGGCCTGCTTGGCCTGCTGGGCCTGTTGGGCAGCGAGCGCCTCGAGCACCCGCGCGGGCGTGATCGGCAGGCTGCGAACGTGGACCCCGAGCGCGTCGCCGACCGCGTTGGCGATCGCGGCTGCGGTCGGGATGGTCGCGGGCTCACCGATGCCATAGGCGCCGGTGCAGTTGTTGCCGCTCGCGACCTCGGTGAAGAGCACGTTGATGCGCGGGACGTCTTTGATCCCGCAGGGCTTGTACTGATCGAAGTTGGGGTTGAGCACGACGCCGAGGCTCGAGTCCATGATCCGCTGCTCCATCAAGGCATAGCCGACGCCGAGCACGACCCCACCGTTGACCTGCGAGCGCAAGGTCAGCTCGTTCATCACGCGGCCGCAGTCGTGGACCGCGAGCACCTCGGTGCAGCGCAGCTGGCCGGTCCAGGTGTCGACCTCGACCTCGGCGAATTGGACCCCGGCGATCTGCGGCGCGCCCATGCCCGGGAAGGCCTTGGGGTAGCTGCCGTAGGTCCGTGGACGCGGAGCGCTGGCCAGCAGCGACTCGCCCTCGATGGTCTGGCACAGCTCGGTCCAGCTCAGCTTCAGCCGACCGAAGGACACGCCCTCGTTCGACCAGCGCAGCTTGTCGGGGTTGTTGGCCTCGAGCTTGGGCGCGGCCGACTCGGCCAGGCGCTGCTTGGCTTGCTCGGCCGCGCGGCGGACCGCCGGGGTGATCGCCGAGGTCGTCTTGCTGCCGCCGCTGCCGACCCCGGGCCCGAACTCGCTGTCGCCGATCTTGACCACGATCGACTCGACCGGACGCATCAGCACCTCGGCGACGACCTGGGCCATCACCGTGCCGATGCCACCGCCGATGTCCTGCACGCCGTTGCGAACCTCGACCGTGCCGTCGCGCCGAACGACCACGCTGACCGTCGCCTCGGGCCCGCCGAAGTCGCCCCAGATCGAGACCGCGCAGCCAACCCCTCGCCGGATCCGCGTGGAACGAGCGCGTTGATCGGCGCTGAGCTTGCGCCGCTCGACCCAGGCGAAGCGCTCGCGCCCGAGCTCGAGCTGGTGACGACGAAGCGGGTGGCTGTCGTAGGCGAGGCGCAGCTCGATCGGGTCGCGCTCGAGCATGCGCGCGAGCTCGTCGATCGCCGACTCGATCGCAAAGGCGCCCTGCGGATGCCCGGGCGCGCGGAAGGCCGTGGCCGGGCCGGCGTGGGTGAACACGTCGGCGCTCTCGACCAGCACGTCGGCGACCTTCTCGTAGACCGAGAACGCGTTGCGACCCACGCCCGCGCCCGTGCCGATGCCGGCCGAGCCATGCGCCTGCACGTGGATGCCGACGATCTTGCCCTTGCCGTCGACGCCGATCGACACCGCCTGGATCGAGTCGGGCCGGTTGCCGGTGCACAGGTGCTCCTCGGCGCGATCGAGCATCAGCTTGACCGGCCGCTTGGCGATCCGGGCCAGCTCGCCGCAGGCCTTGGCGATCGCGCTGCCGGCCGCGTTGGCCCCGAACTTGGCCCCGAAGCCGCCGCCCATGAAGTCGGTCAGGACTCGGACGTCGCCCGGCTTGATCCCGAAGAGCGCCGCGAACTCGTCGCGCACGGCGAAGATCGACTGGGTCGAGGCCCAGAGGGTCACCGCGTTCTCGCTGTCCCAGCGCACGACCATGCCGTGGGTCTCGAGCGCCGAGTGGGTGTGACACTGGGTCTCGTAGCTGGACGTGAACACCCGGGCCGCGCCGCGCAGGGCCTTCTTGGCGTCGCCTCGCTTTTGCGAGCGACCCCAGCGGACGTTGCCCTCGAGCGCGCCCTCGGCCTTCTCGGCCCCGGGCTCGTCGGCGCCGGTCTTGACCTCTTCGACCGTCTGCGCGTGGACGCGAGGCGCCTTGTCGCGCATCGCCTCGCGGGTCGCGACCACGAAAGGCTGCGGGCTGTACTTGGCGACGATCTGCTCGAGCGCCGCGCGAGCCAGCTCGGGTCGCGTGGCGGCGACGGCCGCGACGTCTTGGCCGGCGAAGATCATGCGATCGCCGGGCTTGGCCAGCGCGAGCACGGCCGCGACCCCGGGCGCTCGCTCGGCCGGGCCGAGGTCGAGCTCGTCGAGCAGCGCGCAAGCGTGCGGACTCCGAAGCACCGCCGCGTAGAGCATGTCGGGCAGCGCGATGTCGTGGGTGTAGCGAGCTTGGCCGCTGACCTTGAGCGGGCCGTCGATCCGCGTGACCGGCTTGCCGACGACCGCCAGCTGATCGCTCGCGTCCCAGGGCCGCGGCTCGTCGAGCGGGACGTCGACCGTCTTGGTCTCGCGCTGATCCCCAAAGCCGAGCTCGAGCTTGTATTTGCGACCCATCAGCGGGCTCCCTTGCTGGCCGTCGTCGTGGCCGTCGCGTGCGCGAGCCCGAGGACCTCGCTCTGGGCGTAGCGGCCGGGCTCGCTGCCGGCGACCGCGAGCACGGCCTCGATCACGTGCGGGTAGGTGCCGCAGCGGCACAGGTTGCCCGCGAGCGCGTCGCGGACCTGATCGGCCGAGAGCGGCTCGCTCGCACCGTCTGCTTCGCGCTTGCGCAGCAACGCGCTCGCGCTGATCAACATGCCGGAGGTACAAAAGCCACATTGCAGCGCGTCGTGCTCGACGAACGCCGCCTGCAAGGGCGCGAGTCGGCCGGCCTGAGCCAGGCCCGCGACCGTCGCGACCTCGCGGCCCTCGACGTCGTGGGCCAGCAACATGCAGCTGTTGCGAGCCGTCCCGTCGACCAGGACCATGCACGCCCCGCACGCGCCGCGATCGCAGACCAGCTTGGCGCCGGTCTGATCGAGGTCGATGCGCAACAGCTCGAGCAGAGTCGTGCGGGCCTCGGTCTCGACGCGGACCGGCCGCCCATCGAGCGTGAAGCTCAAGGGCGCTGGACCCAAGCCGAACGCGTCCGACTCGCTCGGCCCGACCTCCGTCGGTGGTCGCGGGTCGGGCTTCGGCTCGATGCAGCCGGTCACGAGCGCCGCAGTGCCCAGACTTCGGAACAGGCCACGTCGCGTCAGAGTGGGCTCGGTCATCCCGCAGCGAGGGTAACCCGAGGGCGAGGCGCGAGTCCCCACCATGTGCGCGCTCGTAGGGAGAACCCCGAGGCTCAGGATCTTGGTTTCGTGTCTTCGGCGCCGTGCCCGTGAACCCGTAGTGAGCACAGCGCGCGAGCCCTCCTGCGGGTGGGCTTCAGCGCGGGAGGAGCCGCTCGTGCGCGACCCCGGAGCGATCGAGCTCGGCTCGATCGCGCACCCACCTGGGCGTGTCGGGCGACGCGAACACGATCTCGAGGTCTCGCTCGGCGCCGTCGAGATCACCGACCCGAAAGCGCAGGTGGGCCCGCTCACCGTGAAAGATCGGGTAGTTCGGACGCAGCTCGATCGCACGATCGAGGCTCTCGAGCGCGGCGAGTGGCTCGCCGATCTCGTCTTGGACCACGGCGAGGTTGTAATAGTGGACGGAGTTGGGGCTCGTGCGAGCGAGTCGCGGCCACATGCCCTGGCCGATCACGAGCAGCGCCGCGATCCACCAGCCGAGCGCGAGCCGAGCAGGCTTGGATCGCCCGCGGGTCTGGACCTGCTCGACGATCGCGATCGCGCCGGGCCCCGCGAGGATCACCAGGGGCAGGACCAAGGGCAGGCGATGCTGGGCCGAGGTGAAGAAGAGCAGGTTCGCGACCAAGAGCGCGGTGAACTGGCCGACCAGCCACCAGGCCAAGGCTGGCCGCCAACGCGGGGTCAGCCCCGAAGCGATGCTCGGGGCCTCGCCCTCGCGCCGCCCCACGATCGCGGCCCCGATCAGCGCGAGCGCGAGCAAGACCGAGAAGGGCAGCGCGACCCGGTTGGCCCAGGGGATCAGCTCGCGCTCGCCCAACCAGTCGTAGTCCTGCGTGAGCTGCTGGTTGCCGGTCGTGAGCCAGAGCTTGTGCAGCTCGAGCCGCAGCCACGCGCCCGGGTTGGCCCCGATCCACGCGAAGGCCCGCCGGTAGAGCTCGTCGCCGATCGCCCGCGCCTGCGCCCGTTCATCGAGGGTCGCGTCGACCCCGAGCTGCTCGAGCAGCTCGACGCGCTCGGTCCCGAGCCGCCCGCTGAGCAAGCCCGCGTCGTTCCACAGCCCCGTCGCCTCGGGGTTGTTGCCGATGTAGAAGGACGTGCCGCCGCCGTGGATCGGCTGAATGTCGGGGTAGCCGGTGACGATCTGGTTGCGGATCGCCATCGGAGCCAGCGCGAGCCCGACCCCGATCACGAACGCCGCGAGGCTCGGCGAGGCCGCGCGCAGGCGAGCCACGAGCCGACCCGGCTCGAGCGCCAGCAGGGCCAGCATCGAGAAGGGCAAGGCCAGCAACAGGTTGGGCCGGGCCAGGATCGCGAGGCCGCTGGCGATCCCGAAGAGCCCCGCGCGCGCGACCTTGGCCAGCCACGCGCGCCAGCCCGACTCGCGCTGGCCGAGCTGGCCGAGCAAGCCGACGAAGGCCGCGAACACGAACACGTTGCAGGCGACCCCGAGCGAGGCGCTGACGAACTTGTTCTCGTAGAAGGCCAGCGCCGGGCAAGCGAGCAGCAAGATCGTCGTCACTCGACCCGTCCGCGGACCCCAGAGCCGGACGAAGCCGCGGTGGGCGACCACGAGCGCGACCCCGGCGAGCAGCAGCTGGACCAAGAGCCCCAGCGTCGCCCACGAGCGGATCGTCATCCCGAGCGCGAGCAGGTAGGCGTAGGCGCCCTGAAGATAGAAGGGCTCGGTGCCGAGCGGCGGGTGCTCGACGATGTCGCGGGCCGAGGCCTCGTAGACCGCCCCGTCCGAGAAGGTCCCGAGCGCGAAGGGGACCTCGCCCAGATAGGTCGCGTGGTAGGCCAGGCGCAGCGCGACCAAGATCAGCAGCGCCCAAGCGAGCGCTCGATCGCCGGACGTCGGCGCGTTGGGCAGCGACACGCGTCGAGGATATGCTGAGCGCGAGCCTCGATGTCCGTCCGCGATTGGCCACCTCCCGAATCTGCCGTACAGGCCATCCACGACCGTTACCAGCGCGAGGTGATCGAGGCGCTCGGCCTGTGTCCCTTCGCGAGGCGCTCGCGCGAGCTCGGCCGCGTCCACCGGCCGGTGTTCATGGTCGATAGTGAACATGCCCTCGATCCGCGCGAGGTCGTCGAGCGCCTCGCCACGCTGATCGAGACCCACCAAGACGCCGAGATCGTGCTGCTGACCTTCCCGCTCCCGCCCGAGCACGCGTGGTACGAAGTCGCCCGCTTCGAGCGGTTCTTGGTCGAGCTGCGCGAGGTCTGGCAGGCGCGCTTCGACAGCTCGGGTCGGCCGCGGGCGAGCGAGCGCTCGGGCCTGCGTGACTTCTACATGGTGGCCTTCCACCCCCGACTCTCGCCGACCAGCGATCGCTCGCTCACGGCCGACTCGCTCGTGCCGCTGCTGCGGCGCTCCCCCGATCCCGTCATTCAGTGCGTCGACGCGGGCGTGCTCGATCGCGTGCGCAAGCAGGCCCAGGAGACCTCGCGCGAGCGAATGCTGCGGGACCTCGAGGCTCGCGACCCCGCGCTCGCGCAATTGTTTGCCCGTAGCATTTCGCCCGATCCCGAATTGTCCGGAGACATTGCCAGGCAAAACTTCGAGACGTTGGGCGATCCCGATGGGTTGGCTCGCTTGGATGCCAAAATTGCGGAGCTCCATCGGGCGCGTGAGCACGCATACGGAGCGGCTCGGGATCAAATCGATGATCCCTCGGCATCGCTCGCTTGACCGCAAAGCCCTCGCAGGTGGCCCTGCTGCCGCCCGTGCCCAATCACCTCGAGCGCCGCTCGTGCCCGAGCCCACGGGTTCGGATGCAAACATGCACTCGTATTTGGAACATTCAGGGACACGAAGCGCGTGAGCGGGTGCGTTCACCATCTATCGGTCTGGGCCCGACCCCCTTGCGGTCTGGGCCAGTCCTGGCAATTTCCCGCCCATCATGACGACTCTCGCGAAGTACCGCCTGACTGGCCTTCTTCTGGTCCTCGGGCTCAGCACGACCCTCGCGTGCGGCTCCGACAAGAAGGAAGACGGCACCGAAAAGAAAGACGACGCCAAGAAGGACGACGCCAAGAAGGACGACGTCAAGACGGACGCCGGCAAGACGGCTGATCCGACTCCTGGCGACGCCAAGACCGACACGCCGCCCGTGCCCACCCCCGGCACCGACGTCGCCGTCGCCCCCGGTGCAGGCGGGCCCGGCTCGGCCTACTTCGCGGTCGACGACAAGGGCATCGTCAAGCTCGACGGCACCACGTTCACGATGATGTCCGGCGCGCCCGACAAGTTCGTCCGCGACCTGCTCGTCGGCCCCGACGGCGCCCTCTACGTCCTGACCTTCAGCGAGCTGTCCAAGCTCGAGGGCGACAGCTTCAAGCAGGTCTTCAAGTTCGGCTTCGACGACATGGGCTCGGTCGACGCGCTGGCCTTCGGCAAGGACGGCAAGTACTACGCGACCAGCTACAACGGCGTCGGCGAGTGGGCGAACAACGTCTGGACCGTCACCAAGAAGGAAGACATCGGCGCGGACGTCAAGCTGCTCAACGGCATCGCGCTGGCCGCCGACGGCACCTTGTGGGTCGCGTCGAGCAACGACCTCCACTACAAGGGCGCCGACGGCAAGTGGGTCAAGGCCGACGTCAGCGTCCTCGACCGCATGCCCTTCTTCAACACCATGCAGGCCTCGCCGAACGGTGACATCTACGCCCAGGCGAGCAACTACCTCGGCAAGGTGACCGCCGGTCCGAAGATCGAGAAGATCGACATCAAGGGCACCAACGCGTGGGGCTTCAGCGAGCTCTCGTTCAGCCCCGACGGCCAGATCGGCCTCGCCTCGCTCTCCTGCGACCTGGTCCGCATGGACCCGGCCAACCCGACCTCGGTCTGGGTGCAGAACGGCGACAGCAAGTACGGCTGCGAGAACCTCAGCGCCGTCGCGCTCGACGGTCAAAAGCGGATGTGGGTGGCCTCGCGCGCCGGCCTCAACGTCATGGGCCCGGGCTCGGAGAACGTCTCCTACCCCTCCGGCTCGGTCATGGAGCTGGTCGGCAACGTCAAGTCGATCGCGGTCGTCGGTGAAGGCCCGGCCCTGCCCGCGGCGGGCCCGGTCCACAAGGGTGGCGTCAGCGGCAAGCTGCTGATGGACGGCACCGCCATCGCCAACGCCAAGGTCGAGCTGTGCCCGCAGCCCGCTCTGTTCACGACCTCGACCCCCTGCGCCGACTCGGGCACCAAGTTCGCCGGCACCTCGGGCGCCGACGGCGTGTTCACCTTCCTCGACGTCCCGCTGGGCAACTACGGGGTCGCGGTCGAGATCGACGGCAAGTGGCGGACCAGCTGGTTGCAGGACTTCGGCGCTTCCATGAAGGAAGGCCAGACCTACGACATCGGCTCGGTCAAGTTCAGCGCGAACTGATCGAACGCACTCGCTTCCAAGCGAGTGGCGCATGCGAAAGGCGAGCTCCTCGGAGCTCGCCTTTCTTCGTCTTGCTCTGGCTGACTCGAGCGACTCGAGCTCGAGCGACTCGAGCTCGAGCTACTCGAGCTCGAGCTACTCGAGCTTGAGCTCTCGCATCTTTCGCCACAGGGTGGTGCGGCTGATCCCGAGCAGCTCGGCGGCCTGGCTCTTGAGCCCGCCGGCGTGGCGCAGCGCCTCGAGGATCCGGGCTCGCTCGTCGTCCTCGGGCGCCATCGATCCGACTTGCAGCCGCGAGCCACGAGGCGGCGGCAGCCCACGCAGCTCGGGCGGCAGCTCGTCGACGGTCAGCACCGATCCCTCGCCGATCGCGAAGGCGTACTCGATCACGTTGCGAAGCTCGCGGACGTTGCCAGGCCACTGGTAGCCGACCAAGCGCGCGAAGGCGTCGGGCGTGATCGCTTCGATCCGTCGCCAGGGTGGATCGTCGGGGTCGTCGCGGACGCGGGCCGCATCATGGACGGCGGCCCGCTCGTCGAACTCGCGGATGAAGTGCCAGATCAGCGCTTCGATGTCGTTGTCGCGCTCGACCAAAGGCGGCAAAAAGAGCGGGACCACGCGGATCCGGTACATCAAGTCTTCGCGAAAGCGGCCGGCCTCGACCTCGTCGCGCAGGCTCTTGTTGGTCGCGGCGAGCAGGCGAACGTCGACTTGAATCGGATCGGTCCCGCCGACCGGGACGAAGTCGCGCTCTTGCAGGACCCGCAAGAGCCGAGCCTGAATGTCCGGGGTCAGCTCGGCGACCTCGTCGAGGAAGACCGTGCCGCCCTCGGCCAGCGCGAAGAGCCCCTCGCGCTCGCGGACCGCCCCCGTGAAGGCCCCACGGACATGACCAAAGAGCTCCGACGCGGCCAGCTCGGGGGTCAGCGTCGCGCAGTTGATCGCCTTGAAGGGCTTGCTGCGCCGGCGCGAGAGCTGGTGGATGGCCGCCGCCGCCAGCTCCTTGCCGGTCCCCGTCTCGCCGCGAATCAAGATGCTGGCCTCGCTCCGCGCGACCCGTCGCATCAGCTCGAAGAGCCGAAGCATTTGGCTCGAGCGGGTGACGATCCCGTGAAACTCGACCAATTCGAGCTCGTCGGGCTCGCTCGAGAGCAGGTTGGCGACCCCGGCCGGGCGGACGACAACCCTCGGGGCGCGGATCGGGTCGAGGTTCACGCCTGCGATGATTGGCCCTCGCCGCGCCCGTTGCAACGCCATGCAACGAGGCAGAGCATGAGAGGGACCCAGGCGCGCGCACGCACGCTCCGAAAGGCTCGACACCTTGGCCCGAAGTCTGCACCGAGCCCCAGCGATGACCGCGACCTCACCGATCCGCCGCGCGCTCACGCGTGCCCTGCCGATCCTCCGCTGGCTGCCGAGCTACCGCCGCAAGGACCTGCCCGCCGACCTCGCGGCCGGCCTGACCGTCGCCGTCATGCTGATCCCGCAGGCGATGGCCTACGCGATGCTGGCTGGGCTCCCGCCGATCCATGGCCTCTACGCCTCGACCTTGCCGCTGCTCGCCTACGCGATCTTCGGTGGTTCGCGGCAGCTCGCGGTCGGCCCCGTCGCGATGGACTCGCTGCTGGTCGCCGTCGCCGTCGCTGCGATCGCTACCGTCGGCAGCGACGCCTACCTGGCCGCCGCGATCCTGCTCGCCGCGATGGTCGGCGTCATCCAGATCAGCATGGGCTTGGTCCGGCTGGGCTTCTTGGTCAACTTCTTGTCGCGGCCGGTGATCAGCGGCTTCACCTCGGCGGCGGCGCTGGTGATCGGGCTCTCGCAGCTGCAACACCTGCTCGGCATCGACCTCGGCCGCAACGCCAAGCCGCACGAGCTGGTGTACCGAGCGGTCACGCAGATCGGCGAGGTCTCGCTGCCCACGCTCGGGCTCGGAGCCGCCGCGCTGATCTCGTTGATCGTGCTGCAAAAGTGGGCACCTCGAGTCCCGCGCGCGCTGGTGGTCGTCGTGCTCGGCACCCTCGCGGTCTGGGGCTTCGGGCTCGATCAACGCGGCGTCGCGATCGTCGGCGCCGTCCCGCAGGGGCTGCCGCTTCCGGCCTTGCCCAGCTTCGACACGACCACGATCGTCGCGCTCGCCCCGGCCGCGCTGGCCATCGCCCTGCTCTCGTTCATGGAGGCCATCTCGGTCACCAAGGCGCTGGCCAGCAAGGCCGAGCGCGACGCCAACGGTCGACGACCGCGGATCGACGCCAACCAAGAGCTGATCGGTCTGGGCGCGGCCAACCTGCTCGGCAGCCTGGTCCGCGGCTATCCGGTCGCGGGCGGGCTCTCGCGCACCGCCGTGGCCGCGCAAGCCGGCGCGCGCACGGGCCTGGCCGGGATCATCACCGCCGCGGTCGTGATCTTGACCCTCTTGCTGCTGACCCCGCTCTTTCACTTCCTGCCCAAGGCCGTGCTCGCGGCGATCATCGCCTCGGCCGTCGCCGGCCTGATCGACGTGGCGATCATCCGCAGGCTCTGGCTGGTCGAGCGCAGCGAGCTGGCGATCTTGGCCCTGACCTTTGCCGCCACGCTCGGGCTCGGCATCGTCCAAGGCATCGGGGTCGGCGTCGCGCTCTCGCTCGCGCTCTTCGTGATCCGAGCGACGCGGCCCCACACCGCGCTGCTCGGCCGCCTCCCGGGCACCGAGATCTACCGCAACCTCGACCGCTTCCCCGAAGCCATCGCGCCCGAGGCCGTGATCGTCGTGCGGATCGACGCGCAGTTCTACTTCGGCAACGTCGACTTCCTCGACCGCACCCTCGATCGTCTCCTGAGCGAGGCGGCCGAGCGAGGCCGACCTGCCCGGGCGATCGTCATCGACGCCAGCTCGATCAACCGGCTCGACAGCTCGGCCGACGCCGCCCTGCACGAGATCCACGAGGAGCTGCGCGGCCGCGGCGTCGCGCTCTACTTCGCCGGCGTCAAAGGCCCGGTCCGCGACATGATGGATCGCTCGGGCCTGTGTGAGCAGGTCGGCCGCGATCACTTCGCGCTGACCATCCACGAGGCCGTGCTCGCGGCCGAGGTCGCCTCGCCCGACGAGATCACCAAGCGCGAGCCGCCGCCGAAGCCCTCGAGCTCGACGGCCAACTCGCCCCTGGGGACCGAGCCGGACGAGCCGGACGAGCCGAACTTCGAGCGTCCCGGGGCCGCGATCGCTACCTGAGACTCGAGCTCGGCCAGTCTGCGGCGCGCCAGTCGAAGGGGTCGCAGAGCCCGAGCAGGTCGCGGGGCGCAGGGTCGCCCTCGATCGCGACCTCGGGCAGCGCCTCGGCCAGGCGCGCGAGCGCGGCCGGATCGTGGCCCGGCAA
Organism: Nannocystaceae bacterium; assembly: GCA_035904925.1. Taxonomy (GTDB): domain Bacteria; phylum Myxococcota_A; class Polyangia; order Nannocystales; family Nannocystaceae; genus Plesiocystis. Next base: position 11,235 of record JAMHUH010000811.1, read on the forward strand.
GATCAAGCGGCGCAGCTTGGGCAGCGCTTGAAGCAGCTTGGCCCGCGGCGGTCGTTCGCCGCCTTCGAGCGTCAGCACCTCGATGCCCGCGAGCGTGCGCGCGAGCGGCTGCAGCTCGTCGAGCAGCGCCTGCGGGATGGTCAGCTCTCGCAGCGCGCTCATCCGCTCGAGCGCGGCCAGACCTCGGGGCCGCCGACCGCCGAGATCGAGCGTCAAACTGCGCAGCCGAGCGAGGCCCGCGACCCGCTCGAGGTCGAGGTTGGCGAGGCGCAGCAGCTCGAGCCGCTCGAGCCCGAGCTCGGCCAAGCCAACCATCCGACGCAGGTCGCCGCCGTCGAGCACCAGCGAGCGCAGCCGCGGCAAGGCCCGCAGCGGCGTCAGGTCGCTGACCCGCGTCGCGCTCAAGCCCAGGTGCTCGAGCCCCTCGATCGTCGCGACGCTGTCGAGCTCGCCGACCTTGCCACCGAGCAAGGCCAGCCGCTCGAGCCCGCGCAGGCGGCCCAGCTCGCGCACCAGAGGCAAGTTGGCCGGGACCAAGGTCAGCGCGCGCAGGCGTGGCAGCGCGGGCAACTCGGCCAACGATCGAATCGGCGTCTCGGGCAGGCGCAGGCGCTCGAGCTGCTCGGCGCCAGCCAAGAAGCGCGGGCCCTCGTTGCTGCTCATGCCGGTCAAGGTCAGCTCGCGCAGACGCGGCAGATGCCGGGCGAGCCCCTCGAGGTCGCTGGGATTCGGCCCGACCAGCTCGAGCAGCTCGAGCTCCGACGCGGCTCCGAGCTCGCGTGCGCTCGGCTGCGCCCGACCCCCGAGCCCGAGCGCGCGCAGCTCGGGCAAGCCTTCGAGGACCTCGGGATCGAAGCGATCGCCGACCCGCAGGGCTCGCAGCGTGGCGATCTCGGTCAAGCTCGACAGGTCGCTCAAGCGCGAGTCGGGCAGGTCGAGCTGGACCAGCGGGCGCCGATGCCCGACCACACCCGCGACCAAGCGACCGAGCTCTTCTTGCGTGCAGAACTCGACCCGGATCCGGTTCAAGGTGCTCGCGGCCGGGCTGGCCAAGAGCCCGCTGATCTCCGCGCCACCGCGAGGTCGCGCGCCGAGCAAGAAGCCGCCGCGCCAGGCCAGGCGCAGCGCGGGCGAGGCTCGCAGCGAGCCGGCCACGCGCGGCCCGAGTCGCTTCCAGACCGCGTGCGCGCTGCGTTGGAGCGCCCGCGCCTGCTCGCTCTCGCTGGCCAGCGCCGCGGCGAGCTCGAGCGCCAGCAGCTCGCCTCGGGGATCGCCGCTGGACTGAAGCGCGTCGGCGTAGACCCAGGCGCGCTCGAACTCGGGCGTCAGCTCGCGCTCGCGACTCGGGCCGAGCAAGCGCTGCTGCAACGCCGCACGACTCGGCTCGGGCAGCGACTCTCGGCTCGATCCTTGCGTGGCCCAGGGCGCGGCGACCTTGCTCGAGTAGCGCTGCCAGAGTCCGCGCAGCCAGCCCGGGCTCCACAACGAGCCCGACTCGTCGTGATCGGAGCCGCTCGTCGGCTGGCCAGGCGCCGCGTCGCGCTCGCGAGCGTCGCCCATGAGCCGGCGAAGCTCGTAGTGATCGGCCTTGGGCACGGCCTGCCAGCCGCCGAGCTCCAGCGCTCGATGGAGCGCGTCCGGGAGGCTCTCGGCCGCGCAGCCGACGTGAAGCCAGCGAAGCCGCCGGGTCGCGCCTTGGCCCTCCTCGCTCCCGAAGCGCAGCTCACCCGTCCGAATCGCCGCACCACAAGCGCGACAGAGCGCGGGCGACGATCCAGACGCGTGCAGGAAACCCACGATCGGATCGTGGCGCGAACCAGCGTGGCTGACAAATCTTTGCGCTGGAGCGAAGCCGCGATCCCAAAAGATCACGAGCGGTCGGGTTCGCGCGCCGCGAATCCGTGAATATCTCGCGGCCAGCTCGCGCCCCGCCAGTCGAACGCCGCGGCCAAACCAAGCGGATCCCAGAGCGCCGAGTTCGACGAGAGCGGCGCATGGGTCTCGATCTCGATCTCCGGCAGCTCCTCGGCAAAAAACTTCGCACGCGCACGATCGAGCCCTTCGACGACCAGCCGGCGCAAGCGCGGAAACCCGCTGAATTGCTCGGGGGAGAGCGTGGCGCTGGCGTGAAAGAGCCCGAGCTCCTCGAGCTCCGGCAAGAGTCGAGCCAGCGTCACGCCGTCGATGCCATGCAGGATCCGCGCGGGCAGCCAGAGCCGGCGAAGCGGGCCGAGCTCGGACAGCCTCGGCAGCATCATCGGCGGGATCCCACCGGTGAGCGTGAGCTCGTCGAGCGCCGTGCCGGCGAACCAGCGCAGATCGACGCGACCGATCACCGTCAGCGAGCGCAAGGGGTGCAGGAGCTCGCAGCCACGCGGGGTGTGGTTGGACAGGTCGAGGATCAGCGAGCGCAGCCGGGGCAGCTCGGCCAGCGGCGCGAGGTCCAGCGTTCCTGGCTCGAGCGTCCGGCCGCGCAAGCCGAGCAGCTCGAGCCCCGACATCGCGCCGAGATCGTCGAGCCGCTTGGGCATCGCGTCGCGCAGCTCGAGTCGCGTCAGGCTCGACAGGCCCGCGAGGGCGCCCGCCGCCAGACCGCTCGGCTCGTGCAGCGCCAAGCAAGCGAGCGCGGGCAGCTCGGCGAGGACTTCGAACTGCGCGTCGAGCCCGACTCGGAGCGCCAACGCCTCGAGCCCCGAGGCCGCGCCGAGCGAGCGCAGGCCGTCGTCGTGGCGCAGGCAGAGCCGACGCAAGCGTGGCAGCGCGGCGATCTGAGCCAGGTCCTCGCTGCTGCGGCACCAGCAATCGAGCGCGTCGATCTCGAGCTCGGCGAGCGGGCTCGGGTCGACGTAGCCCGCGAGCGAGAGCTTGCGCAGCGGGAAGCTCGGGTTGGCGCGGGTCAGCGAGATCCGCTCTTGCGCCGCGCCGAGCAAGAGGCTGGTCAAGCGATCGTAGTCGATCCGCAAGCCGCGAGCCCCGATCGCCGTCAGCGTCGGGCTGATCGCGTCGAGCTGATCGGGGCCGCTGAGCTCGAGCCCGAGCAGCTCGAGCTGACCCGGTCGCGCGGCCAAGAGCTCCAGCGCGGCGTCGAGCTCGGCGGGTGCGAGGCTGCCGAGCTGGATCCGGCGCAGCTGGTTGGCCGCGGGATGCTCGAGCAAGCGGGCGAGCGCCCGCACGCTCGCGTTCGTCGAGCGTGCGACCTGCGAGTCGGCCTCGGCCTCGCCTTCGTCTTCGCCTTCGAATAGCTGGCCGAGCTGGCCGAGCTGGCCTCGACTCGAACGCGGCGACTCGGACAGCCCCTCGCGCATGGGGGCCTCGGCGGCGAGGTCGGGCCCGAGCGCGAGCACGAAGCCCGAGCGCACGCGCAGCGCAGTGCGCTCGAGCTCCGGAAGGTCCGGCCACGCGAGCTCGGCGTTGCGATCGCGGACGACCTGCGCGGCGCGATGGATCCGACGCGCCCGGATCGGGTCGCGGGTGTTGCTGGCCGCGAGCTCGAGCGCCAGCAGCTCGCCCCGGGGATCGCCCGCTTGCATGCTCGCGTCGGCGAACACCGCCGCGTCGACCCGCTCTCGAGCCTCGGAGTCGCAGTTCGGATCGGAGCCAGCCAACGGGATCATGCTAACCGATGCGATCGCGCTAACGATAGCCGCCCCAACCAGCCTCGCCGCCCTCGCCTCCCTCGTCGAAGGCGGTCTGATCGGTCGGATCCACCGGATCCACCGGACCGCCCGGCGCGTCGCCGCTCATGCACGAGCTGAACTCGCTGCATCCGCTCGACTCGTGCTTCTCGAGGCAGAGCCGGGCCTGCGGGCGGGAGTAGTCGTTGAGCATCACGTCCATCATCTTCATGCACCGACCGATCTGGCGCTTGTAGGTGTCGCCCTCGGGCGCGGCCATGCCGGACTCCTCGGCCTGGCACTGCATCTGGATCGTGCACAGCTGCGTGGCCAGCTCGGAGCCGACGTAGTCCTCGGGGGCGACGCGCTCTTTGCCGGGCTTGGTTCCGCCGCCACCGGCCGGCGAGCTCGCCTGCACGATGCAGCCGCTGCCGTCCCACACGCTCCCGGGCTGACAGGTCGGCACGATCCCATCGAGCGCCGTGAGCTCGAGCCGCAGCAGCGCGCCGCACTGGGCCGGCGGACCCGCGTCACCAGGCGCCGAGCTCTCGCACGCGACCGCGTCGCCATCTTTGTTGAGCAGCTCGCGGCTGGCCGAGCTGCGCCCGCCGACGCCCGCGACGTTCTCGACCTCGACGCTGGTCCCGATCTCCGCGGCCGAGCCCGCGAAGAACTCGAACGCGCCGACCTGCGCCGCCGCGATCACGTGGGTCGCTCCTTGGCAGCGGCCCTCGAGCTCGCTGATGTCGAAGCGCGAGCGCTGGGCCTCGTAGTTGCCGACCAAGGCCATCGCGATCGTGAGCTCGCCGGCCTTGGCCAGCTTGGCCTCGAGCTCGACCGCGCTCAGCGGCAGCGTGGCGTAGAGCTCGTCGGCGCTGCGGATCGCGACCCGATCGTTCTTGCGCGTGATCGCGGCGTAGTCGTAGTTGGCCGCCGGCACCTGGCAGTCGCGCATGACCTCGACCACGCAGCCCTCGTAGCGAACCACGACCACGCCCCGACCGAGCCGGCCCTCGAGCGAGGCGCGATCGGTCGCCGGCCACTCGATGATCAAGGGCCGAACGATCCCACCCGTGCCGCCGCAGCGAGCCGTCGCGAGCGAGCGGGTCGGGTCGTCCATGATCCGCTCGGCGACGTTGTCGCGATTGCGACAGGCCGTGCCCGCGAGCATGAGGGTGGTCGCGAGGGTGAGCAGCGGTAGGCTCGATCGAGCGGTCACGCGGCGATCCTACACGGCTCGCGTTCGAGCGGCGACGCCCAGGCGAGCGTGTCAGCGAGCCGGCTCGAGCCGGCCAGGGTGGCTCAGCGGGTGCGCTGCTTGCCAGGCTTGCGGACGCTGGTCTCGCGCGGCGGAAGCCCGGTGTGCTGGGTCAACGCCGCGCCCGCCTCCGGCTTGGGCTTGGGCTTGCCCCGGCGGCCTTCGCCACCTTGGCCCGTCCCGGTCCCCGCGGGCTGCCAGCTCGGCACCAGCTGATGCTTGCCCGCGCCGATCAAGTCTTCACGACCCATGGCCCGCAACGCCTCGCGCAGGACCGGCCAATTGTTGGGGTCGTGGTAGCGCAAGAACGCCTTGTGCAAGCGCCGAATCTTGAGCCCCTTGGGCACCTCGACCCGCTCGGCGTCGTCGGAGCGGGTGATCTTCGCGAGCGGGTTGCGACCCGAGTGATACATCGCGGTCGCGGTCGCCATCGGCGAGGGCAAGAAGGCCTGGACCTGGTCGGCGCGAAAGCCATTGGCCTTGAGCCAGAGCGCGAGCTCGAGCATGTCTTCGTCGGTCGTGCCCGGGTGCGCGGCGATGAAATAGGGGATTAAGAATTGCTTCTTGCCCGCCTGCTCGCTGTAGCGATCGAACAATTCCTTGAAGCGATCGTAGGTGCCCACGCCGGGCTTCATCATCTTGCTGAGCGGGCCCTCGGCGACATGCTCGGGCGCGATCTTGAGGTAGCCGCCGACGTGGTGGGTGGCCAGCTCGCGCACGTACTCGGGCGACTCGACCGCGAGATCGTAGCGCAGGCCCGAGGCGACGAAGATCTTCTTGATGCCGGGCAGCGCCCGCGCCTCGCGATAGAGCTGGATCAGCGGCGAGTGATCGGTCTTCAGGTTGGGGCAGATGCCCGGATAGACACACGAAGGCCGGCGGCAGGCCGCCTCGATGTTCGGATCCTTGCAGCCGAGCCGCCACATGTTGGCCGTCGGCCCGCCGACGTCGGAGATGACCCCGGTGAAGCCCGGCACGGTGTCGCGGATCTGCTCGATCTCGCGCAGGACCGAGTCCTTCGAGCGGCTCTGGATGATTCGGCCCTCGTGCTCGGTGATCGAGCAGAACGAGCAGCCGCCAAAGCAGCCGCGCATGATCATGACCGAGGTCTTGATCATCTCGTAGGCGGGGATCTTGGCGTCGGCGTAGCGCGGATGCGGACGCCGCTGGTAGGGCAGCTCGAACACCGCGTCCATCTCGGGCGTCTCGAGCGGGATCGGAGGCGGGTTGATCCACACGTCGCGGTTGCCGTGCCGCTGGACCAGCACCCGACCGTTGTGCGGGCTGGCCTCTTGATGCAGCACCCGCGAGGCGTGGGCGTAGAGGACCTTGTCGTTGCGCACGACCTCGAAGGCCGGCAAGCGGACCGCCGTATGCTCGCGCGGCGTGGCCAGGGCCTTGCGTCGGAGGCTGACCAACCCGGGCGGCTGATCGACGTCGCTCGAGTCGATCTCGACGAAGCCCGCAGGCAGCTCGCGGATCGCCACCGCGGTCCCGCGAACGTCGCGAATGTCCTTGCCCGACTCGCCCTTGGCCAGGCGCTCGGCGATCTCGAGGATCGAGCGCTCGGCGTTGCCATAGACCAAGATGTCGGCCTTGCTGTCGACCAGCACGCTGCGCCGGACTTGATCGGACCAATAGTCGTAGTGGGCGATTCGGCGGAGGCTGGCCTCGATCCCGCCGATCACGAGCGCCGCGGGCCGGCCCTCGCCGCGCGCGGCCGACTCGGCCTCGCGGCAGCGCTGCGCGTAGATCATCACCGCGCGATCGGGCCGCTGCCCGGCCACGCCGCCAGCCGTGTACGCGTCGTCGGATCGCCGCTTGCGATCCGAGGTGTAGTGGTTGACCAGCGAGTCCATGTTGCCCGCGGTCACGCCCCACATCAGGTTGGGCAAGCCGAGCTCGAGGAAGGCCTCGGGGTCCTGCCAGTCGGGCTGGGCCAGGATCCCGACC
>JAMHUH010000812.1:0-2389 GCA_035904925.1 Nannocystaceae bacterium
TGGAGCACCAACGCCACCCTGGTCGGAGCACGCGCTCGAGCCCGGTCGACCGCGCGCATGGGTCTTGCCGGACGAACGCAGCTTCGCGCTCGCGTGGGACAGGGCCGGCGGGCGCGTCGGGCCGATCGAGATCAGGCTCGAGGGCGAATCCTACGAGATGAGCGTGGTGCCCTGGCGCCCTGGTGGAGATCGCAGCGAAGAAGTCGACGCCCTCGACGAGCTCTACGACGAGTACCACGGGGGACCCTCGCCCTGCCCGCTCGGGACCCGGGTCCTCGCTGCCCCGCAGGCGCGATGAGATGCGATCAGGGTTCAGCCTTGGTCTGTTGCTCGTAGCTGTCGAGCAGTTCTCGTCCAGCAGCGAGCAGATCGGCGGCCAGGCCCGGAACCCGCCGGCGAAGCAACGCACGCACGCGCTCGAATCGAGACCACGCGGCCACACGCTCGGCATCGGTCAGCGCTTCGAATTTGGCCAGGACGGACCACGCCTGACTCAACAGGAAGCTATCGCTCACGGGCAAGCCTGGGAACAAGAGCTCTTCGCTCCTGGCCTCGAACTCTTCAGCCGGCTCACTGCCCGCGCCCTGCGTCCTCGCCCGGCGTGTGTGCGCGAGTTCGTGGGCGATCACGCGAAATGACTGCTCGAAATTCCCGAGGCTGTCGTTCGAGATCCAGACCACCGAGTTCGACCGGCCCTGTGCCAGCGGCACGTTGCGCCCATTGGCTGGAAAACCCTGTGGCCCCGGGACACGCTCGCGCGCGCGGATGTTCATCGCCCCCTTGGTGACCAAGTCGAAGTAGTCGATCATCAGGCGCAAGATCCCATCGAAGGCCTCGCGCTCCACGAGCACGCGGTGGACCTGCTCGAGGGTCGCGAGATCGAGCTTGCCGTCGACCATCCCATCGGTCCCACCAGCCTGAAGCTCGGCGATGCGCTCGACGGTGTCTGGGCCGAACACCCCGTCGGGTGTGGCGCCGACGGCACTCTGAACCACACGAACTGCCCGAGGATCCTCGAGCTTCGCGTCGTTGAAGCGCACCGCGGCGCGCTCGAGCTTGGCGCTCAAGCGCTGCGGTCGAAGCCCGGGAGCCGGGTCGATCGGCGCCGAGTTGTTCAGGCCGGTCTCGATCGCCACGCGAAGCGTCTCGCTGTCGACGAAGGCCTGCGGGCCCAGGGTCACGAGCGCCGAACCGGCCTCGAAGCGGGTCGATACGAGTTCCGTCTGCTCGGGCTCCAAGTGCACGCTGAGCGCGAGCGAGATCGGCAGATCGTAGAGCTGCGCGACCAGCATGACATCGCGCGCCGCGACGTAGGCCGCGCTGTCTTCCGCGCTTTGGTTGGTGACGCCGGCCAAGCGCATCTGGGCGTCGAGGGTCTCGGGTCCGAGCTTGCCATCGACCATGGTCAGCTTCGCGTCGGTCTGGAAGCGAGCGAGGGCCTGGGCCGAGTTCTTGCCGAAGTCACCGTCGGGCTCGGCGCCGACCATGCGCTGGATCTCGCGCTGCGCGTCGCTGTCGAAGCGCTTGTTCGTGTATTGGATCGCGGCGCTGACCTTCGCGCTCGACAGCTCGCCACCGGGACTCCGCCGTGCGAGCGCTTGGCCGCCGAGGCTCCGCTGCTGGACCGTGTGGGCGAGCTCGTGGGCGAGCAGCCACCGGCCCGTCTGGGCGTGGGGCGCATACTCGCCAGCGGCGAAGTACAGGTCGTCGTGGACTGCGAACGCCCGGGCGTCGCCGCTGCGTGCCTGCCGAGCCGCATGCGCATCGGTATGAACCCGAACGTCCGCGAAGTCCGTGCCGAAGTGACGCTCCATGAACGCGCGGGTATGGCTCTCGAGCGGCGCACCGCCGGGCTCGTGGGGCGTGGACCGGCTCGACTCCACGGCCACTGGGGCTGCGCGTGGCGGGCTCGAGCCGCGTGTGACGGCATCGGCGGCCCGGTCCGCCTCGCGTTCCAACGACCCGCTCACCGGACCCCACTCGAATCTCGTGGGATTGGCTCGTCGCGACTTGCTCGAGCGCGGTGCTCCAACCCTTGGCCGATTCAGCGGGGCGTAGACCATCGAATCAGCCTAGCACCGCACATGGCTCGCCCCAGCTGTCCGATCGTGCAGCTGTACGATCGGACAGCTGCACGATCAGACAGCTGCACGATCAGACAGCTGCACGATCGGACAGCCGCACGATCGGACAGCCGGACCCGCCGATTTGAATGGCATCCGAGATCGTCCGAGATTGTCCGAGATCGTCCGAGATCGTCATGGCTCGCTTCGACCAGGCTGCTGCGTGCTCGCCAGCCCATACGCGAGCAAGGCCAAGCCCGCGCAGCTGAGCCCGACCGGAAGCGCGATCCATGACGCCGGCCACCAGCCACCCAAGAACTGCTCGG